>NZ_OY970456.1:4800000-5138821 GCF_963853645.1 Mycobacterium riyadhense | reverse complement strand
GTGGGTTACGAACCGAGCCAACGATGATGTTCGCCTCGAAATTCGCCGATCGCGGAGGGGCGATGACGGACGAAGGCCGGACCGGAAAGGCCATTGCCACCGCGGGAACGGTCTTCGTATTCCCCGGCGAGGGTTCGCAGCTGACGGGCACGGCGGCTATCGAGTTGTTGGACTCCGCGCCGGCTTTCGCCAAGCAATTGCGGCTCTGCGAAGCCGCTTTCGCCGATTTCGTCGATTGGTCGCTGCTCGAGGTGGTTCGGGGCGGTGAGGGTTCTCCGGGCCTGGACCGGGTTGATGTGGCGCAGCCAGCCCTGTTTGCGGTGATGGTGTCGCTTGCTGCGCATTGGCTCGCGCTGGGAATCCACGCGGACGCCGTACTGGGCCATTCGCAGGGCGAGATCGCGGCAGCCTATGTCTCGGGTGCCTTGTCGCTGCGAGACGCCGCTAAGGTAGTCACATTGTGCAGCAAGGAAATCGGGGCAATCGCGGGAACCGGTGGTATGGTCTCGATCTCGCGGCCCGGCGGATGGGTGTTCGAGCTCATCAAACCATGGCGTCACTCGATTACCGTTGCCGCGCAGAACGATCCGTCGTCGACGGTCGTCACCGGGAACGCGGCGGCACTGGATGAGCTCATGACCATATGCGAGCGAGATGACGTGCCGGCCACGCGGATTGCCGTCGACTACGCCTCGCATTCCGCCGACGTGGACGCGCTGCGAGAGACGCTACGCGAGTCGCTTTCCGGCCTGCGGCCACGAACCGGCGATATCCCATTCATCTCCTCGGTCACCGGCGCCGGACTGGACACGTCGATCCTCGACGGAGACTACTGGTTCGCCAATTTGCGCCAACCAGTCCTGTTCGGCGAAGCCGTCCGGTGGTCGTACCAACATGGTTATCGCACGTTCATCGAATCCAGTCCGCACCCAGTGCTCATTGCCGGCATTCAGGAATCGCTGGCGCACTACGCCGACGACGTGCCGAGCGGTGGACGGGACCGTCAACTCGGGCCAGCCGACGCTCACATTCGGTGACTCGTTGGCGACATCGTGGTATGCGAACCTCGGTTTCGGCGCAGTCGTTGCCGGGTCCGCCGAGGCCCGATTGTCCGAGAATCTTGTGTTGCGCGTTAAGTGGAGTTTCCCTTGGTTATCCCCTCGGCCCACGAGATGTGTCCCTCGAAGCCAAACGATTCCGCCATCGCGCGGTAGCTATCGACCGACTCCCGATAGGCATCATTGTCGCCACGGGCGCGGGCCAGCAGGACGCGCAGCCGCAGCAGCGTGATCTCGCGCATCGCCGAACCTTGATCGGCCCGAAGACTCGCCAACCAGTCGAAAGCCTCTGCGGCTTCGGCTAAGTCGCCTTCGGCGCCACGTTCCAGTAGCGTCTCGGCGAGCGCGCCGGTGCCCCAAACGCCGAACCCGAGCCGTCCTGCCCGCTGCAGATGGTCCACGGCGTCGCGCATCACCCCGATGGCAGCATCGCGGTCGCCGCGCCTGGCCCGTTCCCGGGCAACCAGCAAGTCGGTGACCGGGACCAGGAAGGGAGCATGTTCGCGCTGAAACTCGCGGAGCCGTACGAAGAGCTCGAGTCCCGCGTGACGGTCGGTGGGGGCGTCTCGATGCAGCAGGGCGGTACCCAACGCGCACTCGGCCAAGCCCAGTGCGTGATCGTTGCCGGCTCGTTGCGCGGTCTGCACCGCCTCCTCGCACGCTTGCACCGCGGGGTCGTCAGCCCGAAGCACCCCGCAGAGTATTTGCGTTCCGTAGGTCCATGAGACGACGAAGGCGACGGTTGTCGGATCGCTCGTTCGGGCAATCGCGAGGGCGTCGTTGAGGTCCTGCCGCCACCCGGGACGGCCCAGCCACCACCGGGCGACGCTGCGCGCCGCCAACGCGGCCGCCAGCGGTGATCCGACGCCGAAGCCCGCCCCCTTGACGGGGTCGCCCCCGGCCAGGTCGACGACGGTCTGCGACCACCGCAACATCTCGCCGAATTCGCCGGCGTCTGCCCAGTTGACGAACGCTATGACCGCCAACGCCATGATCGGAGTGGGATCGTCGATCGATTCGAGCAGCCCCATCTGTTCGGATGCCAGCCTCGACCCCTCATGCGAACGCCCGGTATACACGAGCTCGGTAGCCAGCCCGGTCATGGCGATGGCCAGCGAGACCTTGTCCCCGGCCGCGGTGCACAACTCCCGCAGCTCGGCGTAGCGGCTGTGGCTTTCCTGGAGTGCCCGGGCGTGAAAGTCTGTGGCACACAGCATGGTACGGGGTGCGATGCGCATGGGCAGGCTGTGTGGGTCGTCATCGGGTAGTCGGTCGGCGGTGCGGCGTGCCCGCTCCCAGCTGAGCCGGGCAGCGTCGAGATCGCGGTTCATTGACCACGCGCCGGCGCGCATGTGCCAGCTATACGCTGCGGACAGTTCGCCGGCGGATTCGAGATGTTCGGCGATCAGCGCCGCGTTCTCCTCCACCGACCCCGGCTCGCGTTCTTGGATAGCGACGGCCAGGCGCCGGTGCCACTGGGCGCGATCGGATTTCAGCTGCGATTCGTAGGCTACCGCGTGGATCAGCGGGTGGTGGAACGCATATTCGGCGTTCGGGGTGAGCCGCACCTGATCGATCAGCTCCGCGCGCAGCAGTTCGTCGACCGCCGGATCGATGCCCAGCGCGACGAGTAGCTCCGCGGCGAAGCGGTCGCCGATCGCCGACGCCGCGTTCAGTGTCTGCCTGGCTGCCGAGTCCAGCCGGTCGATGCGCGCCGCGATGGCCGTCTGCACCGTCGCCGGCACTGTGACGTCGGCGGCACTCGTGTCACACAGGTAGCTGCCGCGTTCGCCGGCCAGAACCCCGCGCTGCACCAGCTCGCGCACCATCTCCTCGGCGAAAAACGGGTTGCCGCGTGCCCGCCCGGCGATGATCCGGGCTAACTCGGCCACCGAGGGATCGGCTCCCAGAAGTTCACCCAATAGCGCTGCGGTGTCCAAATCACCCAGCGGGGCAAGCGCTATCGTCTGGGCCCCGTGCACTCGTGTCAGGATCCCCTGATACTCGGGGCGGGCAGTGATCAACACCATCGACTGGGTGCGCGGAATGACGGTGAGGAAATCGGCGAGCATCGACTCGCTGACCGCATCTATCCAATGGGCGTCCTCGATAATGAACAACGCGGGACCAGTGCGCGCCAGCGAGGTGGTGTTGATCAAGGCGGTCAGTCGGCGCCGCCGCGCATCCGGGTCGATCGGGGGTAGCGACACGGTGGGGTCGGCGAAGCCGAGAAGATCGTCAAGCAGCAGCAGATCCTGCGGGTCGGGCTCCGGGGGTGCCGCCTCTCGCAGCTTGGCGCGGGCGGTTTCGCCGTCGAGGTCGGCCACACCCATGCCCGCGCGCAGCAGCCCCGCCACCACACTGAAGGAAATGTCGCGGGCGTGCGACTCGCAGAAGGTCCAAATCACCTCGAGTCCGCGCTCGGCGGCCAGCGCCGCGACTTCCCGCGCCGCCCGGCTCTTACCGATACCCGGCGGTCCCATCACCGTCACGACACCCCCGCGGCCGTCGATCGCGCGGTCGACCATCGCGTCCAAGGCCGCCATCTCCCAGCGCCGACCGACCAGGCTGGCCTCAGTCCTGCGGACGAGGCCATGCGGCGGGGCGATCGCCAGTAGCTGCCGCGCGCGCACCGGTTCGTCGGCACCCTTGATGTGCACCCATTCGGGTTCAGACAGCATCACGGCGTGCTCGACCAGCCGGGCGGTCGACTCCGACAGCATCACCCCGCCGGGGCGCGCAGCCGATTCCATCCGCTGCGCGAACCCGACCGTCTCGCCGGTCGCGATGTAGCCCAGCGAGCCCGAACCCATCTCGCCGGCGATCACCCGACCCGAATTCAGGCCGACCCGCAGCCCCAGCGCCACACCATCGCGCCGCTGCACCTCGGCCTCCAGCCGGTGGGCCTCCTCCTGGATGGCCAGGGCCGTCAGACATGCTCGAAAGGCGTGGTCTTCCAGGGAAATTGGGGCGCCGAACAGTGCCATCACACCATCGCCGTGGTACTCCACGGTCCCGCCATAGCGCTGCACCACGGCCGCCGACCGCTCGACCAGGTCGGTCATGATTTCGCGCAACCGCTCGATGTCCACGGCGGCCGCGATGTCCATGGATCGCACCACGTCCGCGAACAGCACCGTCACCTGCTTGTACTTGGCTGTGTCACCCGACACGGCAGTGGGGGCACCGCACTGGTCGCAGAACTTAGCGTTCTCCCGCAGAGCTATGCCGCATGTCCCGCACGTGACCGTCATCCGAACACCGTCCCGCCCGACTACCCGATCGCCCAAGGATAGGGCGTCCACCAGGACGCTGACGGGGGTTTCTCTGTTGGGAGCGGATTCCGCGGACCCGATCCCGGGCAAGCGCGGCGCCGCAATGACCACACGGCACGACGTCCAAAAATCGATTGCGTGAATCATCTTCAACTCGGCGGGAAGGGCGTTCCCGCCCACCTGTGAGCCGCGCCCCAGGCGCATCATCGGCCCCCCGGATCCGCACCCGTCAAGAAATCCACCGGCAACGACGGCCCCGTCGGCACCGATGCTGGAACCACCTGGTCGGGGCGCCGCTATGGCCCAAATACGGAGCCAACCTGTGTTCTCGCTGCGCACCTGCGACGCCGTGGGCGCGTGCATGGTGGTGCCAAATTTGCGTTGCGTGGCCGAAGCGCTCCAGAAGGGCAACACCCTGCGGACAGGATCATGCAATCCACTGGATCTATGGCGATGTCGGCCGATGGTTACGACGCCATTCTGACGAGACTCAGGTTGTCGGCGTCGAGTTCACCGACGAATCGATACGACTCGATGACCTCCCAGCGGCGCGCACCCGCACCGTCGTCGTGCTGGGCAACGAGGGTTATGGCATTCCGCCCGAGGCCGTGGACAAGCTCGATCTCGCGGTGGAGATCCCAATGGTCGGTGCCGGCCACAGCCTCAATGTCGCGGTCGCCGCGTCCCTGGTCTTGTACACGCTTGCCGGATTGCTGTGAATGTGCCGCCATCGCGTGACCCCCTGATCAGCAGACCGACCCCCCGGGCAGGCACGTCGTCACGATAACGACTACCTTCACCTATACGTATACGCACGCAGTGCGGGCAGCCATATCAGAGCGCAAAGGGGTTCTCGTGGCCGAAACCGATGACACCGCCACCCTCCGCTATCCGGGGGGCGAGCTCGACCTGGAGATCGTGCGCGCCACCGAGGGAAACGACGGCATTGCGCTGGGCCCACTGCTGGCGAAGACCGGTTACACCACATTCGACGTCGGTTTCGTCAACACCGCCGCTGCCAAGAGCTCCATCACCTACATCGACGGTGACGCCGGCATTCTGCGGTATCGCGGCTATCCAATTGAGCAGCTGGCCGAGAAATCGACCTTCATCGAGGTCAGCTACCTGCTGATCTACGGCGAGTTGCCGAATACCGACCAGCTGGCCGAGTTCACCCACCGGATCCAGCGGCACACCATGCTGCACGAAGACCTGAAACGGTTCTTCGACGGCTTCCCGCGCAATGCGCACCCGATGCCGGTGTTGTCAAGCGTGGTCAATGCGTTGAGCGCCTACTACCAAGACGCCCTGGACCCGATGGACAACAACCAGGTAGAGCTGTCGACCATTCGTCTGCTGGCCAAGCTGCCCACTATCGCCGCGTATGCCTACAAGAAGTCGGTCGGCCAGCCGTTCCTGTACCCGGACAACTCACTGACGCTGGTGGAGAACTTCCTGCGGATGACCTTCGGGTTCCCTGCCGAGCCTTACCAGGCCGATCCCGAGGTGGTGCGGGCGCTGGACATGCTGTTCATCCTGCACGCCGACCACGAGCAGAACTGCTCGACGTCGACGGTGCGGCTGGTGGGCTCGTCGCGGGCCAACCTGTTCACCTCGATCTCCGGCGGAATCAACGCGTTGTGGGGCCCGCTGCACGGCGGGGCCAACCAGGCGGTGCTCGAGATGCTCGAGCAGATCCGCCAGAGCGGCGATGACGTTAGCGAGTTCGTCCGGAAGGTGAAGAACCGCGAGGCCGGCGTCAAATTGATGGGCTTCGGCCACCGCGTCTACAAGAACTACGATCCTCGCGCGCGAATCGTCAAAGAGCAGGCCGACAAGATCCTCGCCAAGCTCGGCGGCGACGACGACCTGCTGAACATCGCCAAGGGACTAGAAGAAGCGGCGTTGACCGACGACTACTTCATCGAACGCAAGCTCTATCCGAACGTCGACTTCTACACCGGGCTGATCTACCGTGCGCTGGGCTTCCCGACCCGGATGTTCACGGTCCTGTTTGCGCTGGGCCGGCTGCCCGGCTGGATCGCGCACTGGCGTGAGATGCACGACGAGGGTGACAGCAAGATCGGACGTCCGCGCCAGATCTACACCGGCTACACGGAGCGCGACTACACCACGATCGACGCGCGGTAGCCCTGGCGAGCAGACGCAAAAGCCCCCAAAACCGGCAGGTTTTAGGGGCTTTTGCGTCTGCTCGCCAGAGAAGCGAGCACTGCCATCGCGGCGTTGTGGCCACCGATGCCCGACACCGCGCCGCCGCGGCGGGCGCCCGAGCCGCACAACAGGATCCGCTCGTGGGCAGTGGCGACCCCCCACCGCCGCGCCGGGGTGTCCAACGGGCCCTCATCGTCAGCGAACGGCCAACACAAGTCGCCGTGGAAGATGTTGCCTGCGGTCATCTGCAGGGTATGTTGCAAGTCCCGGGTGGTCGTCGTCTCGATGCAGGGCCGGCCCTGCGCATCGGTGCTGACTACATCCTGAATCGGTTCGGCCAGAACGGAATTCAGCGATGCCAATACCAACTCGGCCAACTCGTTGCGTAACTTGTCGGGGTCGGCCTCGCCAAACACCGAATGCGGCGTGTGCAAGCCGAACACCGTCATCGTCTGAGCCCCTGCGGCGCGCAGTTCCGGCGACAGGATGCTCGGATCGGTCAGTGAATGGCAGTACGCCTCGCAGGGCAGCGGATCCGGTAACTGGCCGGCAGCTGCCTGTGAGTAGGCGGCATCCAGCTGGGTCAGCGTTTCGTTGACGTGGAAGGTGCCGGAAAATGCCTGCGCCGCTGTGACACTGTCGTCGCGCAACCGAGGCAGTCGCCGCAACACCATATTCACTTTGACCTGCGCTCCCGGGGCCACTGCCGGCGCCGGTTCGCCCAGCAGGCCGGCCAGGACCGCCGGTGTGACGCCGGCCAGCACGAACCGGGCCCGGATCAGATGCTCTGAATCGTCATGGCGGTAACGCACCTCCCCGTTTGGGTCGATGGCGAAAACGTCTGCGCCGGTGGTAATTTCGGCACCATGGCGGGCGGCCGCGGCGGCCAGGCCCGACGTCACCGAGCCCATGCCGCCGACGGGGACATCCCAGTCTCCGGTGCCCCCGCCGAGCACGTGGTACAGAAAGCAAATGTTCTGCCGCAGCGACTCATCGTCGAGGCGGGCGAAGGTGCCGATCAGTGCATCGGTGGCGATCAGACCCCGGACCAGGTCGTTGCTCACCGCGTCGACGATGGCGTTTCCGATCGGATCATCGACCATGGCTCGCCAGGCGGCCGCGGCCTCGGGGTCGCCGCAGGCGAGCACTCGCCGACGGGCTTGCTCGCGGGTGGGCATTGGTTCGAGCAGCGTCGGCCAGAGCTGTTCGGTCACCAACCGGCAGCGCCGGTAGAACTCGGCGAACCCGTGCTCATCACCGGCGGCGCCGATCGCAGCGAACGTGTTTTGCGGCCCGATCAGCAGGCCAGAGCGCCCGGCCGCAGCCGGGTCGGGGGTGTACGACGAAAACTGACGCCGCGCCAATCGGACCGGGACACCCAGGTCGGCCACGATGCCTGACGGCAGCAGGCTGACCAGGTAGGAATACCGCGACAGCCGGACCTCGACGCCTTCGAAGGCTTGCACCGACACGGCCGCCCCGCCGATGTGTGCCAGCCGCTCGAGCAAGCGCACCCGAAGACCCGCCCGGGCCAGATACCCGGCCGCGACCAGGCCGTTGTGGCCACCACCAACTACTGCGATGTCGTATTGCGGTGCGACCGGCATGGCGGGTTCAGTTTCTAGCCGTGTGCAATCCTCGATCTGGTCGCACGGACGGACGCTCGCTTCGCGCGGGTCACCACCGGTTCCGCGCCGCTGTCGCAGCAGGTCCCAGCACCGATCGAGTTCAATCTCGATGCGGCGCAGCTGCTCATGCTCGCATCCTCGGTAATGTCGCCGTTACTCATCGCCCCAGTGTGCCCGACATCGGCCGTTTCGGGGGCGTTGACTCGGTAGGCTGCATATCGCCTGTAGCGCGTACTTGGGCTGTTCAATGGCTGTTTAATGACCCGAGGGAGGGGAGCCATGGTGGGTTTGAAGGCAGGTGTGGGCCAAGCGCCCGCGCCACCCACCGACGCGCGCCGAACTCCGAAATTTCAGCGGCAGCCACTGGGCCTTGCCTGGTTCATTGGACTGGTTGCTATTCCGTTGCTGATAGCCGTAATCGGTTACGGTGCCTACGAGCGACCCGAGGCGGTCACCGGCCCAACCGGCGACCTTCCGACACTGACGGCCACCAGCGGCACCCCGAGCGTTCCTGCAACGTCGTTGTCGCTGCTTTCGATTAGCCGCAGCGGCAACACCATTACCCTTATCGGCGACTTTCCCGATGACACCGCCAAGGCGGCGCTGATGAAGTCGCTCAAAGGTTTACTGACTCCGGACGTCAACGTCATCGACCAAATCCGCATCGACCCGATCGTTCATTCACTCGATTTCTCAAATGCAGAACCAGTATTCACTGCCAGCGTGCCTATTCCCGATTTCACTCTCAAGGTCGAGCTGGACACCATCACGCTGACGGGGACTGCCGCAGTGGGTGACCAGAAGGACGCGGTCGAGCGTGCGGCCGTAACTGCTTGGCCCGGGATGATTATCGCCAACAAGATTGAGGCCAAGCGGCCTGGACCGCCCGGCGCCGCGCCGTGTGCCGACCTGCAGGCAGCAATCAACGCCGTGACGGGCGGGCCGATCTTCTTTGCCGACGACGGGGTTAGCCTGACCCCGGCCGACACTCAGATCCTGACCAAGGTCGCAGACCGGCTCAAGGCATGTCCGAACGCGCGGGTGACGATCAACGGCTACACCGACAACTTCAGCAGTGAGGGCCTTAATATTCCGCTGAGCACCCAGCGAGCAAACACCGTCGCCGACTTTCTGATTGCCCACGGCGTTGCGCGCGATCACGTCGTCGCCAAGGGTCTCGGCTCGACAAATCCGATCGCCGGCAACGACACAGCCGAGGGCCGGGCCAAGAATCGCCGCGCCGAAATCGTGGTCAGCTAAGGAGAATCCAGGATGGGCTTCGTGATCCAGTGGTTGTGCTACCTGGCTGCCTTCGTGGCCGGTTCGGCCGTCGCCTGGGTCATCGTCGCCGTGTCGATTAAGAAGAAGAACGAAGACGCGCCCAAAGTCGAGGAAGCACCCACAGAGGAAATGCCCACGGCGGAATTGCCGCAGGAAACGGGAGCGCCGTGATGGGTCAGGTGCACTGGTGGCTTGTCGCCCTGTCATTCGTGCTCGGGATGTTGCTGACGTTCACGCAGCTGGTTCGCCCCGTCAATCTGCGGGTTCCGGTGCTTGCGACGCCCCGGGTGGCAGCGACGCCCGGCAGGGCGGCTCCGGTGAAAAAACCGGATGCCGCGAAAAAGCCGAAAAGACCAGGGGCACATCCGAAGAAGAAAGCCGGCGCCAAGCGCCCGCCGCGGAAGAGAATACCCGCCGCCAAAGGGGCACCCACCGCGAGGATTCCCGTCGCGAAAGATGTTCCTACAGAGCGGATTCCGGTTGCCAAGCGGGCTAGCGTCTCAGGGGCGCGGTTTGCGCCGTACGGGCCCGGCTCGGCTCGCGCGGAAGCCGACGGCAGCGGACCAGACGGATGGCTGGTGAAGGGGCGCTCGGATACCAGGCTCTACTACACTCCCGACGATCCGGGCTACGACCCGATCGTCGCGCAAGTCTGGTTCGAAGACGAAGAGTGTGCCGCGCGAGCGTTTTTCACGCCGTGGCGCAAGAGCGCGCAACGAAAGTGACCGTCTTGAGCGGCCTAGAGCGGCCTAGAGCGGCTAAGTCGGGCCGGGAAGGCGCAGCACCAAACGCGCGCCGCCCAGCGCGCTGTTCTCCAGCGAAGCCGTCCCGCCGTGCAGCTGAGCCTGCTGGGCCACCAGCGCGAGTCCCAGTCCCGACCCCGAGTGCGACGCCGTCGACCCGCGGGAGAACCGCTCGAACACCACCTGACGCTCGTCTTCGGGTACCCCGGTTCCGTTGTCGTCGATGGCGATCTCAACGCCGGCTCGCGAGCTGACCGCGGACAGCTGGACCCGGGTTGCGCCGCCATGCTTGACAGCGTTGGCGATGGCGTTGTCGACGGCCAGGCGCAACCCGGCCGGCAACCCCACGATGATGCAGGTCGGCGACGGCACCAAGGATACGTCGAGGTCGGGGTAGATACGCATGGCATCGTGGGCGGCGCGATCGAGCAGCTCGGTGATGTCGACCGGCACATGATCCTCTGAGGTGGACAACTCGCCCTGGGCCAACCGCTCCAAGGCGCTCAGCGTGGCTTCAATGCGCGACTGGGTGCGGATCACGTCGTTGAGCACTTCCTTGCGCTGGTCCTCGGGCAGGTCCAGGGTGGACAACACCTCGAGGTTGGTCCGCATCGCGGTTAGCGGGGTGCGCAGCTCGTGCGAGGACACGGCCGCGAAGTCGCGCGCCGAGGCCAGCGCTTCCTGGGTACGGTTCTGCTCGTTCCAGATGCGTTGCAGCATGCCGCGCATCGCCTCGGCGATCTCAACGGCCTCGCTGGCGCCGTGCACTTCGACCCTGGGTGCCTCGTCGCCGGCGTCGATCGATCGGGTCTGCTCGGCGAGTTGTTTGAATGGTCGCACCGCGAACGCGGCCAACAGCCATGCGAACACCGCCGCCGCGCCGATGGCGAAGCCACAGATGAGGATTACCCGACGATGCCGGCCGTTAGTACGGGCGAGGGTGTCGTCATACGTTGCACCCACCGCCACCGACGTCGGTTCCGGTCCCGGGATCTCGACCGTGCGCACCCGGTAGCGCACCCCGCGGATATAGGTGTCGGCGTAGTCCTGTTGCAGCTTGGGCAGCGTGATGTCGGAATTCGACTTGACGACACTACCGCGCCGGACCGTGATGACGGTGTCCCGATCGTTGGGCGAACGCGGGATCTCGTCGAGGCCGCGCGGCACGAACGGGATCGCGAAACCCGCCGCCTCGTCCAGCCGGCGGTCCAGCCGCTCTTTGCTGTCGCCGGTGATGCCGAACCAGACGACGACGCCGACAATGAGCACCGGAATCGCGGCGCCAATGGCGGTCGCGACCACCACCCGGGTCCGCAGCGAGGGAGTACGGGTTAACAACCGTTGCAGGATGTTCACCTACTGCATCCTGAGTACGAACCCGACTCCTCGGACGGTGTGCAGCAGCCGGGGACCGCCGTTGGCCTCCAGCTTGCGCCGCAAGTACCCGATGAAGACGTCGACGACGTTGGTGTCGGCGGCGAAGTCGTAGCCCCACACCAGCTCGAGCAGTTGGGCCCGTGACAGCACCGCCGTCTTGTGCTCGGCCAGCACCGCCAGCAGGTCGAACTCCCGCTTGGTCAGGTCGACGTCCACGCCGTTAACACGGGCTCGCCGGCCGGGAATGTCCACTTCCAGCGGGCCCACCGTGATGGTTTCCGAGGAGGACGTCGCGGTGGCGCCGCGGCGCCGCAGCAGCGCGCGCACCCGCGCGACCAGCTCGGCCAGCACGAACGGCTTGACCAGGTAGTCGTCGGCACCCGCCTCCAGGCCGGCCACTCGGTCGTCGACCGAGCTACGTGCGGACAGCACACAGACCGGGACGTCGTTGTCCATGGCTCGTAGCGCTGTGACGACG
Organism: Mycobacterium riyadhense; assembly: GCF_963853645.1. Lineage (NCBI taxonomy): Bacteria > Bacillati > Actinomycetota > Actinomycetes > Mycobacteriales > Mycobacteriaceae > Mycobacterium > Mycobacterium riyadhense. The sequence goes on along the minus strand of NZ_OY970456.1, from coordinate 5,126,809 downwards.
CTGACGCCGTCCAGCACGGGCATGTTGATATCGAGCACGATCGCGTCCGGGCGGGTCTCGGTGGCGCTGCGCAAGGCCTCGGCGCCGTCGACCGCGGTCGCTACCTCGAATCCGGACAGGCGAAGGCCGCGCTCCAGCGAGGCGAGCACGTCCGAATCGTCGTCGACAACCAAGACCCGAGGTGAGGTCACACCAGTGTCCATGCGGCCTATTTTGCCTGATTGTTGGCCATGGTGCTGGGAGGCGCGAGCAGACACAGAATCCCATCAAAATCGGAGATTTTGGGCGATTCCGTGTCTGCTCGCGGGGTCAGGCGCGCCGGCGCGGCGCAGGATGGGTGCGAACCAGAGCCAGATGATCAGCGATCCCAGCGACAGTCCACCGAGCATCAGGAACGCGACGGGGAATCCAAGATGCTGCGCGACTTCGCCGCCCAGCAGGGGGCTGAGCGCAGCGCCGAGCCCTTGCGCCGCCATAATCGCGCCCTGGCCGACATTGATGTGACCTGTGCCGTCAAGTATTCGAGCAACCAGCCCCGGCACCGCAACCGAAAGCATTCCAGCGCCGACACCGTCGAGCACCTGCACCGGTATCACTCCCCAGGTCGTGATGACACCTGCGGCGAGCAACCCCCGGACCGGTAAGGCGGTGAACGCGATCAGGATGGCCAGCCAATAGCCACGCCTTTGGGCGATCCTCATCGCGACCAGTGAGGTGACGATCATGACCGCCTGAGCGACGACGACCGTGCTGGCCACCGTGGTAAACGGGTTGGCGTGGGTAGCCACCACGGCGAGCCCGTACAGCGGCAACATGGCCGCGTTTCCCAAGTGGAACAGCACCAGCGCGCCGGCCAACGCGAGTAGCGACCGGGATTGGCAGAGCACCCGCATCGCCTTGACCGGCGCCTGGTCGGTGCGGGCCTCGCCCCGCGCGACGTGGTGGTTGATGCGGCCGGCGGGGATTGCCAGCACCGCCACGACGGTGGCCACCCCGAACCCGGCGGCCAGCCAGAACACCGCGGGGTACCCGTACCGCCAGCCCAGCAGCCCCGCGATCGCGGCACCGGCCATGTTGCCGGCGTGATTGAAGGCCTGGTTTCGACCGTTTTGGCCGGTAAAGCCCGCCTGGCCCACGACACCAAGGGTGATGCCGATGACCGCGGGGGCGATCGTCGCCCCAGAAATGCACATGACGGCCTGGGCGGCGGCGACGACCCAGAAATGCGGCGACGTCAGGATCACCGCGGAGGCGGCAACCGCGGCAAGACCGACCCACGATGACCCAGGTCCGCTTGCGATAGGTGGCGTCGACCAGCGCCCCTGCGGGGCCGACCGCGACCATGCCGACGATCGCGCCCAACGTGATCACCGCGCCGATGGTGCCGGTCGTCCAGCCACGGCTGGCCAGCAACACACCCAAGAACGGGCCCATGCCGGCCTCCATGTCGGCCATGAAGAAGTTCACCGCCTGCAGCGCGGCCCGATCCCGCGCCTGGGCGACCGGTGCCGGTATGTCCGGGTTCAACATCCCTTGATTTTCGCGGAGGCCCGACGGCGCACTGCAGGCGATCGGCGAGGCGCCGCGTCTGCTCCCGTGGCGAACCGGGTGCGAACAGCGCCGATGTACTCGGCGGCAGCATCTACTACGGTTCGATCGACGCCACCCCGCTCGTTGCGATGCTGCTGGCCGAATGCTGGCGGTGGGGCGCCGACGACGGGGTGGTTCGGTCCCTGCTTCCTGCGGCCGATGCCGCGCTCGCCTGGGCAGAGCGCTACGGCGACCGCGATGGCGACGGCTTCGTCGAATACCAGCGGGCCACCGACTGCGGGTTGGTCAACCAGGGTTGGAAGGACCGGGCTTCTCGACGCGGCGACGACATTCGGCGGGCGCCTGCCGGAGCTTTGCTGCGGGTTCCCCCGTTCCCAGTTCGCCTCGCCGGTGCCTTATCCGACATCCTGCTCTCCGCAAGCATGGGCCAGCGCCGCGCCGCTACTGCTGCTGTAGTCGTTCTTGGGGCTCGATCCCCATGTGCCACACCGCAGGCTGTCGGTGTGGCCCCAGCTGCCGCAGGCGTGGGGCAGGATCGCGTTGACGAATCTGCCTCTGGGTGGCGCGACCGTGCATCTAGAAGCCGAGGGCGAAACGGTAAAGGCACACGGTCTCGGCCTCGACTGGCAGCTGGTGACGCCGCCGCGCTGATTCGGTAGCTGGACGGGCGCTTGGCCGGGCGAGCAGACGGCCCACTAAATCGTGCGCAGCGGCTGCTGCCTGGTTGAGGTTGTCTCATCCTCACGGTCAACCGTTCGTCGGATACCTGTGTTGGCTCAAATTGGTGCGCACCATAGATCGGGCACATCGCACCGTCACAACAGTCACATGTGTCGCTGCGCCTGGTGACACCCGATGTGCCCGGCTGTGAGCGACAATCTCCTGAGCTGCGGTGTTGTGCCCATGTTGGTGGTGGCCGTGCGGGTTTCGCGGTGACGTTGACCTGCAGAAGCCGAGTTGTCGCGTTTAGGTGGGCAGGGAGACCATAGCCTCCGGCACAGGCCAGAGTTGCGGATGTGACGAGAGAGCAATAAAGACAGCTGGAGCAGAAAGTCGCGTCAATTGCAGTCATGGTGCGCGCCAACGTAGTTCGGAGTAGCCCCGGCTCGCTACCGTCGCGTCCAGGCGCTCCTGAGCGACCGGCTCACCAGCAAGACTCCAACCGGGTTGGCGCGGATCGACTGGCCAGGTAGCCCCGCAGGCTGGTGTGCCTGGTGTGACGCATCCTTCGATGGTCAGCGCAAGCTCATCGCACCTCCCGGTGAGCGCGATCAGATGTCTTGCGCGGCAGCGCGTCCCGCGGCACGTCCGGAGAAGATGCATCCGCCCAGGAAGGTGCCTTCCAGCGCGTTGTAACCGTGCACCCCGCCGCCGCCGAACCCGGCGACCTCCCCGGCGGCATACAAGCCGGGGATCGGTTGACCGTCGACGCCCAGGGCGCGCGAGTCAAGGTCGGTTTGGATGCCGCCCAATGTCTTTCGGGTCAGAATATGCAGCTTGGCCGCGATCAGCGGTCCCGCCTTGGGATCCAGGATGCGGTGCGGGGCGGCGACCCGGCCGAGTCGATCGCCGAGGGCGCGCCGAGCATTGCGGATGCCCTGGACCTGGACATCCTTGCAGAACGGGTTGGCCACCTGCAGATCCCGGGCTTCGATCTGCGCTCGGATGTTGGCCGGATCCAGGAGGGGTTCGTCGGTCAGGGCGTTCATCTTCTCGACGAGCTCCTCGAGGTTATCGGCGATCACGAAATCGGCACCGTGCGATTTGAACGCCTCGACGGGACCCGTGGCGTCCTTGTTGAAGAACCTCTCCTGCAGAACGGCCTTGCGGCTCTTACCGGTGATGTCGGGGTTTTGCTCCGAGCCCGACAGCGCGAACTCTTTCTTGATGATCTTCTGGGTCAGGATGTACCAGGAGTGGTCGTACTTCGCGATGTCGGGCGTGGTGCGCAGGTACCGTAAGGTGCCCAGGGTGTCGTAACCGGGCAGGTAGGGGGCGGGTAGCCGCCGTCCCAATGCGTCGAACCACATCGACGACGGGCCGGGGATGATCCGGATGGCGTGCTTGGGCCAGATGGGGTCCCAGTTGTTGACGCCTTCGGTGTAGTGCCACATCCGGTCGCGGTTGACCAGTCGCACCCCACTGTCATTGGCGATCTCGAGCATCCGGCCGTCCACATAGGCGGGCACGCCGGTGATCATCGAGGCCGGCGGGATGCCCATCCGATCCGGCCAATAGCGCCGCACCATCTCGTGGTTGCCGCCGATTCCGCCGGTGGTGATGATCACCGCCTGCGCGGACAGCTGGAACTCGCCGACCTCGTCACGGTTGGAAGGCGCGCCGCGCACCGCGTCATCGGGCGCCAGCACTGCGCCTTTGACACCGGTCGCGATGCCGTTGGTGATGATCAATTCGTCGACGCGGTGGCGGTGGTAGAACGTCACCAGCTTGTCAGCCGCGCTTTGGAGTGCCGAGTCCACGAACGGCTCCACGACTCCGGTGCCGGTGCCCCAGGCGATGTGGAAGCGCGGCACGGAGTTGCCGTGCCCGTTTGCGCGCAGGTCCCCGCGCTCGGCCCACCCCACCGTGGGCATGAATTCGATCCCGAGATCGGTCAGATACGCGCGCTTCTCGCCGGCGGCGAAGTCGACGTAGGCGCGCGCCCACTTCACGGCCCAAATGTCTTCGTCGTCGAGCCGGTCGAATGCCGCACTGCCCGACCAGTCGTTCCAGGCCAACTCCAAAGAGTCCTTGATGCCCAGGCGGCGCTGTTCTGGTGTGTCGACCAGGAAGAGCCCGCCGAATGACCAGAACGCCTGGCCGCCCAAGTTGGCCTCGTTTTCCTGATCGATCACCGCGACCTTCTTGCCCCGGCGGGTCAGTTCGTGGGTAGCGACCAGCCCGGCCAAACCCGCACCGATCACGATGACGTCAGCGTCCATAGCGACAGCCTCCCAGCAGTTGGTATCGGAGCGTCTCACATCCAGGTCGCATAAGCCTCCGCGACCTGCTGGCGTTGAGCACTCATGGGAATTTGGGGTGTCAACGGGTCAGGACAACGTTGAGCAGTTGGGTGAGCCAAGCCCGGGCGGCGGACTGGTCATTGTCGAGCAGGAGTTGGACGCTGACCCCGTCGTAGGCGGCGATGACGGCACGGGCGGTGTCGCCGACCGTGTCGATCGATTTATTTAACTCGATGCCACTGGCGATGAGCCGCTCTTCGATGACTCTGCGCAATTGGCCGCGGTGGACGGACCAGCGTTGCGCCAGTTCGGGGTTGCGGGCGGCATACATCAGGAAGTCGATCTTGATGAGCAGCCAGTCGCGGTCGAGCAGCAGGCTGTCGACGATGCGCTCGACCACTCCGGGTAGGTCGGTGACGGCGTCACCGCCTTCCATGGCGGTGCGGACCTGTTCCGCAGTGCGGGCTGCCCACCGGTCGTACAGGATGTAGAAAAGTTCCTCGAGGCTTTCGAACTGGGAGTAGAACGCCCCGCGCGTGTAGCCGGCCGCCTCGCAGACATCCTCAATGGTTACGTGCCCATAGCCCTTGTCGGCGAACACCCGGAACGCCGCGTCGATTAGACGAGCGCGCGTTTCGGCACGACGTTTGGTAACGCGCGCCGGCTTAGGGGCGGAGGTTGTTGTTGACGTGATCAGGGTTGCCTCCGGATCGCTGCAGGAACGATACATTGCCACATCGGATACGGATATGCACATTGTGGCGCGTTGGGGATCGGCTTTGGCCACGGCTGGTCGCCCTCGCCGATTGCGACGGGCGGGATTGGGTCATCGGTACACCAGGCCGCTCAACCGCCAGGCGAGTTGGCGTCGCACGGCGGGGACGTGTGCGGCCAACCGCATTGTCGAGTTGCGAATCGGGCGCAACGGGCGCGGCAACGTGGAGACCCGGGTCAGTCGTCCGGTCAGGGTCAGCACCTGCCGTGCTCGTGCGCGCTGGCTTGCACTGTAGGCATCCAACGCCGAGTCGGACCCGCCGTGCAGCGTGGTGGCCAGTGCTGTGGCTAGTTCGATGGCGTCGGTGATGCCGAGGTTCATGCCCTGACCGCCGGCGGGGCTGTGCACGTGGGCGGCATCGCCGGCCAGCAGTAAGCGACCGGCCCGGAAGGTATCGGCGACGCGGTGGTGAATCTTGAACCGCGATCCCCACAGCAGGTCGGTGACCTCGGTGCGGCCCGGTCCGAAAGCGCGGGTGTCCAGCAGGTCCTGGACGAACTCGGCCGTCGGTGATTGCGGTGCGTCGGGGTGCGGCGCGACGATGCGGAAGACGCCGTCGGGCAGCGGTGCGAGCACAGTGAGGCCGTCGTTGCCGTAGAACAGGATCACCTCGTCGCGGGGCGCCTCGCCCGCCACGCGAACGTCGGCCAGCGCGAAAGACTCCGCGAATTGGCTGCCGGCGAAGCCGATGCCGGCCTGGTGGCGAACCGTGCTGTGCATGCCGTCGGCTCCGACAACGTAACTGGCCCTTAGGGTTTCACCGTCGTCAAAGGTTGCGGTGACGCCGGTCGAATCCTGGGCGATCCGGCTCAGAGTCTTCGGGCGGAGCACTTCACCCCCAAGTTCGTTGAGGCGCTGCTCCAGTAGGCGCTCGGTGTCGGCCTGGGAGATCATGAGCGAGTAGGGGTAGTCCGTTGGCAGGGTGCTGAAGTCGATGGGGATCAGCGTGCGGTCTCCCTGGCGCATCGAGAATCGCGGCGCGATGAGTCCGGCCTTGACCATGCGCCAGGACACGTCGAGGTTCTCGAGTACCTCGAGGCTGCGTGCGTTGGCGACGGCCGCGCGGGAGGTGTTTGCACCTGCCGGCAATTTGTCGACTATGGCCGCTTGGATGCCTTGATTGAGCAGGGAAGCGGCCAGGGTGAGGCCGCTGGGGCCGGCGCCTACAACCAGGACATCGGTGTCGTTCATCGGGGGTTCTCCTCGTTTGTTTTAGTCAACGCTTGTTGGCATAAGTCCATGCTGACGCCGCCAGGGCTTGATGTCAACAGTTGTTGGCCTACAATTGTTGACATGCGGAGGTCGTCGGAGGAAACCAAGGCCGTCATCCTGGCGGCGGCGCGCGAACGGTTCGGTGTGGCGGGCTTTCAGGCCGCCACGATTCGGGCGATCGCCGCCGACGCGGGGATCGATCCCGCGATGGTGATGCGCTACTACGGCAACAAGGACAAGCTGTTCGCCGCGGCGGTCGAGTTCGATTTGCGGTTTCCTGCTCTTGAAGGGGCCGACCGCGACGAACTTGGGCGGTTGTTGGTGCGGCACTTTCTCGACCGCTGGGAGGGGGACGAGGCGCTGGTGATCCTGCTGCGTTCTAGCGCCACCAATGACGAAGCCGCGCAACGGATGCGGGAGATTTTCGGGAGTCAGCTTGAGCCGTTGGTCGCTTCTTTGGTGCCTGCTGGGGAGGCAGCTCTGCGGGCCGGGCTGATCGGCACGCAGATCCTGGGAATGGCGTTATGCCGGTTCGTGCTGCGGCTGCCGCCGGTCGTGTCGATGAGCCGTGACGAGGTTGTGGAGTGGCTCGGCCCGACGATCCAGCGCTACCTGGGGCTTGGCTGACGGCATCCGCGGCGGCTCAGCGCGTCGCGGACATTGCGCAGGATGTCCTCGGGCCGGTCCTCGGCGATCACGCGGATGACGATCCAGCCAAGGCCTTCTAGGGCCTTTAGCCTGCGCATGTCCCGGACGTACTGGCGCCGGCTGGTCCGGTGTTGGTCGCCGTCGTACTCGACGGCGACCTTGAACCGTTCCCAGCCCATGTCGAGGACGGCGACCGTGCGGTAGTTGGCTACCACCAATATCTGTGTCTGCGGCGTGGGGAATCCCGCGTCGACCAGGAGCAGCCTTAGCCACGTCTCCTTCGGAGATGCCGCGCCGGGATCGACTCGGGGGAGGACGGTCCTGAGCTGCCGCAGGCCACGGGCGCCGGGGTGGTGCTTGGCGATCAGCAAGGGCTCCTCGACGGAGAACGGCGTCGCCCGCATGAGTGCGTCGAGCCGAGCCACGGCCTCATTGGCGGTTGGTTGCCGTCCCAGGTCGAACGCGGTGCGTGCGGGTGTGGTCACCGAAAGCCCTGCAACGCTGGTGATTTCGTCGTCGTCGAGGCGCTGATTGCGGGTGACCACGCCTTCCGGCGGGTAGGGATTGCGCCAGATCAGCTCGACCGGTTCGTCGTCGTCGATCCAATTGGAGCCGTGCAGTGCCGCGGCGGCCAGCCCGGCGAGGACACCGCGTTGGCCGGACCATAGCCATGCCGCTTCTGAGCGTCTGCGCAGTGTCGGTGGCGTATCCGCGGCGAGGTAGACGTCGGGATAGATTGCGCGGTAACGGGTTCGCAGCTGGTAGCGGCTCAGTGTGCCTTGGCTTAGGGCTTGGCTGCCCACGATGACTTTCCTCATGCACCGTAGGACGCCGTCGTCGGCCGGGGGGTTTCGCTTCACCGAGATTCAAGTCAGGCACCCGTTTTTCGGCGTGTCGTGTGCGTGACGTTAGTGTCGCGGGCAACCGATGGCTCGGCCTTCCTGGGTTACGGGGTGGCGCCGAGGCCACCTTCGCCGCCGGGGCCGCCGAGACCGATACCGATGTCGACGTGGGTAGTGCCGGCGCCGCCTTCAAGACCGGGTTGGCCTGCCACGGTGCCGGTTGAATATTCCGCCTGGCCGCCGTCGCCGCCGTTGCCGCCCGACGCGCCGTCGCCGCTGGTGGCGCGGAGGCCGCCGGAGCCGCCGTTGCCCCCCTTGCCGCCGTTGCCCGCACTGCTGCCGTCGCCGATGCCATTGCCGCCCTGGCCGCCCAGGCCGCCAACGCCGCCCGTCCCGCCGGTGCCGGTCACCTCGCCGTCGAGGTGGTCGATGGCGCCGATGCCGCCGGAGCCGCCGTTGCCGCCGTTGCCGCCATTGCCAGCCGTCACCGCCCGCGCCCCCGCTGCCGCCGAACCCGCCGTTGTAGTTTTGGCCGCCGGGCGTCTGGAAGAGGAGCGGGCCGCCTTTTCCGCCGTTGCCACCGTCGCCGCCCTGGCCGCCATTGCCGAAGGCGCCCGCGGTACCGCCGGTGCTTGCGCCACCTGCGCCGGCCGCCCCGCCGGCCCCACCCGCGCCGCCGTTGCCGCCGGCCACGCCCGTCTGCGAGCCATCCCCGCCGTGGCCGCCGGCGCCCCCGTTGCCGCCTAGGTCTCCGGTGCCGCGGAAGCCTCCGGCGCCGCCGACACCGCCGTGGCCGCCGGCTCCGCCAGCGCCCACGGCGGCGTTCTCGGCGGTTGCAGTGCCCCCGGCGCCGCCATCACCGCCCACACCACCGGCGCCCCCGGTGTCGAACAGCGCCGCGCCCCTGCCGCCGGAGCCGCCATAGCCGCCGGCCCCGCCGGCCAGGCCCGCGCCGCCGTGGGCTCCGGCGCCTCCGTTGCCGCCGGCGCCCCCCTGGCCGTACAGTTGCCCGCCGTTGCCGCCGGCTCCGCCGGCGCCACCCGCACCGCCGTTGACGCCCGCGCCGCCGTTGACGCCCGCGCCGCCGGCCCCACCGGCCCCGCCATTGCCGAACAGCCCGGCCGATCCGCCGGCCCCGCCGTTCTGGCCTGCGGCGCCGGGGGCGCCGTTGCCCCCATTGCCCCACAGCAATCCACCGTCGCCGCCCGCGCCACCCGGCGCGGTCGCATCTGCGCCGTCGCCGATCAGGTTGCGCCCGACTATCAGCTGGGTCGGGGTATTGATTACGGCGAGCAGGTTCTGCTCCAGGATCTGTAGCGGCGATGTGTTGGCGGCCTCGGCGAGGGCGTAGGAGTTCGCACCGGCCGCCAGGGCGGCGATGAACCGCTCATGAAACGCCGCCGCTTGCGCGCTGAGCGCCTGGTATTGCTTACCGTGCGTGGCGAACAACGCCGCGATGCCCGTGGATACCTCGTCGCTTGCCGCCGCCAGCACCTGCGTGGTCGCCGCCGACGCCGTCTGACTGGCCGCAGTTATTGTCGAGCCGATCCCACCCAAATCCGAGACGGCTGCAGATTAGGACTCCATGCTAGCGGACCCGGAGCGCGCGTTCCAGACTTTTGGTGATGTTTTCGGGAAGGCGTGTTGGCGGACCCTCTTACTGCACGTTCTATGTCGTATTAGTGATCACTCATACGCCGCGAAATTCTGTCGCTATAGCGCCATTTTTGTGCCGAATATCGTTTCGCCCAGATTCAAGTCAGGTACCTCTTTTTCAGCGTGTCGTGTGCGTGACGTTTGTGTCGCGGGTTGGGGGCAGGCCGATGCGTCGGTACCGGTCTAGGCGCGCGGCGAGGCGTTCGGGAGCAGGTATTTCACGCAGCGCGTCGAGCTCGGAGGCGATGGCGCTGGACAGTCGCTCGCAGAACTCGACCGGTTCATCCGCGGCGTCGGGATGCTCCGGGATGATTGCGTCAACGATCCCGGAAGCCAGCAGATCAGCCGACCGAATGCCTTGGGCCGCAGCCAGTTCCGCGGCATGAGTGGTGTCGCGGAAAACGATGGCGCTCGCTCCCTCCGGCGGTAAGGGTGCCAGCCAGCCGTGCAGCGCGGCCAGCGCCCGGTCGGCTGGCACCATCGCCAGCGCCGGTCCGCTGCTGCCCTGACCAAGCAGGACCGACACCGTCGGGGTGTCCAGTGTGACGAGCTCGGCCAGGCACTGCGCGATCTGGCCCGCCAGCCCGCCCTGCTCGGCCTCGACCGGCAACGCCGGGCCGGCGGTGTCGATGACCAGCACCAGCGGTAGGCGCAGTTCGGCGGCCAGCGCCATTCCGCGTCGGGCCGCGCGTAGTGACGCGGGACCGACCCTTCCCTCTGACCCGCCGCTACCTCGCCGCTGGCCGAGCACCACCGCGGGCTGCCCGGCAAGCCGGGCCAGCGCCAGCAGCATGGTCGCCGCCTCGTCGGGCCCGGTATCGGACAACAACACGACGTCGGTGCCGCCGTGTCGTAGCAGGTCATCGACCCCCGGCCGGTCTGGTCGCCGCGACGCGACCACCGAGTCCCACGCCGCTACATTGGGCATCGGTTCGGACTGCGGTGGGGCGGGTAGCGGGCCGGGGGCGTCGGCGATCACGCTCAGCGCCCGGTGCAGCGTTCGTCGCAACCCGTCGAGCGGAACGACGTCATCGATCAACCCGCGGCGCTGTAGGTTCTCCGCGGTCTGGATGCCGGGCGGGAATGGTTCGCCGTAGATCTGCTCGTAGACCCGTGGGCCGAGCAGTCCGATCAGTGCTCCCGGCTGCGCGAGGGTGAGATGGCCCAGCGAACCCCACGACGCGAAAACCCCGCCGGTGGTCGGATGGCGCAGGTAAACCAGATAGGGGAGATGTGCTTGTTTGTGCAGCCGGACGGCCGCGGCGATCTTCACCATCTGCAGAAACGCGACGGTGCCCTCCTGCATGCGGGTGCCGCCCGAACTCGGGGATGCCAGCAGCGGCAGCCGCTCGGCGGTTGCGCGCTCCACCGCGGCGGTGATCCGTTCGGCCGCCGCCACCCCGATCGAGCCGGCCAGGAACTCGAATTCGCACACCAGGGTGGCCACCCGGCGTCCGAAGACGCGCCCCTCGCCGGTCAGCACCGATTCGTCACGGCCGGTGGAGGCGCGGGCGGCGGCCAGGTCCCGCGCGTACCCGCGGGTGGTTGGTACGGAAAGCGGCGCACTGTCCCAGCTGACGAAAGAGCCCTGATCCAGCACCGCGTCCCGCAGCTGGTCGGTCGTGATACGACTCACAACGACGAGGCTATATATCCTGACCCCCATGATCGGCATTACTCAGACCGAAGCCGTTGTGACCATCGAGCTGCAGCGGCCCGAGCGGCGTAATGCGCTGAACTCCCAGCTGGTCGAGGAGCTGCGTGAGGCAGTGCTGAAGGCGGGCGACGGGTCCGTTCGGGCCATCGTGTTGACCGGTCAGGGCACGGCGTTTTGCGCGGGGGCTGACTTGAGCGGAGACGCCTTCGCCGCCGACTACCCTGACCGGCTCATCGAGCTACACCGGGTCCTGGACCAGACATTGATACCCGTGATCGGAGCCATCAACGGGCCCGCCATTGGCGCGGGCCTGCAATTGGCCATGCAGTGTGACCTTCGGGTGGTGGCTCCGGAAGCGTTCTTTCAGTTTCCGACGTCGAAATACGGTCTGGCCCTTGATAATTGGAGTATCCGTCGGCTGTCGTCTTTGGTCGGTCACGGTCGGGCCCGCGCGATGCTGCTGACCGCGGAGAAGCTGACCGCCGAGATGGCGTTGCACACCGGGATGGCCAACCGGATCGGGACGCTGGCCGACGCCCAGGAGTGGGCCGCCGAGATCGCGGGTCTGGCGCCGCTGGCCATACAACACGCCAAGCGGGTGCTCAACGACGACGGTTCCATTGAGGAACCGGGGCCCGAACACAAGGAGCTGTTCGACAAGGCTTGGGGCAGCCAGGATGTCATCGAGGCGCAGATTGCCCGGGTGGAGAAGCGGCCACCGAAGTTCCAGGGGGCTTAACTGCCATGACGCGCCGAGCGCTGCGACTGGCAGCCGGTACCGCATCGCTGGCGGTGGGTGGCTGGCTGTTGCGGGCGCTGCACGGCGCACCCGCGGCTCTCGGTGCCGACCCTTCGTCGATCCAGGCCGTGTCGGAGGGCTCTCCGAACTATCGCGACGGCGCCTTCGTCAATGTCGACCCCGCCTCGATGTACCTCATGGACCGCGAGCAATTGCGGCTCATTGCTTGGGAATTGGTGGGTGGACGCGGTGGTAGCCGGCCCGCAGCGCCGATCCCGTTGGCGGCGCCGGAGATCTTCCGCGGAGACGCCAGTCGGCTCGCGGTCAGCTGGTTCGGGCACTCGACGGCACTGGTCGAGGTCGACGGGTACCGCGTGCTGACGGACCCGGTGTGGAGTGACCGGTGCTCACCGTCGGATCTCGTTGGCCCGCAGCGGCTGCATCCGCCGCCGGTGCAATTGGAAGGCCTGCCAGCCGTCGACGCGATGGTCATTAGCCACGACCATTACGACCATCTCGATATCGACACCGTGCGCGGGTTGGCCCGCACTCAGCGGGCTCCGTTCTTCGTGCCGCTGGGGGTGGGTGCCCACCTGCGGGCGTGGGGGATTCCGGAGCACCGCATCGTCGAGCTGGACTGGAACGAGGGTGCTCAGGTCGACGAGTTGACTGTGATTTGTCTTCCGGCGCGGCACTTTTCGGGTCGGTTCTTCAGCCGGAACACCACGTTGTGGGCGTCGTGGGCTCTTATTGGGCCCGGCCATCGCGCCTACTTTGGCGGCGATACCGGCTACACGAAGAGCTTCGCGCAGATTGGTGCGGACCACGGGCCGTTCGATCTGACCCTGATGCCCATTGGTGCGTACAACACGGCGTGGCCCGACATTCACATGAACCCCGAGGAAGCGGTCCGGGCACACCTGGATGTCAGCGACACAGGGCTGTTGGTGCCGATTCATTGGGGCACCTTCCGGCTGGCGCCGCATCCGTGGGCGGAGCCGGTGGAGCGGGTGCTGAAGGCGGCTGAACCGGACGGTGTTCAGGTGGCGGTGCCGTTGCCGGGTCAGCGGATTGACCCGGCCGTGCCGTTGCGGTTCAACCCGTGGTGGCGGCTGTGATTCGCTAGCAGGCTCGCGCTAGGCGGTGTTTCCGGGCGGGCCGGCTTGGCCGTCGGCGCCGTCGCTGCCGTCGCCGCCGGCAGGGGTGCCGACGCCTCCGACGCCGTGCTGCCCGCCGCCTCCGCCGGCGCCGCCGAGGCCAGTTTCGGGGCCGTCACCGCCGGCTCCGCCGGTGCCGCCTTGGTCGCCGTTGCCGCCGGTGCCCCCGGCGCCGGCGTCGCCGCCGGTTCCACTGCCGCCTTGGCCGCCGTCTCCGCCGGCGCCACCGCGGCCGGCGAAGCCCACGCCGTCGCCTTGGCCGCCGGCGCCGCCGGTTCCGCCGGTTCCGCCGTGGCCGGTTCCGATGCCGAGTGCCGCGCCGCCTTGGCCGCCGGTTCCGCCGGTTCCGCCGTTACCGCCGAAGGTTCCGTTGTTGGTTGCGGTGCCGCCTTGGCCGCCGGCGCTGCCGTTGCCGCCGTTGCCGCCGTTGATCGCGTCGCCGCCGTTGCCGCCGTTGCCGCCGTTGATCGCGTCGCCGCCGTTGCCGCCGTTGCCGCCGATGCCGCCGGTGCCGCCAGTCCCGCCGGCGCTGCCGGCGCCGCCTTGGCCGCCACCGCCGCGGTCACCGCGATTGCCTGAGCTGCTGAGGCCGCCGTTCCCGCCCTTGCCGCCGGTACCAGCGGAGTTGTTATTGGCGGCGGCGCCGCCGTTGCCGCCCAGACCGCCGGCGCCGCCGGTACCTCCGTCGCTGGCGCTGCCGCCGGTGCCGCCGTTGCCGCCGGTGCCGCTGGTGCCGCTGCCGTTGGTCCCCCGGGTGGCGCTACGGAATACGAATTGAGTGGGAGCGAAAGCTCGTGTTTATCTTTCCCTCGGATCGCGCCAACTTGTTGGCGGGAAGGAATTCCTCGGCGGTTTTCGATCGCCGAGATGCGTTCGAGGACGGTTTTCATGACGGCGTTGGCGGCCGTGACGGCGCCGCAACAGGCTGACCCGAAGCCTTGCTGTCGCCGGGCAGCCGGGAGCGTACGGCTGAATTCGGTTGAGCACCACCACGATTGAACCCGCTCGTCGCAGCGTCGTTGCCGGTAGTTGGCGGAGACGCGACATGTCACCGTGAGCTAACAGCTGCGACCACAAACCAGTCGCGGACATCGGCGTATCGGGTATGAGCCAAACTCGCCGAACCGCTCCGCAAGGCCGTCGACGGACCTGTCGGAGGAGGCATGTCCGCGACGGCACCATATCGACTGGTGTTCGGTGTGACGATGGCCAGGTTGCCGCTCGCGCTCGGGTTTCTCTTGTGTTGGTACTTTTCCGGACGGTCACCTCGAGCGACGGTTAGGCATATCAACGCCGCTGGGGGCGATGGCCGACAGCACCGTAGACCAGGTGGCGCGCACGAACGTGGCCGTGGCTCTCCTCGTCGTCGGCGCCTTTCCTGCCTCACACCTCGTGGTGATGATCGGGCGCGATGTCGTGGTTTCGGCGGTTCGGCGGTTCGGCGGCTCTCGCTTCGCCGGGCGGGAGTTGGCGGCGGCACTCGGTGGAGCGGAGAGATAAAGGGATTGCCCAGGGCTTCTGCATAGTGGCCCTGACCAAATGGGTTCGCGGCCGGCCCCTGGTTGGCTCATGTTGCGTTCTGCAGTCGGCCTGCCGCGCTCCTCGCAACCGTGGTTTCACTAGTCGACTATTCGGTCGCATACAGGCAATCGGCGAGACCGCTACGGCGACCGGTGCCGGCGTCACCTCCCGGTTTGTAGGCCGGTTGCGGCGCCGGCCGTCAGCCGCCGGTTCCGCGAAAGACCTGCGCAATCGGATGGGCGAGCACGAGTCGAGCCATCTCGTTAATGAACACATCCTTGGCAATGGGCGGTCGCTCGACGACATAGCGTATCGGCGCACCAAGCAGTCGGACGATGATCCACGTCGCGGCATCGATGTCCATGTCCGCGGGCGAATTGGGAACTGCCAGCATGTATCCCCTGATGATTTCGCCGATCAGTTTTTCCACCGGTTTGATCAAGTCCGCTCCGCTATAACCCGGCAATTGCCCGGAGATTATTTGCAAAATTTCGGGCCGTTCCAGCATGGAATCGACGTATATCCGGATTGCCGCTGGCACTAGAACCGATCGCCTGCACTCGGATTTGAAAAGTTGGTGCAATTTGGTCGACACTTGCTCGTGCAGCTGATCGGTATAGTCTGCGACCACCGCCTTGAGGATCGCGTCCTTATTGGGAAAGTATTGATACAGCGAACCCGGGCTGATGCCGGCCGCAGCAGCGATCCGATTCGTCGACACACCGCCGTACCCGCGTTCCTTGAGAACGCTCGTGGCTGCATCGATTATGCGCTTGACAGTCTCTCGCGACCGCTCCTGCGCCGGTGTCTTGCGAGCAATCACATGAGGCACGGGGGTCATGATAGGTCAGTCAATGGCCGCTTAGGGAGAAGGATTTAGATGCCGACGGGCGTGGTTCGCTTCCTCGACGGTCCAAAGTCCACCCAAACACCCCGAAGCGACCCACTGCAACCAAGGAAGTAAATGCGAGCGGTGGTCGGCACGTCGCCCAATACATCCGCTCTGACCAGGGATTTTTGGCCAAACATTGCGCCATAGAAAACGAATTGAATGCGAGCGATAGCTCGTGTTTATCTTTCCGCTGGATAGCGGCAAAGAGAAGAAACTCCTGAGCAGTTTGGATCCCCGCGATGCGGTCGGAACGGGGTTGCGCTGAGCTGTTGGGTCGTCAAGAGATGGGTTTGACATTGACCCGCTCGTCGCTGCGTCGTGGCCCGTAGTTGGAAGGAGATACGACATGTCAGCTCGAGCTAACAAGAGCACCCGCAAATGCGTGGCGGGCATCGGCGTATCTGGTTCGAGCAATCTGGCCAGACCGATTCGCAGAGCTGGCTATGGGCCTCTCGTGGGCGCGCAACCGCACGGCGTTGGGAGGCCGATGTGAAGGGCACGCCGTTGGAGCCGCCGGTGGGGATGTCCGCGACGGCGTCACGCCGACTGGTGTTCGGTGTGACGATGGCCAGGCTGCCGCTCGCGCTCGGGTTTCTCTTGTGTTCGTATTTTCCGGACGGCGACGCGCGACGGGCGATGGTCGCGCTTTGCGTGCTGGTCGAGGTCAGCGATGTTCTTGACGGTTACCTCGCGCGTCGGTTAGGCGTGGCAACCCGCCTGGGGGCAATGGCCGACAGCACCGTAGACCATGTGGCACGCACGACCGAGGCAGTGGCCCTCGTCGCCGTCGGCGTCTTTCCACCGTTACTCCTCGTGGTGATGATCGGGCGCGATGCCGTGGTTTCGACGGTTCGGCAGCTCTCGCTTCGCCGGTCGGGGATTTGTGGCGGCACTCGGCGCAGCGGAAAGATCAAAGGCATCGCTCAGGGCTTCTGCATAGTGACCCTGACCTGCTATTACGCATTAGCTTCGCAGCCGACCCCGGGCTGGCTCATGGTGAGTTCCGCCGTCGTCGCTGCCGCGCTGCTCGCAACCGCGGTTTCCCTAGTCGACTATTCGGTCGGATATTGGCGGTCGGCGAGACCACCATGTCGACCGACGCAGGCGCCGGTGCCGGCTCCTGGTTTGTAGGCCGGTTGCGTTGCCGCCCTCAACCGCCGGTTCCCGGGAGGGCCTGCGCGATCGGATGACCAAGCACCAGTCGCGTCAGTTCGTTGATAAACACATCCTTGTCGATGGGTGGGCGCTCGACGACGTAGCGTATCGGCACTTCAAGGAGTTGGACGATGACCCACGTTGCGCCATCCACGTCCAGGTCGACGGGCGGATTAGGAACCGCCATCATATATCCCTTGATGAGTTCGCTGATAAGTTCTTCCACCGGTTTGATCACGTCCGCGGCGCTGTATCCCGGCAGCTGCCCGGAGATTACTAGCAAAATTTCGGGTCGTTCAAACATGGTGTCGACGCATATCCGCACTGCCTCCGGCACCAGAGCTAAGCGGTCGCCGTCGGATTTGAATAAATCATGCAATTTGGTCGATACTTCGTCCTGCAGCTGCTCGGCATAGTCTGCGACCATCGCCTTCAGGATCGCGTCCTTATTGGGAAAGTATTGATATAGCGAACCAGGGCTGATGCCGGCCGCCGCGGCGATCCGATTCGTCGACGCACCGCCGTACCCGCGCTCTTTGAGAACCCTTGCGGCCGCGTCGAGGATGCGTCGGACAGTTTCCCTCGACCGCTCCTGCGCCGGTGTCTTGCGAGCGATCAGATGGGGCACGCGCTCAATGATATGCGCGTCAAGGGCCGCTTCGGGGACAAAAGGCGTTACCTCCGACCCGCGGAGCGTCTGGCTTCCGCTAGGCAACGCTGGCGCGGGTGCCCGACGAGTGTGAACAACCACCGCAACCAAGCAACTGAATGCGAGCGGTTGTCGGCGCGTCCCCCTATGCATCCGCGCTGACCAGAGATTTTTGGGCTGAGATTGCACTACAGAAAACGAATTGAATGCGAGCGAAAGCTCGTGTTTATCTTTACGTCGGATAGCGGCAATTCGTCAAAGGAAAGAAATTCCTCGGGCAGTTTTAGATCGCCGCGATACGTTCGAGGACCCCGTTGGGAGGTTTCGCATGTCATTCGTTCGCGCAGCGCCCGAGGCGTTGGTGGCAGTGGCGGCGAGTGCGGCGGGCATTGGGTCGGAGATCAGCGCGGCCAACGCGGCCGCGTTGGCTCCGACCGTCACGGTGCTGGCGGCCGGCGCCGATGAGGTGTCGGCCGGTCTTGCGGCGTTGTTCAGCGCGCACGCCCAGAGTTACCAGGCGCTGGCCACTCACGCGGCCGCCTTCCACGACCAGTTGGTGCACAACCTGGCAACCGGCGCGGGTCTGTATAGCAGTGCTGAAGTCGCCAACGCGAACCCAATGCAGCAGGCACTGGCCGCGGCGACCGGGGTGCAACTGGACGCATTGGGCGCGGTCAACGCGCCCATGCAGGCACTGACCGGGCGGCCGCTGATCGGCAACGGCGCCGACGGGACGGCGGCCTCACCCGACGGCGGGGACGGCGGATGGCTGTATGGCAACGGTGGCAACGGCTGGAATAGCACGGTCGCCAGCCAGGCCGGCGGTAACGGCGGCAATGCCGGGCTGTGGGGTGATGGCGGTCGCGGTGGCGCCGGCGGCAACAGCGGTGCGAACGTCACAGGCGGGGCCGGCGGTCGCGGCGGCAACGGCGGGTGGCTGTATGGCAACGGCGGTGCCGGTGGGCTCGGGGGCAGCAGCGTCGCCGGCGCTGAAGCCGGCGGGGCCGGCGGTACCGGCGGGAACGCCGGGCTGTGGGGCAACGGCGGGACCGGAGGGGTCGGGGGTGCCGGTGGCATCTCCACCACGGACGGTCAGTCCAGCGGAGCCGGCGGGGCCGGTGGCGACGGAGGTGCCGGCGGGCAGCTGTACGGAGCTGGTGGTCGGGGCGGCAACGGCGGTAACGCGGGACTGCAGTTTTCCCTCGGCCTCGGGGGTAACGGGGGTGACGGTGGTCACGGTGGCCACGGCGGGTTTTTCGGCGATGCCGGGAACGGCGGGGACGGCGGTACCGGCGCGCAAGCCACCGTCAGCACCCAATCTGGCATCGGCACTCCCGGGAAGGGCGGGTCCGGCGGGGCTGGCGGCGATGCCTGGCTATGGGGCAAAGGTGGGACCGGCGGGTCCGGCGGCACCGGTGGCGACTCCATCACGGCGGCCAACGGCGGCGTCGGCGGGTCCGGCGGCACCGGCGGGCTGCTATCCGGCAACGGCGGGGCCGGCGGGAGCGGCGGTGCTGGCGGTACCGGCACCATGGCCGGCGGGCGCGGTGGTGACGGTGGCGGCGGCGGCAACGCCGGGGCGTCGCTGTTCGCCGATGGTGGGGTCGGCGGCGCCGGCGGCGCCGGCGGCGACATCTTCTCGGGGCCTTTTACCGGCACGGGCGGCGAAGGCGGCACCGGTGGCACCGGTGGCAACGGCGCCTACCTGATCGGCAACGGCGGGAGTGGCGGGAACGGCGGGGACGGCGGAGTCGGTGGCAGTCTTAGCGGAAATGGCGGGATTGGCGGGGGCGGCGGTGACGGCGGCCGCCGCGGAAGGTTCGTCAGCAGCTTCGGCGCCGTCGGTCAGCCGGGAGCACACGGCTGAGTTGGATTGAAACCCATCACGATTGACCCGCTCGTCGCTGCGTGGTGGGGGTTACTGAGCACGAGGCAGGCCACGACGATGGCGGTCGGTTAAGGGGGGCCAGATAAGGAGGATGGCCTGATGAATTTTTCGGTATTGCCACCAGAGGTCAACTCGGCGCGAATATTTGGCGGTGCGGGATCAGGACCGATAGTCGCGGCGGCGACGGCCTGGGAGGGGCTGGCCGCCGAATTGGGCTCGGCGGCAGCCTCGTTCGGCTCGCTGACCTCAGGGCTGGCTGGCGCGGCGTGGCAAGGTCCGGCAGCGGCGGCGATGGCGGCCGCGGCGGCACCGTACGTGGGTTGGTTGAGCGCTTCCGCAGCGCGCGCCGCCGCGGCGGCCGCGCAGGCGATGCGGGCCGGGGCGGCATTCGATGCGGCGCGGGCGGCGACGGTACGACCGGAGGTGGTGACGGCCAATCGTGTTCAGCTGGTATCTCTGGTGACGTCGAACCTGCTAGGACAGCACGCTCCGGCGATCGCCGCCGCCGAGGCCGAATACGAGCAGATATGGGCACAGGATGTCGCCGCGATGTTTGGCTATCACTCCGAGGCCTTAGCCGTGGCTTCCGCACTGACATCGGCTGCCCAGCCGGTGCAACGCCTGGCGGGCCAGATAGCCGGCGCAAACGTGGCTGGTCCGAACGTGGCCGGCGCCGCCGCCACGGTCAACGGCGCTGTCATGAATCCCCCAGGCGCAGCAAGCATCTTCAACGTGGGCATTGCGAACTTGGGCCTGGGAAACGTCGGCGCCGCGAACGTCGGCAATTTCAACCTGGGCAGCGGAAACGTCGGAAATTTCAACTTGGGCAGCGGAAACCACGGCGACTTCAATGTCGGCTTCGGCAACAACGGCAGCGGAAACCACGGATTCGGGAACACCGGCAGTTCCAACCTTGGCTTCGCGAATACTGGCTTCGCGAACTGGGGTTTCGCGAATTCGGGCAACTACGCCAGGGGTATCGCGCTTTCCGGTGACTACCAGGTGGGGATAGGGGGTCTGAACTCGGGCAGCGGGAACATCGGCTTGTTCAACTCGGGCACCGGAAACGTCGGCTTCTTCAACTCCGGCAACGGAAACTTCGGCATCGGAAACTCGAGCAGCTACAACACCGGCTTCTTCAATGCTGGCATCGCCAACACCGGATTCTTTAACCCGGGTTTGGCAAATACGGGCATCGCGAACGTGGGCGACTACAACTCAGGCAACTTCAATATCGGCAACTTCAATACCGGCGATTTTAACTCCGGCGACGTCAATACGGGCTACCTCAACTCGGGCAACACCAACACGGGTGTGGCGAATGCGGGAGATCTAAACACCGGAGCATTCAATTCGGGCAACAGGAGCAACGGATTCTTTTGGGCCCGTGATGACCAGGGCCAGCTGGGCGGATCCTACGTGATTACCATTCCCAAGATAGCGGTGAACATCCCGATAAGTGTTCCGCTGAACATACCTGTAGCCGGCCACACCGGCGATATCCATATCCCGCCTATTACGATTCCTGAAATTAACATCGGCGCCCTCTCCAACATTGGCCCAAACAGCTATATTGGCCCGATCGTTCTGTCGGGAGGAGCTCATTACATAAATGGATGGGCTTTTAGAGACATCACTGTTACGGGTCCCCAATTTGCGATCCGCATTGGTGGCCCGAATTATTTCTTGGGCGTGAATGTCACCGGCAGCGCCGGCCCCATCACCATTCCGGTCTTCGACTCCCAGCCAGGCACGGGCATTGGCAACACGACCGCTAACCCTTCGTCGGGCTTCTTCAACAGCGGCGACGGCGGCGGGTCGGGCTTCGGGAACCTCGGAGCCAACACCTCAGGCTGGTGGAACGCGGCCACGGCGGGCTCGGGAATCTCCGGCTACGGAAATGTCGGCGCGCTGGCATCGGGCCTATTCAATGCGGGCGACAGCCTTTCGGGCTGGTACAACACAGGCACGTTGAGTCCTGGTACGCCGGGTATTGTCTCGGGTTTCGGAAATGTCGGTGACCATCTGTCGGGCCTGTTCTTCGCGAACCCGGGGCAGACCAGCGCTTCCATCGCGGGCCACAGCACCGTATTCAATCTGGGTTTTGCGAACCAGGGCGGTCTAAATTTCGGCAACGCAAACCTGGGTGAGTTCAACCTGGGCAACGGCAACCACGGCAGCTTCAACCTGGGCAGCGGGAACAACGGTAGCTTCAACATTGGTAGCGGGAACAACGGCAGCTACAACATCGGGTTCGGAAACCTGGGCAGCGTAAACCTTGGCTTGGGGAACACGGGCACCGCCAACTGGGGTATCGCAAACTCAGGAACCTATAACACCGGTGTCGCGCTTACCGGCGACTACCAGTTGGGTTTCGGCGGCCTGGACTCAGGCAGCGGAAACATCGGCCTATTCAACTCTGGCAGCGGAAACGTCGGCTTCTTCAACTCCGGCAACGGAAACCTCGGCATCGGAAACTCGGGCGGCTACAACGCCGGTCTGTTCAACGTGGGCAGCGCCAACACGGGCATCCTCAACGTAGGCAACACCAACACTGGCGGCTACAACCCGGGCAACGTCAACACCGGATATTTCAACCTTGGTGATGCCAATACGGGCGTGGCCAATATTGGTGATATCAACACGGGCGCTTTCGTCTCGGGCAACATGAATAACGGCTTCTTTTGGAGAGGAACCGGCCAAGGCATAGTGGGCGCGTCCTACAAGATGACCATTCCCGAAGTCCCAGTGAACATTGGTGCGCTCATCAATTTGAATATACCTGTCACCGGCAGCGTCCAAACTATCACCGTCAACAGCATCCTCGTAAGTGGAGAAATACTGGGTGGGAACTTCGACCAGGAAGTATACAATGGGATCAAGATACACGTGCATGTTAATCCAGGATCGATCGAAATCGACGCCGACCAATTCGACCTTATCAGGGTGACCCTCCCGCCGATCGTTATTAACGCAATTCCGTTGAACGTCACCGTCGGCCCCACGCCATTAAGCATTCCTGTCGCCGGCACCATCGGCCCCATCAGCGTTCCGATCATCGACATCCCGGCAGGCCCAGGAATAGGAAACTCGACCACCAACCCGTCGTCGGGCTTCTTCAACACCGGTGTTGGTGGCGGTTCGGGCTTCGGAAACTCCGGCGGCCTGGTATCGGGTTGGGCCAGCATCGGCAAGGACATCTCGGGTTTCTTCCGCAACATTTGGCCGTAACTGGCTGGGTGCACAACCGGCAGCGCACAGGGCCTGGCGGCCCGGGTTGACTACTATCGGCGGCCATGACCAAACGCGCGGCAGCAGCCGCAGTCGTAGTGATGTTGCAGGCGCTGGTCGGGTGCGGTCCTGCGCAGCAAGCCTCCAGGCCGCCGGCCACGTTGTCCAACGTCCCGCCCAATGAGGTCTCGGGCGTGGACATTCCCGCCGGCCGCATCGACGCAGCGGTGACAAAGGTCGACGGCTTGGTAGCCGAGCTGATGAAAAACACCGGCATACCGGGCATGGCCGTAGCCATCGTGCATGGCGGAAAGACGGTGTACGCCAAGGGTTTCGGCGTCAGGGACGCAAGCAAGGGCGGTGGCCCGGACAACAAGGTGGACGCCGACACCGTCTTCCAGCTGGCGTCGATCTCGAAATCGGTGGGCGCGACGGTGCTGGCGCATGAGGTCAGTGCCAATGTGGTCGGCTGGGATACGCCGGTGGCGTCGAAGCTGACGTGGTTTTCGCTCAGCGATCCCTACGTCACCAGTCATGTGACGATCGCCGACCTGTATTCGCACCGCTCCGGGCTGCCCGATCACGCCGGCGACGCGTTGGAGGATCTAGGTTACGACCGCCAGCAGGTGCTCGAGCGGCTCAAGTACCTGCCGCTGGCTCCTTTTCGAATCAGCTACGCATACACCAACTTCGGGGTGACCGCCGCCGCCGAGGCCGCCGCGGCGGCGGCCGGCAAATCCTGGGAGGACTTATCCGACGAGGTGCTCTACCGCCCGCTGGGGATGGCGTCCACGAGTTCGAAGTTCGCCGATTTCGTGGCCCGGCCCAACCATGCGGTCAACCACGTCAAGGTCGGAGACAACTGGGAGCCACGTTTCCAACGCGATCCCGATGCCCAGACGCCGGCGGGCGGCGTGAGTTCGTCGATCAACGACATGGCGCGCTGGCTAACCATGGTCATGGCCAACGGCGCATACAACGGCCAGCGGATAACCTCGCCGGAGGCCCTGCTGCCCGCAATCACCCCCCAGGTCATCTCGGTGGCCGCTGGCTCGCCGGGGGCCAGGGCAGGAACGTACGGTCATGGGTTCAACGTGTCCGTGACCTCCTCGGGTCGCACGCAGTACAGCCATTCCGGCGGCTTCGCGATGGGCGCCGCAACGAACTTCGCAGTGCTGCCGTCTGAAGACATCGGCATCATCGCCCTGACCAATGCCGCTCCGTATGGCGTGCCGGAGACGTTGACCGCCGAGTTCATGGATCTGGTGCAATACGGCCAAGTGCGAGAGAACTGGGCGAGCTTGTACCGCCAGCAAATTGCCCCGCTGAACAATCCGGAGGGTTCGCTGGTGGGCAAGCAGCCCCCGCCCGGCCCGACACCGGCCCGGCCGCTACGCGACTACGTCGGCGTGTATGCCAACGACTACTGGGGTCCGGCCACCGTGGCCGAACGCGACGGTCAACTGCAACTGTCGCTGGGCCCGAAGAACCAGACCTTCACTTTGACCCATTGGGACGGTGACACCTTCGCGTTCGCGTTGTCGACCGAAAATGCCCCACCCGGAACGATTTCCAAGGCGAGCTTCTCCGGGTTCCCCACCGCGACGCTGAACCTGGAGTACTACGACTCCGACAAACTGGGAACGTTCACCCGATGACGAGCGCCGGCGGCTTGACCGATGCCGAAGTGGCACAACGGATAGCCGAAGGCAAGACCAACGACGTTTCGGCACGCGTCACGCGCAGCATCGCCGACATCGTCAGGGCCAACGTATTCACCCGGATCAACGCGATACTGGGTGTGCTGTTGCTCATCGTGCTGGCCACCGGCTCGGTGATCAACGGGCTGTTCGGCCTGCTCATAGTCGCCAACAGCGTCATCGGCATGGTCCAGGAAATCCGGGCCAAGCAGACACTGGATAAGTTGGCGATCGTCGGACAGGCAAAACCATTGGTGCGCAGGCAATCCGGAACACGCAAGCTATCGCCGAACGAGGTGGTGCTCGACGACATCATCGAGATCGGCCCCGGGGATCAAATAGTGGTCGACGGCGAGGTCGTCGACGAGGAGAACCTCGAGATCGACGAATCATTGCTGACGGGTGAGGCCGATCCGATCGCCAAAGACGCCGGCGATGCGGTGATGTCGGGAAGCTTCGTCGTCGCCGGCACCGGCGCCTACCGCGCCACCAAGGTGGGCCACGAAGCATATGCCGCCAAACTGGCCGCCGAGGCCAGCAAGTTCACCTTGGTGAAATCCGAACTGCGCAACGGCATTAACAAGATTCTTCAGTTCATCACCTACCTGCTGATACCCGCGGGGCTGCTGACCATCTACACCCAACTGTTCACCACGCACGCGGGATGGCGGGAGTCGGTGCTGCGGATGGTGGGTGCGTTGGTGCCGATGGTCCCCGAAGGGTTGGTGTTGATGACCTCGATCGCGTTCGCGGTCGGCGTTGTCCGACTCGGACAACGCCGATGCCTGGTGCAGGAATTGCCCGCCATCGAGGGATTGGCCCGAGTCGACGTGGTCTGTGCCGACAAGACCGGAACCCTGACTGAAAGCGGTATGCGCGTCTCGGATGTCGAGGAACTTGAAGCGGCCTTCGAAGCGACCGACGTAACCGTTGCCGACGTGTTGGCATCGTTGGCGGCCGCCGACACCCGCCCCAACGCCAGCATGCAGGCAATCGCCGAGGCATACCACTCGCCACCCGGCTGGATCGCCACCGCGACAGCGCCTTTCAAGTCCGCGACCAAATGGAGCGGCGTGTCATACCGCGAGCGTGGTAACTGGGTGATCGGAGCACCCGACGTGCTGCTCGATCCGGCGTCGGCGGCCGCCGAACGGGGAGAGCGGATTGGGGCCCAAGGGCTGCGGGTGCTGTTGTTGGGCGCCGCCGACGTGGCCGTGGACCATCCCGACGCACCGGGCCGGGTCAGCCCGGTCGCGCTGGTGGTGCTGGAGCAAAAGGTGCGACCTGACGCCGCTGAAACACTGGAATACTTTGGTGCCCAAGATGTGTCGGTCAAGGTGATCTCCGGCGACAACGCGGTGTCGGTCGGTGCGGTCGCTGAGAAGCTCGGGCTGCACGGCCAGACCATGGACGCGCGTCGACTCCCTACCGAGCTGGCCGAACTCGCTGAGACGCTGGATTCCCACACCACCTTTGGCAGGGTGCGGCCCGATCAGAAGCGCGCCATGGTCCATGCCCTGCAATCGCATGGGCACACCGTGGCGATGACCGGCGACGGCGTCAACGACGTGCTGGCCCTCAAGGACGCAGACATCGGGGTGGCGATGGGCGCGGGCAGTCCGGCGTCGCGGGCTGTGGCGCAAATCGTATTGCTGGACAACAGGTTTGCGACGCTGCCCCACGTGGTGGGGGAGGGCCGGCGAGTGATAGGAAATATCGAGCGGGTCGCGAATCTGTTTCTGACCAAGACGGTGTACTCGGTGCTATTGGCGGTGCTCGTCGGTATTGAATGCTTGTTTGCCAAGCCGTTGGGCGTCGATCCGCTGTTGTTTCCGTTTCAGCCGATACACGTCACCATCGCGGCCTGGTTCACCATCGGGATCCCGGCGTTCATTCTGTCCTTGGCGCCCAATAACGAGCGGGCGTATCCGGGCTTCGTGCGGCGGGTGCTGACGGCCGCGCTGCCGTCCGGGCTTATCGTCGGCGTCGCGACCTTTGCCTCTTACCTGGCGGCTTATCACGGCCGCGAGGCAACGTGGGTGGAGCAGGACCAGGCATCGACGGCCGCGCTGATCACGTTGCTGATGACGGCGCTCTGGGTGCTGGCGGTGGCGGCGCGGCCTTATCAGTGGTGGCGACTGGCGCTAGTGATTACCTCGGGGTTGGCCTACGTTGTGATCTTCAGTCTCCCGCTGGCGCGGGAGAAGTTTCTGCTCGACCCGTCCAATGTGGGGGCGACGTCAGTCGCGTTAGTGATCGGCGTGGTGGGGGTGGCGACGATCGAGGCGATGTGGTGGATCCGCGCCAGGATGCTTGGCGTGAAACCGCGAGTGTGGCAGTAGGAGACAGCACCGATAGTGAAGCTAACAAAGTAAATTCTATTCGAAAGTCGCGGTCAGCGACCTGTATAAAAACTTTACAAAGCAAGGCAACAAATCGGGGTATGACCAGTGGTCATTTTTTTGATAAAGTGCCCAAGTTCCTACCACGACCGCCGTATGCTGATGCGTTATCAGCCACTGGGCGACAACCGGGCGAATCCCGGGGACCGTCGGGTTGTCGTGGGCTGTGATTGGCAGGCGGGCGGCTTTATCAAGGCAGCCTGAGAGAGGCTGCGGCGATGAATTTTTCGGTATCGCCACCCGAGATAAATTCGGCACGCATATTCGGCGGCGCCGGCGCAGGTTCGCTGCTCGCGGCGGCCCAGGCCTGGGAAGAACTAGCCGCAGAATTGGGGACGGCGGCGACCGCGTTCTCCGCCGTCACCGCTGAACTGGCCGGTTCGTCGTGGCAGGGCCCGGCGTCGATGGCGATGGGCGACGTGGCCGGACTGTATTTGGCGTGGTTGACCGCCACGGGTACACAGGCCGAACAGGCGGCCGGTCAGGCTCGATTGATGGTCACCGCATTCGAGAACACCTTGGCCGCGACGGTGCATCCGATCGCCGTCTTGACCAACCGATCGCAGCTGATGTCGCTGGTGACCACCAACTTGCTGGGATTTAATGCTCCGGCCATCGCGGCCGTCGAGGCCGAATATGAGCTGATGTGGGCACAGGACGTGGCCGCGATGTTTGGCTATCGTGCGGGGGCTTCGGCGATTGCTGCGGCATTGACGCCATTCACCCAGCTGGTGCAGAGCCCGCCCGCAGCCGGCGCGGTTATTGCAGCATCCGCCCAGGCGGCGATGTACGAGGCCGCGGGCCGCGCCAGCATCTTCAATGCGGGGTTGGCGAATCTGGGCGCGGGGAATGTGGGCTTCGCCAACATTGGTGTCGGGAGTGCGGGTGCGGGGAATGTGGGGGTGGGTAATGTTGGGTTTGGGAATTTGGGTGATTTCAATTTCGGTTCGGGGAGTGTGGGTAGTTATAACCTGGGTTCGGGGAATTTGGGTGGGTATAACTTTGGGTGGGGGAATCTGGGCTCGTACAATGTTGGGTTCGGTAATGCCGGTGATTATAACTTCGGGTTGGGTAATAGCGGGGTGGGTAATGTCGGGTTGGGTAATACGGGTAGCAACAATGTGGGGATCGGGTTGACCGGTAGTGGTCAGGTGGGGTTTGGGGGCTGGAATTCGGGGTCGGGCAATGTGGGGTTGTTCAACTCGGGGTCGGGCAATGTGGGGTTGTTCAACTCCGGGAGCGGGAACTGGGGTGTGGGGAATTCGGGGAGCTTGGGTACGGGGTTGTTCAACTCGGGTCGGCTCAACACGGGGTTGTTCAATGCCGGGTTGTTGAACACCGGGTGGGCCAATGCGGGTGATTACAACACGGGTGGTTTCAATGTCGGGGTGTTGAATACGGGGTCGCTTAACCCGGGGGACACCAATACCGGCTGGTTTAACACCGGGGATCTCAACACCGGGTGGGCCAATACCGGGGATCTCAATACCGGTGGGTTCAACCAGGGTAGTCAGAACAACGGCTTCTTCTGGCGTGGGGACAACCAGGGACAGTTCGCCTCGGAGTACACCCTGACCATCCCCAGGATCGGACTCGACCTGGCCGTGGATATTCCGCTTAATATTCCAATAGCGGGATCTCTCGGTAGTTTTGATGCGAACGGTACCCCGTACATAAATGTGCCGTCTTTTACGATTCCGACCTTGCAGCTGAATGGGAGCAGGCTCAGCGGCACAATTGGTCCGATCGTGGTTGACACGATTCGGGTAACGGGTCCGCAGTTGGTGTTGTCGGTTGATGGTCCGTTGCATTTGGCGGTGTCGGGTCCGGGGGTGGGGCCGATTGTGGTGCCGGTGTGGGAGGTGTCGCCGGGGCCGGGGTTCGGGAATTCGGGTAGTGCGCCGTCGTCGGGGTTCTTCAATGGTGGTGGGGGTAGTGCGTCGGGGTTTGGGAATTCCGGTGGTGGTTCGGGGTGGGGGAATCTGGTGACCGGTGGTGTGGGGTATTCGGGGTGGGGCAATGTGGGGTCGTTGGGGTCGGGGTTGTTTAACTTGGGTGATCAGGTGTCGGGGTGGTTTAACTCGGTGACCGGTATGGGCTCGGGTGTGGGTATGGCTGGTGATCAGGTGGCTGGGGTGGGTGCGTTGAGTGTGGGGTGGGCTAATCAGGGTGTGGGGAATGTGGGCAGTGGGAATGTGGGTGGTGGGAATGTGGGTGGTGGGAATGTGGGTGATGGGAATGTGGGGGTGGGCAATGTTGGTGATCATAATCAGGGTGGTGGGAATGTGGGTGTGGGGAATGTGGGTGGTGGGAATGTTGGGGATGGTAATCGGGGGTGGGGGAATAGTGGGAGTTTCAATACGGGGTGGGGTAATAGTGGGGTGAGGAATTTCGGGTTTGGTAATCAGGGGAACAATAATTTCGGGATCGGGTTGACGGGGGATAATCAGGTTGGGTTCGGGGGTTGGAACACGGGGACCGGTAATGTGGGGTTGTTCAACTCGGGTAGCGGTAATATCGGGTTCTTCAACTCGGGGACGGGGAATTTCGGGATCGGGAATTCGGGCAGTTTCAATACCGGGGTCGGTAATAGTGGGTCGGCGAATACGGGGTTGTTGAATGCTGGTGGGTTTAACACCGGCTGGGGTAATGCGGGTAGTTATAATTCGGGGGGCTTCAATGCCGGGATGTTCAATACGGGTTCGTTTAACCCGGGGAACACCAACACGGGCAGCTTTAACACCGGGGACCTCAACACCGGGTGGGCCAATAGCGGGGATCTGAATACCGGGGCGTTTGTGTCCGGGGACGGCAACAACGGGTTCTTCTGGCGCGGGGACGGTCAGGGGTTGATGGAAGCCGACTACACCTTGACCATCCCGGCGATCCCGGTCACCCTGGGCGCCAGCGGTGTGCTCAAACTCCCCATCACCGGCAACATCACCGGGCTAAGCGTCGAACCCTTCACCATCCACGGCGGCGGCGGCGCGGGAGTTCCCATAGACCTCGATGTCACAATCAACGGCTTCGAGTCCGATGCGCTGAGCATCAGAGTCCACATACCTGTCATCGACACCAACGTGAACGTCCCGATACCGCGGGTCCCACTCGTGTTGGGTCTAACCATCGATAATGAACTGAGCGTCATCACCACCCCGCGAATCACCTTCAACGTCATCGAGTTCCACGATTTTGTGGTGGGTGGTGATACGACGTCGTTGGTGGCCAATGTGGGTGGCACGGTGGGTGGGATTACGGTTCCGGTGTTTCATATGTCTGCGGAGCCGGGGTTCGGGAACACCACGGATGCTCCGTCGTCGGGTTTCTTTAATTCCGGTGACGGCAGCGCGTCGGGGTTCGGCAATGTCGGTGATCGGTTGTCGGGGTTCTGGAACAACGCTTCGCAGGCTTCGGGGTATAAGAATGTGGGCAGCCTGTTGTCGGGGCTGACCAACATGGGTGATTCGTTGTCGGGGATCGCCAATACCAACGTGTTGGGTTTGGCGAGCTCGGGTGTGGGTAATTCCGGTGAGAACCTGTCGGGGGTCTTCTTCAACGGCGGGTTGGCGAATTTGGGTCTGGGTAATTTCGGGTTGGCCGATGTTGGTGTGGGTAATGTGGGTGTGGGGAATGTGGGGGTGGGTAATGTTGGGTTTGGGAATTTGGGTGATTTCAATTTCGGTTCGGGGAGTGTGGGTAGTTATAACCTGGGTTCGGGGAATTTGGGTGGGTATAACTTTGGGTGGGGGAATCTGGGTTCGTACAATGTTGGGTTCGGTAATGCCGGGGATTATAACTTCGGGTTGGGTAATAGCGGGGTGGGTAATGTCGGGTTGGGTAATACGGGTAGCAACAATGTGGGGATCGGGTTGACCGGTAGTGGTCAGGTGGGGTTTGGGGGCTGGAATTCGGGGTCGGGCAATGTGGGGTTGTTCAACTCGGGGTCGGGCAATGTGGGGTTGTTCAACTCGGGCAGCGGGAACTGGGGTGTGGGGAATTCGGGGAGCTTGGGTACGGGGTTGTTCAACTCGGGTCGGCTCAACACGGGGTTGTTCAATGCCGGGTTGTTGAACACCGGGTGGGCCAATGCGGGTGATTACAATACGGGTGGTTTCAATGTCGGGGTGTTGAATACGGGGTCGTTTAACCCGGGGGACACCAATACCGGCTGGTTTAACACCGGGGATCTCAACACCGGGTGGGCCAATACCGGGGATCTCAATACCGGTGGGTTCAACCAGGGTAGTCAGAACAACGGCTTCTTCTGGCGCGGGGACAACCAGGGACAGTTCGCCTCGGAGTACACCCTGACCATCCCCAGGATCGGACTCGACCTGGCCATCGACATCCCCCTGCACATCCCCGTATCCGGCACGCTCGGCAATATCAGCACCCAGCCATTCACGATTCCGGTGATCCACCTGAATGGGGACAATCTGAACGGCACGATCGGACCGATCGTGTTCGACGCCATCGTGATCAACGGTCCAACGGTGAACCTGTCGGTTGATGGTCCGTTGCATTTGGCGGTGTCGGGTCCGGGGGTGGGGCCGATTGTGGTGCCGGTGTGGGAGGTGTCGCCGGGGCCGGGGTTCGGGAATTCGGGTAATGCGCCGTCGTCGGGGTTCTTCAATGGTGGTGGGGGTAGTGCGTCGGGGTTTGGGAATTCCGGTGGTGGTTCGGGGTGGGGGAATCTGGTGACCGGTGGTGTGGGGTATTCGGGGTGGGGCAATGTGGGGTCGTTGGGGTCGGGGTTGTTTAACTTGGGTGATCAGGTGTCGGGGTGGTTTAACTCGGTGACCGGTATGGGCTCGGGTGTGGGTATGGCTGGTGATCAGGTGGCTGGGGTGGGTGCGTTGAGTGTGGGGTGGGCTAATCAGGGTGTGGGGAATGTGGGCAGTGGGAATGTGGGTGGTGGGAATGTGGGTGATGGGAATGTGGGTGATGGGAATGTGGGGGTGGGCAATGTTGGTGATCATAATCAGGGTGGTGGGAATGTGGGTGTGGGGAATGTGGGTGGTGGGAATGTTGGGGATGGTAATCGGGGGTGGGGGAATAGTGGGAGTTTCAATACGGGGTGGGGTAATAGTGGGGTGGGGAATTTCGGGTTTGGTAATCAGGGGAACAATAATTTCGGGATCGGGTTGACGGGGGATAATCAGGTTGGGTTCGGGGGTTGGAACACGGGGACCGGTAATGTGGGGTTGTTCAACTCGGGTAGCGGTAATA
Organism: Mycobacterium riyadhense; assembly: GCF_963853645.1. NCBI lineage: Bacteria > Bacillati > Actinomycetota > Actinomycetes > Mycobacteriales > Mycobacteriaceae > Mycobacterium > Mycobacterium riyadhense. Next base: position 5,094,942 of record NZ_OY970456.1, on the reverse strand, counting down.
TCGGGTTCTTCAACTCGGGGACGGGGAATTTCGGGATCGGGAATTCGGGCAGTTTCAATACCGGGGTCGGTAATAGTGGGTCGGCGAATACGGGGTTGTTGAATGCTGGTGGGTTTAACACCGGGTGGGGTAATGCGGGTAGTTATAATTCGGGGGGTTTCAATGCTGGGATGTTCAATACGGGTTCGTTTAACCCGGGGAACACCAACACGGGCAGCTTTAACACCGGGGACCTCAACACCGGGTGGGCCAATAGCGGGGATCTGAATACCGGGGCGTTTGTGTCCGGGGACGGCAACAACGGGTTCTTCTGGCGCGGGGACGGTCAGGGGTTGATGGAAGCCGACTACACCTTGACCATCCCGGCGATCCCGCTCACCCTGGGCGCCAGCGGTGTGCTCAAACTCCCCATCACCGGCAACATCACCGGGCTAAGCGTCGAACCCTTCACCATCCACGGCGGCGGCGGCGCCGCAATCCCATTAGACGCCAGGTTCACCCTCCTCGGACACACCAGCGGCACCAGCGTCCACGTCGGCATCCCCGACACCGACTTGGGCTTCACCGTCCATGTCCCCGAACTGCCAATTTCTATCCTGGTAGACGTCGAGGACTCAATAAGCCCGATCACCACCCCGCGGATCAGGATCAACACCATAGACTTCCACGATTTTGTGGTGGGTGGTGACACGACGTCGTTGGTGGCCGATGTGGGTGGCACGGTGGGTGGGATCACGGTTCCGGTGTTTCATATGTCTGCGGAGCCGGGGTTCGGGAACACCACGGATGCTCCGTCGTCGGGTTTCTTTAATTCCGGTGACGGCAGCGCGTCGGGGTTTGGCAATGTCGGTGATCGGTTGTCGGGGTTCTGGAACAACGCTTCGCAAGCGTCGGGGTTTAAGAATGTGGGCAGCCTGCTGTCGGGGCTGACCAACATGGGTGATTCGTTGTCGGGGATCGCCAATACCAGCGTGTTGGGTTTGGCGAGCTCGGGTGTGGGTAATTCCGGTGAGAACCTGTCGGGGGTCTTCTTCAATGGCGGGTTGGCGAATTTGGGTGTGGGTAATTTCGGGTTGGCCGATGTTGGTGTGGGGAATGTGGGTGTGGGGAATGTGGGGGTCGGTAATGTTGGGTTCGGGAATTTGGGTGATTTCAATTTCGGTTCGGGGAGTGTGGGTAGTTATAACCTGGGTTCGGGGAATTTGGGTGGGTATAACCTTGGGTGGGGGAATCTGGGTTCGTACAACATTGGGTTCGGTAATGCCGGTGACTATAACTTCGGGCTGGGCAATAGCGGGCTGGGTAATATTGGGTTGGCCAATACGGGTAGCAACAATATTGGGATCGGGTTGACCGGTAGTGGTCAGGTGGGGTTCGGGGGCTGGAATTCGGGGTCGGGCAATGTGGGGTTGTTCAACTCGGGGTCGGGCAATGTGGGGTTGTTCAACTCCGGGAGCGGTAACTGGGGGGTGGGGAACTCGGGCAGTCTGGATACGGGGTTGTTCAATTCGGGCCGGCTCAGCACGGGGGTGTTCAACTCCGGGGTGCTCAACACCGGCTGGGCTAATGCGGGCGGTTACAACACGGGCGGTTTCAACGCTGGCGCCTCGAATACCGGGTCGTTTAACCCTGGGGATGTCAACACCGGCTGGTTTAACACCGGGGATCTCAACACCGGGTGGGCCAACACCGGGGATCTCAATACCGGCGGGTTCAACCAGGGCAGCCAGAACAACGGCTTCTTTTGGCGCGGCGACAACCAGGGACAGTTCGCCTCCGAGTACACCCTGACCATCCCCAGGATCGGGCTCGACCTGGCCGTCGACACCCCCCTGCACATCCCCGTATCCGGTGCCCTCGGCAATATCGTGGTGGACTCATTTACCATTCCGACGGTACATCTATCCAGCAATGGTGGCGGGAATAGCCTGACCGGGACCGTCGGCCCCTTCGTTGTCGATCCCATAACGATTACCGGCCCGCAGTTGACGTTGTCGGTTGATGGTCCGTTGCATTTGGCGGTGTCGGGTCCGGGGGTGGGGCCGATTGTGGTGCCGGTGTGGGAGGTGTCGCCGGGGCCGGGGTTCGGGAATTCGGGTAGTGCGCCGTCGTCGGGGTTTTTCAATGGTGGTGGGGGTAGTGGGTCGGGGTTTGGGAATTCTGGTGGTGGTTCGGGGTGGGGCAATGTCGCGACGGGTGGTGTGGGGTATTCGGGGTGGGGGAATGTGGGGTCGTTGGGGTCGGGGTTGTTCAACCTGGGTGATCAGGTGTCGGGGTGGTTTAACTCGGTGACCGGTATGGGGTCGGGTGTGGGTATGGCTGGTGATCAGGTGGCTGGGGTGGGTGCGTTGAGTGCGGGGCTGGGCAACCAGGGTGCGGGGAATGTGGGCAGTGGGAATGTGGGTGGTGGGAATGTGGGTGATGGGAATGTGGGTGATGGGAATGTGGGCAGCGGCAATGTTGGTGATCACAACCAGGGCAGCGGCAATGTCGGCAGCGGCAATGTGGGTGGTGGGAATGTTGGGGATGGTAACCGGGGGTGGGGGAATAGTGGGAGTTTCAACACGGGGTGGGGTAATAGTGGGGTGGGGAATTTCGGGTTTGGTAATCAGGGGAACAACAATATTGGGATCGGGCTGACGGGGGAGAATCAGGTCGGGTTCGGGGGTTGGAATACGGGGAGCGGTAATGTGGGGTTGTTCAACTCGGGTAGCGGTAATATCGGGTTCTTCAACTCGGGGACGGGGAATTTCGGGATCGCGAACTCGGGCAGTTTCAATACCGGGATCGGTAATAGTGGGTCGGCGAATACGGGGTTGTTGAATGCTGGTGGGTTTAACACCGGGTGGGGTAATGCGGGTAGTTATAATTCGGGGGGCTTCAATGCCGGGATGTTCAATACGGGTTCGTTTAACCCGGGGAACACCAACACGGGCAGTTTTAACACCGGGGACCTCAATACCGGGTGGGCCAATAGCGGGGATCTGAATACCGGGGCGTTTGTGTCCGGGGACGGCAACAACGGGTTTTTCTGGCGCGGGGACGGTCAGGGGCTGATGGAGGCCGACTACACCTTGACCATCCCGGCGATCCCGGTCACCCTGGGCGCCAGCGGCGTGCTCAAACTGCCCATCACCGGCAACATCACCGGCCTGAGCGTCGAACCCTTCACCATCCACGGCGGCGGCGGCGCCGCGATCCCGGTCAACCTCGACCTCGTCGTCGACGGGGAGTCCGGAGGAATCGGGATCCCGATCTCGCTACCTGGCGATATACATTTCACCGTGCACATCGACGGCCTGCCGATCACAATTACGGTCCCCCTCGATTCTTCGCTCGAGCCAATCCAGGTCCCGCGAATCACCATCTCCGAGATCCCGCTCAACCTCACGCTGGGCAGCGACTCGACAATGCTCAATGTGGGCATCGCCGGCAACATCGGCGGCATCACCGTGCCGGTCTTCCACCTCGACGCGGCCCCGGGCTACGGGAACACCACGGATGCTCCGTCGTCGGGCTTCTTCAACTCCGGTGACGGCAACGCATCCGGGTTCGGCAATGTCGGCGACACCATCTCAGGACTCTGGAACGTCGGCTCCCAGGTATCGGGCTTTGAAAACTACGGCGGCGAGCTCCTTTCCGGCCTGACCAACCTGGGCCACACCATGTCGGGTATCAGCAACACCAACGCCCTCGGCCTGGCGGTAGCCGGCATCGTCTCGGGCGTCAACAACATCGGCAGCCGACTCTCGGGTCTCTTCCTCAACGGCACAGTGCCCTACTAGCGGTCGCTTGCGTCGGGAACCCCGCCGGCAAGTAGGGTTTCACCAGCAAAGTACGGTTCCCCGGGGACGGCTGGGGAACCTCGGGGAAGGAACAGTGCGCATGGGAATCCTGGACAAAGCAAAGAACCTGCTGTCGCAAAACGCGGACAAGGTCGAGACGGTGATCACCAAAGCGGGCGAATTCGTCGACGAGAAGACACAGGGCAAATACTCCGACACCATCCACAAGGTGCAGGAGCAGGCCAAGAAGGTAGTCGCACCGGGCGACCAGCAGAGCTGAGCACATGGCGAAACTCTCTGGATCCATCGACGTGCCGCTGCCGCCGGAGGAGGCCTGGACGGCCGCCTCGGATTTGTCCCGCTTCAAGGAGTGGCTGACGATCCACAAGGTCTGGCGCTCCAAGTTGCCCGAAGTCCTGGACAAGGGCACGGTTATCGAGTCGTACGTCGAGGTCAAGGGCATGCCCAACCGGATCAAATGGACGATTGTGCGGTACAAACCGCCGGAAGGTATGACGCTCAACGGCGACGGAGTCGGCGGCGTCAAGGTCAAGTTGATCGCCAAGGTCGCACCGAAAGACGACGGCTCGGTCGTCAGCTTCGACGTGCACCTCGGTGGGCCCGCGCTGTTCGGACCCATCGGCATGGTGGTGGCCGCCGCGTTGAGAACCGATATCCGGGAATCGCTACAGAAGTTCGTCACGGTATTCGCGCCGGCCTGACCCGCGAAAAGTCAAGCCCGATGAGTTTCGGGCGTAAGGGCAGTCGATATCTGGGAACCCCGATGCGGGCCGACAACACAAGGAGGTCATCGTGCCCACCCGTGACAGCGCGCCGCTGGGCGCGCCCTGCTGGATCGATTTGACGACATCGGACGTCGACCGTGCCCAAGACTTCTATGGCACGGTGTTCGGCTGGACGTTCGAGTCCGCGGGGCCCGATTACGGCGGATACATCAATGCCGCCAGGGACGGCCGTCCAGTCGCCGGCATGATGGCCAACAACCCGGAGTGGCAAACTCCGGACACCTGGGCCACGTACTTTCACACCGCCGATATCAATGCAACCATGTCGGCGGTGATCACGGCGGGTGGCTCCGGGTGCCTGGATCCGATGGAGGTACCTGCGAAGGGCTTCATGGCGCAGGCAACCGACCCGTCGAACGCGTTCTTCGGGTTGTGGCAGCCACTGGAGCACCGCGGCTTCGAGGTGATCGGTGAGGCCGGCGCGCCCGTCTGGCACCAACTGACGACACACGACTACCGCGCCGCCATCGACTTTTACCGCAAGGTCTTCGGATGGCAGACCGAGCAGATTTCTGACACCGACGAATTCCGTTACACCACAGCGTCGTTCGACGGCGAGCAATTACTCGGCGTGATGGACGGCGCCGGGTTCCTGCCTCAGGATGTGCCGTCGCAGTGGAGCGTTTTCTTCGGCGCCGAGGATGTTGACAAGACGCTGCAGCTGATCGCCGACAACGGTGGCGGGGTGCTGCGCGGCGCTGAAGACACTCCCTACGGGCGCCTTGCCGCAGCCAACGACCCGACGGGCGTCATCTTCAACCTGTCCTCGCTGCAGAGCTGAGCCGAGCAACGCCAGCGTGACGCTCGGTCGCGCGGGCCGGGTCGGCTAGTACTGCAGCCGTAGATAGGGATTGCTGATGCTGGCGTGTCTGCGCTGGTAGGCGCGGTGACCGCGGCATTGTTCGGAGTTTGTGACAACTTCTCAATATGCCGCGGTCGCCGCGGCTCATAGCGTAGACCCTGATCGGTGGCAGTCGGAGTTCTCGGCGGTGCTGGATCGGATCGCGCCGCGTTTCGCCCGGTACGAACCGTTGCGCCGTGCCGGTGAACTCATGGCCGGGATGGTCTCGGGCTTGGACCGCAAGAATTGCTGGACGATCGCCGAGCACCGCGGTGATACCACCCCCGATGGGTTGCAGCATCTGTTGGCACGGGCCAGCTGGGACGCCGACGATGTCCGCGACGATCTGCGCGATTACGTCGTCGATGCGTTCGGTGACCCGGGTGCGATCTTGGTGGTCGACGAGACCGGTGACGTCAAGAAGGGCGTGCACAGCGTCGGGGTGCAGCGCCAGTACAGCGGTACCGCGGGCCGCGTCGAGAACTCCCAGGTGGCGGTGTATCTGACGTATGCGGCCCCGCGTGGGCACGCGCTGATCGACCGGGCTCTGTACCTTCCGCGCAGCTGGGCCGACGACCATGAACGCTGCGCCGATGCCGGAATCCCCGCCAACAAGCGGGGTTTCGCGACCAAACCAACGCTGGCGGCAACACTGATCGAGCGCGCGGTGGCCGCCCGAGTACCCGCGGGGTGGGTGGCCGGCGACGAAGTCTATGGAGCCGACCCACGACTGCGCGCAGCCATTCGAGGCCACCGACTGGGCTACGTGATGGCGGTTGCGGCCAACCGGCGCGTGCCCACCCATGCCGGCCCGATCCGCGTCGATGCGCTGCCCGCGCTGATCCCGGCACATGCCTGGCAGAAACACTCCGCCGGCGCCGGCGCGCACGGGCCACGGCTGTACTCCTGGGCATGGTTTCGGTTGCTGGCCGAAGACGACACCGACACCGGGTACCATCATTTGCTGATCCGCCGCAACGATGCCACCGGCGAGCATGCCTACCTGCGCTGCTACAGCCCCCGACCCGTTCCGCTGCGCACCCTGGTCACCATCGCCGGTCAGCGCTGGCGCATCGAGGAATCGTTCCAAGCCGCCAAAGGACTGGTCGGACTGGATCAGCACCAGGTGCGGCGCTGGCGCTCCTGGCACCGCTGGACCACCCTGGCCATGCTCGCCCATGCCTTCCTGGCCGTAGCCACAGCGATCGAACGCGATACCGCACCCACCCCCGAGGGCCTGATCGCCTTGACCGTCAACGAGTTTCGACGCCTCTTCGACGCACTGCTGCTCGTCACCCACCGCACCCTAACAAGCCTGCTGGCCTGGTCACGATGGCGAAGACGACACCAATACCGAGCCCGACAATCCCACTACCGACGCCGCGAACACCAATGATCTCGATCTACGGCTGCAGTACTAGTCTCGCAATCATGACTCGCCGGCTGCGCCCTGGTTGGCTGGTAGCACTTTTCGCCGTGGTCGTGTCGGTCAGCGCCTGGCTGCCGTGGCTGACGACGCAGGTCAACGGTGGCGGCTGGGCCAACGCCATCGGGGGCACGCACGGCAGCCTGGAACTTCCGCGGGGGTTCGGGGCGGGCCAGCTCATCGTCTTGCTGTCGTCGGCGCTCCTGGTGGCGGGGGCGATGGTGGGCCGAGGCCTTTCGGTGCGGGTCGCTTCGGTTGCCGCGCTGCTCATTTCGCTGCTCATCGTGGCGCTCACGCTGTGGTACTACAAGCTCAATGTCAATCCGCCGGTAGCCGCGGAATACGGACTTTACATCGGGGCAGCCAGCGCGCTGTGCGCGGCGGTATGTGCGCTGTGGGCGGTGGCCGCCGCGGCGTTCCGCGGCCGGTCGCGGTACTGACGGCTTCAGGCCGACGGGAACTCATGCTTGCCCGAGGCGGAGCTGTCTGAGGGCTCGTTGACTCCATACACGAAGGGAGCGAACACGACCTCGCGGCCATCCGGGTCGCGATAGGTCACCGCGCCCGTCGCCTCCCAGTACGGGTGCTGCTCGACAGGCTGCAGGCCCGCGTCCCGAAGGCGTGCGGTTGCCGTTTGTTGCGCCTGCTTGTCCGGGAAATATAGGCACAACTGATCGTGGTGATCGACCGTGACAGGCTGGACCGCCTCGACGATCTCGAAGGTCAACTCCGAGCTGGGCAGCCCGAATATCGCACCGTTGCTGCCGTAGCTTTCCCCGAACGCCTCATACAGCGGCAGCCCCACGAGCTCATGGTAAAACCGCACGGTCTCTCCGAAATTTGACGAGCGGCGGGCAAAGCGGATGGAGCCGATCGGCGCCAGCTCGGTGGGCCAGTGCGTTGTCCGCCGCGGCTTGTCCTTCATAGCCCGACCGCGCTCGCCGCCGACTCGGCATGATGCCAGCGCCGCAACTCCGTGCCGCGCACCCATGTCGAATGGGTGCCGCTGGAAATGCGTTCCGGCAGCACAAGTTTGCATACCGGACCATCGCCGACGCGGGCCGCGTCGAAGACCAGGCAATAGGAGGCGTCGGCATTCATATCGGTGATGAGGGTGACCAGATAGCCGTCGTCTTCACCGGTACCGCCCACCTGCGGAGCCATCGCGGTTTCGCTGCCATACACACCGTCGCCAAACGAGTAACGCTCCTCGCCTCCTGTCAGCAAATCGTGCTTTACCAGTCCGTCGAACAAGAACCACCCGGGCTTGCCGGTCGCGGCATAGGTGTAGCGGTACCGAGAGGCCGCATAGTCGGCGTTGATTGTGCCGAATTCGGTGATGGACTGCGACAGCTGCTCTTCCTTGACGGCACCGGTGACCAGGTTGAGCCGCCAGCGGTGCAGGCGGGTTTGCAGCCGGTCCAGCGCCAGGAAACGAAACAGCTTGTCCCACTTGGTTCCGCCAGTGTCCAAGGGCTGCGGCGCGCCCTCGAAGAAACCGTCGAGCACGATCTCGTCGCCGTCTTCGTAGGCGTTGGTGAAGTGCAGCACGAACGTCGGATCCGCCTCGAACCATCGGATGTCGCCGGTAGCGCCGCGGCGCGGAACCACCGCGAAGCGCGACGGCATATCCGGGTAGAAACGCGGCAGGTGCACGTTGTGCTCGAGCAGCCTGGGGTCCCAGAACAACGGGAAATCGTTGAGAATGGCGTAGTTTTCGGTGAACGCCATATCGTGCGGGAGCCGCGGCCCGGGCAGCGGGATATCGACGTAGTGCTCCAGCTCGTTGTTTTCGTCGACGACGCCGTAGCGCAGGTACGGGTCCTGCTTGCTGTAGTTGAAGAACAACAGTTCGCCGGTCTTGTTGTCGACCTTGGGATGTGCGGATACGCCCCACTCAAACGGAAATCCGCCGTTCCAGGTTTCCTTTCCCAACGTATTGGCGGAGTACGGGTCGACCCGGTATAGATCGCCGCACTGGTAGAAGCTGGTCAGCGCGATACCCCGGTGGACGATGACGTCGGTGCTCGACGCGTCCTTCATCAAGGTCCGAGCGCCCCAACCTTTTTCGCGCTTGGCGAATTGCACCGGTTCGGCCAGTCCCGGCCACAGCGGCCCACCCGCCTCGTTCTCGGCCACGAAGCCTTCGGTTCGGATAAAGCGGTTGCGGTAAAACGCTTTTCCGTCGCGGAAGCCGACGACGTGCAGCATGCCGTCGCCGTCGAACGGGTGGTAGGTCTTAAACGCCGGGTGCAGCGGGTTCTCGGTGTTACGCAGATAGATGCCGTCCAGGTCGGCCGGGACTTCGCCCGCCACGGCGGTCAGGTCGTCGGCGTCCCACTCGGTTGTCTGCGGTCGCCACGGACCGGTCCGGTAGGGGTGGTCATCGTCTTCGGGCAGGGTCGATAGGAACTTTCCGACGAGCTCCACATCCATAGTCACGCCCCTTCGGTAGTGCTGACAACGAAACTGACCGTGGTGGCGGTGCTGCCCCCGAAATTCAGCGTGGCGAAGGTGTTGGCGCCCTCGACTTGATAATCGCCGGCGCCACCGCTGACCTGCTTGGCCGCGTCCAACAACATCCGCACACCGGAGGCCCCGACCGGGTGTCCGCCGCCGATCAAGCCTCCGCTGGGGTTGATCGGCAGGCGCCCGCCGATCTCGATCTCACCGTTTTCGATGGCCTTCCACGATTCGCCCGGACCGGTCAGCCCGATGTGGTCGATGGCCAGGTACTCGCTGGGCGTGAAGCAGTCGTGCACCTCGAAACCGTCGACATCGTCGAGGGTCACCTGGGCGCGCCATAACGCGTCCAAAACCGCGCCCCGCACATGCGGCAGAACATAAGGATCGTCAGCCGCGCGATCCAGCTTCTGCCGCAGACCCAGTCCGACGGTGCGATGCCCCCAGCCGTCAATGCGGCCGATCGGGCGTGCATCGGGGTGTGCACGCAGGTAGGCATCGTTCACCAGGACCAATCCCGCGCCGCCGTCGGTCATTTGGCTGCAGTCGAACCGGCGCAGCCGGCCCTCGGTAATGGGGTTGGTCGCGTCGTCGTCGGTGATCGGGTCGGGGACCGTCCAGCCGCGGGTCTGTGCGTTGGGGTTGCGGCGCGCGTTGGCGAGGTTGAGCTGCGCGATCGCCCGCAAATGTGCGTCGTCGAGGCCGTAACGGCGGTCGTACTCGTCGGCGACCTGCGCGAACATCGATGGCCACAGGTAACGCGCGTCGGCACCCTCGTGTCCGGTCCACGCTGCCGCGCCAAGATGTTGGGCCGCGATGTCGCCGGGCACCGTTTTCTCCAGCTCAATGCCCACCACCAGCGCGGTGTCGTAGGCGCCAGACCTCAAGTCGGCCACAGCCGCCAGCGTCGCGACGCTGCCAGAGGCGCACGCGGCTTCGTGCCGTGAGGCCGGGGTATCCCAGAGGGCGCCGCACACCGTGGCCGGCATCGCCCCCAGATGGCCTTGGTTGGCAAACATCTCACCGAACGCATTCCCGACGTGCACCACACCCGTAGCCGCTAGGTCGGCGGCATCCACCCGCGCCGCGGTCAGCGTCTCGCGGACGACCTCCGCGGTGAGGTCGGCAAAGTCGCGGCCTTCCCGAGTGAGGTTGCGAGCGAAATCGCTTTGATAACCGCCCAGAATCCATACGCCCGTGGTGCCATCCATACGCGGCACGCTACTCCAGCTGGTCCCCAAATATGGCGGCCCCGTCGGCTCTCGGGCTGAACCGACGGGGCCTCGGTGGACACGTAGGCCGGCCAACGCGTCCACCTCTTTCCGTGCATTACCACCGGCGGCCGATGACAAACATCTCGATGACGATGCCCCGTATGTTCCTCGTCCGTGGTCCGATGAAACGCAGAGTGCTGCTGGGCTTTTCGGTGTGCCAGTACGCTAACGCGCCGGGCCACCGGCCGGTGGCGGCTTCTGGATGACGACGACCGTGGGCTTGCGGTTTGGCTGATTCTCGTCGGCGGAGGCGGTGTCGCCGGTTGCGCGGGTGCTAGCACCGCCGAGGCCGCGCCCGGCCAAACTCGCCAGCGCCATACCGCTCAATAGGCCGGCCGGAGCGCCACTCATGTCGGTCGGGACGGCATTAAAGCCGCTGCTCGGCAGCGACTCGACCGCCAGCTTGATCTCCGGTGCGGCCATGGTCCAGCTGTGCGGCACCGACAACGCCCCGACTAACGACGCCTCGCCTAAACCTGCGGCGGCCGGAGCGCCGCCCCAACCGGCGCTCGCCGCGGACGTCAACGTAACGGGCTCCACATCGGCGATGGTTTCCTCGGTTGGTTCCAGCCCGCCAGCATCCGCGCCGCCAGTTCCTCCGTGAGGTCCGTTGTAGGCGAATATCCAGGGCCTGGTGGTGTTCACTGCCGAAAGGGCCAGGCTCGCGGTCGCGACGGCGGCGATGAACATAGCCACCACGTCCAAGTCCCCTATCGGAGTGGGGATGATGACGGGCGCGGCCGGCTGGACTGCGGCCGCCGACGGGATCCCTGCAGAAGGCGCGGGCGACGCGAGCGCTTGCAGCGCTTGCGGGGCGATCGAAGATAGCTGATGCAACGCCGCTTGCGTTGCCGCATCGGTGCCGCCAGTGGCGTCCGCTTGGGCCGGCGCACCCGTGGAGTTGGCTGTTTGCGACGGCTGGGTAAACGGCGTCAGCGTCGACGCGGCCTCGGATGCCCCCGCGTAGCCGTACATGGCGGCGGCGTCCTGCGCCCACATCTCGGCGTAGTCCGCCTGGATGGCCTCGATCGCAGGGCTGTTCTGGCCCAGGATGTTTGTGGCGACCAGGGACATTAGCTGGCTGCGGTTGGCCGCGATCAGTGGCGGCGGCACTGTCATCGCAAACGCCGTCTCAAACGCCGCCGCTGCCGTCCTGGCCTGCGCGGCCGTCTGTTCTGCCTGCGCCGCAGCGGTACGCAGCCACGAGGCGTAGGGTGCGGCCGCGGCGGCCATCGACGCTGATGCCGGACCAAGCCACGACTCTAGGCTTAGGCCCGAAATCACCGACCCATAGCCAACGGCCGCGGAATTCAATACCGCAGCCAACCCATCCCAGGCGGTGGCGGCGGCCAGCATCGAGCCCGACCCCGGGCCGGCATACATTCGGCCCGAGTTAACTTCCGGCGGCAACTGCCCGAAGTCCATTGCCAAACACCTTCCCTAACCGGCAGCGGTCGCATTGGCGGCCTCGGTGGCCTCATACGAACCGGCACCGGCGGCCAGCGTGGTCACGAACATGTGGTGATTCGCCTCCGATCCTCCTGACTCCGCGCGTCGGTATTGCCGCCGAAACACCGAAGTGCCTGTCCTATAAGGGAATTAGACATGCAGATGTCGTAAGTACCCGTGCCGGAAGGCGCTCCCTAGCTGCAGGGTACTTCGTCGCTTGCTAAACGGGCCCGGAATTGGCTGCGATCCATATCAGTGGATTAGAAATCCGCCCTGTGTCTGTCCGCATTTCAGCGACCTCCGGTGCCCACTCGAATCAGTGAACTCACTAGCTCCTGGATCGCGGCGGATGGGCGCTGAACACCAAGGCCTCGGCGGCGGCCTCGTCGATCTCGGTATAGGTTTGCGCAATCTGGGTGAACGCCGAGCCGGTCCGCATGAGCTCCTGCTGGGCCGCCTGGTTTAGCGCCAGCAGCGCGGCGGCCTCTTCGTGGAACGCCATTGCTGCCTGCGCCGAGACCTCGTCGGCCCCGGCGGGGGCGAGTCCGATCATCGACATCGACGCCTTCGCGGCCTGCTCTAGCGCGTTGGTACCGATGTTGACGACTTGTTCGCCAATGTCGGCGACGACTGGTTGAAATGACATTGATTGCATTTGGGTACTCCTCGATGGCGTAGCGCCGAGGTTTTCTGCTTGGCGGTGAAAGCGGCGGAATGGCCATTGGTGAATGGCTTCGGCTGGCACCAATTCAACGGCGCTGTGGTGCGGGTGTCGTGCTTGTGGGCGATAGTGGGACTAAGCGGCGATTTCCTGGTTTTGCGCATTGTGCTCACGGGTGTGGGGGTGGTTGGGTGGGTCACAGTTTTTGCGGGTGAGCCGATGCTGAGGGGGCTTAGAATTGATTGCATCGTGGTGCGCATCGGGCCGGTCGGTGCGCAAAATTCGGTAGGAGCAGCAGCTAGATGGATTCGATGTCCCACGACCCGGCCGCGGGCGACATTGGTTCGCAATTGGTCGACATTGGGAGCCAGGGTTTAAGTGCAATACCGTTCAGTTAAGGCGGAGAGTCGTGACGTCTGGTGGGCGTTGGGGTTGGGGCCAGTGAGCGTGAGTTGCGCGTTTGACGTGCCATTTGGACATTTTGCGTTTGATCACCCGTGGTGCGGATCGTCGGCGCCTGGCGGGGTTGAGTCGGTCGAGCAGGCGGCGCAGGAAGGCCCACCAGTGCTGATCGGCGGCTTGGGGGTCCTCAGGGGGGAAATGCGCCCTGTTGGGCGACGGATTGGCGGGTGATGCGCAGCGCGGCGGTGAAACTGACCCGGTCGGGGTCCTCGCCGGCGTGTTCGGCGGCCTGGGCCATCAGGGTACGAATGGCGTAGTGACAGCACAGATGTCCCCAAATCTCTTGTAGGACAAGATCAGGGGACTTCGAGCGCAGTACCACCTGGGGTCCGCGTTGATGGGTTTTGAGTTCGTCGAAGGTGTTTTCGATTTCCCAGCGCTGGGCGTAGGCGGCGGCCAACTCGACGGCGGGGGCCTGTTCGGGATCGGTCAGCGTGGTGAATAGCCGGTAGCTGGTGGAGTTTTCGCGTCCGTCGTCGATGGTGTAGTCGATGACTCGTGCCAGCATCGGCTCGCTGCGACGGTCAGCGCTGGACTGCAGATGCGCTAGCCACGAGCCGTCAGCAAGATCCTGCACATGCACCGGTTGTGGCGCGTAGGCGTCGGTGCGTACTCGCCACAACAGGTCGGCTCCGGTCGCAAGGGCTTTGCGCCACAAGGCATACGAGAAGAACCCGCGATCAGCCAGCAGCAGCATGTCCGGCGTGAGAGCATCCAGCAGCTTTTCGGCGAGTTTGGCCTCCGAGTCACGGTAACCACCGATCGTTGCGGCGAAGACCGCATGCGTGGCACACTCGGCCAGCCCCAGGATCCGGGCCTGCGGAAATGCGGCCTTCTCACCCCTGCCGCCGGCCCCCGGACGACTGAAGTACTCGTCGTTGGCTGGGGTGTCGGCCACATCCAGACAGCTGCCGTCGATGGCCACCAGCCGCCGCTCGGCCAGCCAAGCCCCTGGGGTTTGCGGTCCGGCTAACGGGCGGGCTACCCGGGAAAACAAGCTGGCCAACGGGGCCGATCCCAGCCGCTCACGAGCCTGAAAGATCGCCGACTTACCCGGCAGTCGATACTCTTCACGCCACCCCGACGCCCACGCCAAACCATCAGTGAGCTGGGCCAACACATCCTCATACGAGCCCTCTGAATACAGGCCCATCGCGATCGCGAAATACGCCATCACCCGCGCCGGCAACGACCGATGCCGCTGCTGAGTGCGACCGGCCTGCTCGATCACCTCATCCACCACCGTTGCGGGAAACACCCGCGTCAGCACCCCCACCGACACCAAATCTGACAACCGGCGATCCGACTCAGGCTTCCGCCAACCCGCACGAGGCATAGGTCATAAACTACACCCATGTAACCTTAACTGAACGGTATTGGGTTTAAGTGCTGGTTCGACGGCGGCGATGTCGGTGTTGAGCGGGTTGGTTCCGGCCGGTGCCGAAGAGGTGTCTGCGCAGGCGGTGCTGGCGTTTGCGCAGGAGGCCGCGTCGATGTTGGCGTCGAATACCGCGGCGCAAGAGGAGTTGATGCGCACCGGTACGGCGTTGACCGATATCGCGCGGATGTATGGCGATGCCGATGACAATGCCGCGGGGGCGGTGGCGTTTAGTGGGTCGGCGATTACCCGGTCTGCAGGGGCCGGGGGGTCGGGTGTTGGTCGTGGTGTGTTGGGGGCGGGGTCGTTGGCTGCCCAGGCCGAGGCGGTGGCGCGCACGCCGGTGGTCTCGCAGGTGGTGGAGGCGTCGTCGTCGCCGGTGGCGTCGGCGGCTGCCAATGCCGGTTCGTCGGCGATGGGTGGTGCGGCTCCGTTGGGCAGCGGGATGGGTGCGGGGGCCCCGGCGGGCGGTGCCGCTAAACCGGGGTTGGTCTCGGCTACCGAACCCGAGGAGGACGACCAACAGCGCCAAGACGGCAGCGAGCTACAACCGGGCGAACGCCTGACCTAACGGCTCAGTCGTGCGCGAGGGCCATCATGTCGGGGCCAGCCCGTCGGCTAATGCGAACCGGGGCACGGTGATCAGGCGGATCTACCGTCGGATCGTAGCCGCGGTTTGCTTGCGCATGCGCTAGTCGTTCGGTGCCGAACGCTCGCGACGGTAAGGGATTTGTCACAGCCGCGACGTGTCCAAGACGGCCAGGTGGCTTATCCGCCAGTGATCCGGTGGCCATTGTGGGCTCAGTATTTCGCGTTCACGCCGATTGAACTCCCGGCGTGGAGGGAGGTGGAGCCGTAGTGGGGGCGGTAGGGGCCTTACTCGGGACAGTCGGGGGAGCCAGGGAGCCGTACTGGGGGCAGTAGGCCTGGATCGCGGCTCCCGTGAAGTAGGCCGCATTGAGCGGTGGCCAGTTGGTGGCGTTAGTGACCTTGGTGACCAGATCCGCGTTGCTGGTGTTGGGGTTAGCGCTGAGGGTGGCGCAGACGACGGTCTTCGCGACCTGGATTGCTCTGTCGGGTGCGCCGTAATTCATGCCGGAGGTGTTCAGGTTGGTGATGAATGCGTCGTCAGTGGCGTCCGCATGGGCCGGCGCGGCCAACCCGACGGACCCGAGGGCAAGGACTAGCAACGCTATGGTTCTCACCACCATGGCATCGCCCTCCTAGTTGGGAAGTCGCGACGAGATTCCACGGCATTCTAGCTACTTCGACCTGAAAAAGTCGGCGCGTTGATCCGCGGGTTGATGGTGCTGAACAGGAAAGATGGCCTCAAGCCCTTGTTGCGGAAGGGATTGAGGCCATCGTGTTTCGTACTGTAGGCGATCAGGTGTCGCTTTGGGAGGCAGTGCTTCCCGCGGAGTTGTTGAAGTTGCCCGATGAGTTGGCGCGGGTCGATGGGCTGCTCGATGATCCGGTGTTCTTCGCCCCGTTCGAGCCGTTCTTCGATACACGGATCGGGCGTCCGTCCACGCCGATGGAGACCTATCTGCGGTTGATGTTCTTGAAGTTCCGTTACCGGCTGGGCTATGAGTCGCTGTGCCGAGAAGTCGCGGATTCGATCACTTGGCGCCGGTTCTGCCGGATCGGACTGGATGGGTCGGTGCCGCATCCGACCACGTTGATGAAGCTGACCACCCGGTGTGGCAGTGCGGCGGTCGACGGGCTCAATGAGGTGCTGTTGGCCAAGGCGGCTGAGGCGAAGTTGTTGCGTACTAATCGGATTCGGGTGGATACCACGGTGGTGCCGGCTAATGTGGCCTATCCGACCGATTCGAGTCTGCTGGCCAAGGCGACGCGCCGGATCGCCGGGATCGGCAAGCGGATCCAGGCCGCTGGGGGCGCGGTGCGCACCCAGCTGCGGGACCGCTCCCGCGCGGCGGGCAAGCGCGCGCACGCGATCGCGTCGAAACTGCGCTCTCGCGCCGCGCTGGGCCGCGACGAGGCCAAGGCCGCGGTGCTGACCAGCACCGGGGAGCTGGCTGTGCTGGCCAAAACCGCGGCGCGCGAGGCCGAGCGGCTACTGGTCAACGCCAAGCGGGCGGTGCGCCGGGCCCAGGTCAAAGCTGCCGACCTGCGCGCCCGCGGCGAGCATGATGCAGCAGCCGGCCGGCGACGTGGCCGGCTGGTGCGTGCGGTCAACGACCTGGCCAAACTGCTGGAAGCGACGCGGCAGATCGTGGCGCAGACCCAGCAGCGCGTCGCCGGGCACATCCCGGACGGGGCGAGTCGGCGGGTCAGCCTTCACGACGGCGATGCCCGCCCGATCGCCAAGGGCAGGCTGGGCCGGCCGGTCGAGTTCGGGCACAAGGCCCAGATCGTCGACAACGACGACGGCATCGTCCTGGACCACCGTGTGGAGCAAGGCAATCCACCCGACGCGCCGCAACTAGCGCCCGCGGTCAAACGGGTCACCAAACGCGCCCGGCGTACCCCGGGCACCGTCACCGCCGACCGCGGCTACGGCGAGGAACGCGTCGAAAACGACCTGCACGACCTCGGTGTACGTACGGTCGTGATACCGCGAAAAGGCAAACCCGGCAAGGCTCGGCAAGCCGAGGAACACCGGCCAGCCTTCCGACGAACAATCAAGTGGCGCACCGGCAGCGAAGGCCGCATCAGCACTCTCAAACGAAACTACGGTTGGAGCCGCTCCTCCATCGATGGCACCGAAGGAACCCGAATCTGGACCGGACACGGCGTCCTCGCCCACAACCTAGTCAAGATCAGCGGCCTCGCAGCATGACCCGACGCCCCAAAGCACGGATCTCTGCCTCCACAGTCACGCGGTATTCGCGCACCAACAGCAGACTCAGGGGCCGTCACTTTTTCAGGTCGAAGTAGCTAGCGCCGACCGGCGCGGCCCACCAAAGCTATGTGGGCCCCCCACCAGAGCCACCCGCCCCTCCGGTCCCGCCGTCGCCGCCCGAGGTACCCGCGTTCGGCGTGCCGGGGGTGCCGGGTGAGCCGGTGCCAGCCGTTCCTCCGTCGCCGGCACCGCCGTTGCCGCCCGCGCCACCGCTCGCGCCGACGCCGCCTGTAGTGCCGCCGTCGCCGCCGTCGCCGCCGAAGCCGCCGTCGCCGCCGACACCGTCGGAGCCAGCGACAGGGATGCCGGTGATGTCGCCTACTCCGTTTGCACCACCGTTGCCGCCGTCGCCGCCGTTGCCGCCGGTCCCCCCGGCCATAGTTGTGGTGCCGGCGCCGCCGGTGCCGCCGGTGCCGCCGATGCCACCGTCGCCGCCACGGCCGCCGCTGCCGTTAGTGCCGCCGACACCGCTATCGCCGCGGGCGCCGCCGTTGCCGCCGGTACTGCCTTGGCCGCCGATGCTGCCCGTCAGACCGGTAGTGCCGACGCCGCCAGCGCCGCCGTCACCTCCTTGCCCGCCCGCGCCGCCCTGGCCCATCCACAGGCCGCCCTTGCCGCCGGCTCCGCCGTCACCGCCGGCACCTCCGGCCAGGCCCGGCCCGCCGGCAATTCCAGCACCGCCGTGGGCGCCGGCCCCGCCGGCGCCGGAGAGCAGTCCGCCGTTGCCGCCGGCGCCGCCGGCCCCGCCATTGATCCCGGCCGTGCCCGTTCCGCCGGCGCCGCCTGCTCCACCGTTACCCCACAGTCCGGCCGACCCGCCGGCTGCTTTGCTGCGTCGGTCCACCCGTTCAACGGCTTTGCTGGGCAGACGTCGCTACCGAGTGTGCCGCTCTTTTGAAAATCGCAGACCCGCCGGCTTTGACCCGATTCACTCTCCGCGCACCAATCACGGCTATCACGGCCTGATACCGCTACTCAGCCACGCCCAACTCCTTCATCAAGGGAGACCTCCTGGCCGGCGAGGCTGAGCCGATGAGCGACTTTCAACCGGCTATTTTGGGCCAGCTGACGCCGTCCGCCATTTGCTTGAGAATTCCGCAAACATGTAGCTACGGGCGTTGGCATCCGTCACGCAGTTTGAGAACCACAGGCGCGCCGGCGACGTCGGAGCGGCTGTCACCGCGGCCGCGGTGGTCCAGCGGCTTCACGAGCTACTCAAAGCTGTTTGTGCGGTGAGCGAGCCAGGCGGCTGCTCGTAGGGAGGCTGTCCGATAGCGTTCGGGTACGGTCACGAGGCGGGTTGCGATCACTTGCGGGTCAACAAGATCAGCAGCGATCAGTGCGTCTACGAAGTTCTGGTCCTTCTCTCGGAGGGCACACAGTTTCGCAACACACAAGTCTTCCTTGTCCCGGCACCATCCGATGAATTTGAGGTCCGCCCGATGAGGCGGCGGTGTTCTTGTTCTGGACCTTGACGAGTCGGTCGCGCCATCCGTCTGGCAGTGCCGAGGTCTGCAGGTCCACACCGTCGATACTGAAACCGTGAAGCTGCTCAAACGGGGAGAACTCGCCCGCTGCTCCCTCGAGTTCATCTGCAAGACGGGCGATTTCACCCGTGTCGTCGGTGATCGGCAGAATGTCGACTTCCACCGACCTGGTGGCGTAAAAGGGCAGCTGATCATCGGGTATATGTGCCGAGGATCGCTTGGGAGCCGACGTTGATCACTTCAGTCAGGCCAGCGATTTGGCAGGCGGCCCGGATAGCGTGCTCAAGCTGGTCGCGCCGCATCAGTGCACCGTGCGCAGAACGCGGATGCGCTCCTCATCGGGGAGCAGTCCACCAATCGGCGAGACTTCGCGCATCTCGATGCAATCGCGGCCGAGTCCAGTAAGGACGCGATGCAGGCCGGGTACGTTGCCGTCTCTCACGAGCGATTCCCAGCGGTCGAGGTTTCTCATGTGTGGCTGGCCAGTGACGCCGGACCGCAATCGTCGCAGGTTGCGCTCGATCGTGGGTTGCCATTGTGTGAGGGTCGACCGCGT
Source organism: Mycobacterium riyadhense (assembly GCF_963853645.1). NCBI lineage: Bacteria > Bacillati > Actinomycetota > Actinomycetes > Mycobacteriales > Mycobacteriaceae > Mycobacterium > Mycobacterium riyadhense. The sequence continues at coordinate 5,075,488 of NZ_OY970456.1, read as the reverse complement.
CAGGTGTCTGGCCAGCTCGCGGTGCAGTTTCCACGAGCGGCGTTCTGAACGTGTCAGCTTGGGAGTGACTGGTCGGCGGGTGATTTCGAGTCGGTACCCCATACAGGACAGCAGTCGGTCGAGCTGCTCATCGCTTAGCTCAACCTTGTCGGAGAGGAACTGGCTGATGCTCGGCTGGTGCACACCGCTGAGCCGAGACAACTCGGACTGTGTGGTGCCTGTTTCGTGCATCACCGTCCGCAAGACGTCACTCCGACCGCTCATGCCCAACTATAGCATTATCTACTATAGCTCGCCGGCGGACCATTCTTGCGCACGCGTCTCCGGCCGATCCGCTGCATCGGATGCGGTTGATGAAAAATGCCGAGCTCGTTGGCCGCTGATGCCACGCGATTGACTATCACCTGCCAGGCTGCGTCATCTGATGCCAACCAATCACCGACCACAGCACCGACCAGAACAAGCCGCGACCACTCAACGGATATCTGAAAGCCATCGCTGACCTGTGAAAACAGTGAGTGCCCTCGGCAGGATTCGAACCTGCGACACCGGCTTTAGGAGAGCCGTGCTCTATCCCCTGAGCTACGAGGGCCGGGGACGTCTTTGAATACCTGACCAAAACCTAGCCCGGTCGACGCGCTGGCCGGTTTTCGGTCGTATTCGTTCCGTCCTGGTGCCGTTCCCGGCGGTCTGGCTGGTCGTCGGGCTGTGGCGGGTGTGAGTGTAGCGGGCACATCGAAGGCCACGCGACGCTTGGGCGTGCGTGGTGGGCGTTTGTCGTGGCGGCCGGCGTTAGGCGGCTCGCTCTGCGGGGTGTCGTCGGCGGTGTAGGTAGGCCGTTAATGCATTGCGGCGCTTACGTCATCGGCCGCTCATTCGCGTCGGCAGTCTCGTGCAGGCGCTCGACGAGCTGAGTGAAGCCTTCGAGGCGGTTATCGATCGTGTTCTGCAGGATTTCCTGGTCGAGGTCGGCGTACTGATGGGCGAAGAGGTTGCGCATGGCGACGATCTTGGGCCACTCTGCAGGCGCTTCGGCGTCGAGCAGTTCGGGGGAAACCTTCGCGACCGCATCGATGGCTACCTCGAGGCGATGACTGACGGCGTCTCGAATCAGCGCGTCGTCCAGCGAGCCGCGAGCCAGGTGTTCGCGCAGCACCTGCAGGTGTTCAGAGGCGTCTTTGAGGTGCTGTGAATCCTTGCGACGTCGCCGGGTCATAGTTGCTTCGCGTCAGCAGCGGCGGTGACGGCAGCGTTGGGCTTGAGCAGGCGGGCGGGAACGACGTCGACCGGACGGCCTAGTAATCGTTCCAACTCGACGTCGAGTGCGGCAAGGTCGAAGAGATCGGCGCCAGGTTCGAGGTCGACGAGCAGATCGATGTCGCTCGCGTCGTCGTCCTCACCTCGTGCGAGGCTGCCAAACACGCGGACATTGGTTGCCTTGTAGGTCCGAGCGAGGGCGAGGATCTGGTCGCGGTGCTTGACGACTATCCGCCCCAGCGCAGTGCTGGGCCGAAATCGGCTAGCCCGATAGTTCTTGATCAGCCGCGACACCTCGGGCTGACTTCTGCCGACGGCATGTGCGATCTGCTTCTGGCTCAGTCCACGGTCGGCAGCCAGGCCGACGGCGTCCCGCAGTTGATTGCTCGCCTGGATCCGCAATCGATCGGTCTCGGCACTGACTCTTGCGAGCAGCGCCAGCACATCCGCTTCGTCGCCCATATAGCACATGCTATAGCGGCCGCGGCGCACTCTCCGTGCACGTGCGTCCAGTTTCCGCATAAGCACGATGCGACGGGATACGTCCCGTCGGTGCCGATGAGGGGGTGTCGCCGTCGAGGAAGAGAGTTGCGAGGCCACGGCTTCACCTTCGGCGCCTTCCCAGATTCGCGTGACCGCGTTCCCAACCTACCGAGCCAGCCGCTTGGGACCAGCACTCAAGTGGTTTTCGACAGGTCCCCGAGGGCCGATTGGCTGAGCTGGGCGGCGGGTCAGCGCAGTTCGGCGATCACCTTGCCAAAGTTCTCAATGTGATTGTCCTGCACGGTGAAGTACGAGACGCCATACTTTTCGCGGTGCTCCCACAGCTTGTCGGCCATCTGCCGCGGCGACCCGCTGAGTACCGAATGCATGGCCAACAACTCCGCATCGGACAAGTCTGGTGCATTCCTCCGGGTCAACGACAGATTGGGCATGCTCTCGCCTTCACGCGGGACGGCGGTGATAACCAGGTTCAGCTCGAGCGGATCGAACCGATCGCCGGCGGCATCGCGGACGAACTCGATTCGTTCGGCCAGTGGGTCCTCGACGTCGCGCACCTTGGCTCCGGTCAGCCCGACGATGTCGGCATGCCGAGCGGCCAGTGTCATCACCCGGTCGCCGCTGCCGGCGATAAGAAGAGGCACTGCCGGGTGATGATCACGTAGGTAGGCCGTCATGTGTTCGAGGTAGTCGACGCGGGCTCCGGCACTGGGATAAGGCAGTTCGGCGGCCTCGAATTCGGCTCGCTCGTAGCCGGCGCCCAGGCCCACCTCGAGACGGCCGTCGCTAAGCACTTCCAGCGCCTCGATGTCTCGGCTCAACAGGGCCGGCTTGTAAAAGCCGGCATTGAGCACATACATGCTCAGCCGGATTCTCGTGGTGACCATTGCGACCGCCGTCAGCGCCGGGAATGGCGCGATCGCGCCCAGGTGATCGGGCACGCAGAGGACGTCGTATCCAAGGTCTTCCGCGCGCTTGGCTTGGTCCTCCAGTGTGGCACGCGATTTGATGAAGCGGATGCTCAATGCAAAGCGAAAATCCTTGGCCACCAACAACCTCCGTCGAAGCGACACTCACCAAGATCGAGCAGCGTCCACCAAGCCGTGCACCAAGGCGGCCGTGACCGGCGACAGGCCGTCGGGACCAGGGAGTGGGCTGCGCGGGCTCAGCCCTCTGACCCGAACCGACAGTTCCAGCTGGGTCCCGCCGTCGCGCACCCGATTGACCGGGTTGTCGGGATGCAGGCCCCGCAGCTCCGGCGGAATCGCGTCGAGGTCGGTCACGACCTGGTATCCGGGCAGCCGGATGTGCCGGGCGAGGTGGGCAGCCAACGTCCGGTTGCGGCCTCCTGCCAGCAGCTGTGTGCTGCGCCCGATCCGGCCGTAGCCATGCAGTGAGACAGCGACGTCGACGTGATCGAGGAACTCGGAGAGCCGTGACGAATCGGCGGGATCGAACCGGGCCGACGGCAGGTGGTGCGGATAGCGGTCGGGATGCCGCACCAGGTACACCGATGCCTCGGCGGCGTTGGCGGCTCGTTCGGCGATCACGTCGGTCACCTGTTCCAGGCCGCCGCCGTGGATGGCAAGAAAACCGAACCGCGACCGCAACTGACCGAACTCGGTCACGCCGGGCTCGCTGAGCAACTCTGAAAGAGACTGTGGCGCAGAGGTGTTGGATGACGTCAGCCGATGCCAATGTGGCCTATGCGCGGGATCCCAACGGCGCAGGAACTCGACCCAGCGTTGCGGCAGCCCATGGTGGACCGCGCCGTCGATGATGCGCGGCAGATAGCCGGGCCGGGGCGGGCCCGGCGTTACCCGGTGATCGATGTAGACCCAGGCCGGCGCGGGTCCGCCGTCGGTGTGCACGGTCAGCCGGTCCCGCCGGTAGCGCAGCGGCACTCCCTCAGCACCGTCCAAGGTGGCCAGGTCGCGGTCCGACACCTGCCAGAGCACGCCGTGCACCTGACTCCCGGCGAACGCGTCGACGGTGGCCACGCCACGCTGATTGATCAGCCAGTCGTGATTGCTGAGTACCGCCGGCCGCGGATCACCGGCGTCGGGACAGCGCATGGCCATCTGCCGGACGCACAGATTGGACCCGTATGCGAAATAAGAGTGTCGCCGGACCGGCATTCAGCCGGTCACGGTCAGGTAGATCAGCATCACGTTAAGCAGACTAATCATCACCGCGACCACCCAGCCAACAACGGTCGTGCCGCGATGGTTGGTATCGCTGCCCATCACTTCGTGGTTGCTGGTCAGCCTGACCAATGGCAGCACCGCGAACGGTATCCCGAAAGACAACACAACCTGCGAAAGCACCAAGGTGCGCGTGGGGTCGAAGCCCATCGCAAGAATCGCCACGGCCGGGCATAACGTGACGAAGCGGCGTACCACCATCGGAACCGACCAGTGCAGCAATCCCTGCATGATCATGGCACCGGCATAGGCGCCCACCGACGCCGACGCCAGCCCCGAGGCCAGCAGCCCGATCGCGAACAGCACCGCGATCGTCGCTCCCAAGGTGTCGTGGACAGCAACGTAGGCGCCTTCGATCGAGGCGGCTTCCCCGCGACCCCGCATGTTGAGCGCGGCAACCAGCAGCATCGCGGCATTTACTCCGCCGGCGATTACCATCGCCAGGCCGACGTCCCAGCGGGTGACGCGCAACAGGCGGCGCCGGATTGCTCCGGGCTCGGGGTGCCCATGCCGGTCGCGCGCGAGACCGGAATGCAGATAGACGGCGTGTGGCATCACGGTGGCCCCGAGGATGGCCGCGGCCAGCAGCACGCTCTCGGTTCCGTTGAACCGAGGTAGCAGGCCGCCCAGGACGGCGTCGGGGGGAGGTGTGGCGACGAAGAAACTGGACGTGAACCCGATCGCGATCACCATCAGCAACCCGGTGATGACGGTCTCGAACAGGCGTTGGCCGCGACGGTCCTGGACCGTCAGCAGCAGCAATGAGATCACGCCGGTGATGATCCCGCCGATCGGCAGCGGCAGGTCGAACAGGATTCGCAATGCGATGGCTCCGCCGATCACTTCGGCCAGATCGGTTGCCATCGCCACGATCTCGGCCTGCGCCCAAAAGGCCAGCCGGGCGGGACGTCCCATCCGGTTACCGATCGCCTCGGGCAGTGACTGTCCGGTCACCAGCCCAAGTTTCGCGGACAGGTACTGGACCAGGCCGGCCATCACGTTGGCCGCGACGATGACCCACAACAGCAGGTAGCCGAACTGGGTGCCGGAACTGACGTTGGCCGCGACGTTCCCGGGGTCGACATAGGCGATCGCCGCGACGAAGGCCGGCCCGAGTAGATACCAGCTCGTTTTGACCGAGGTTTGGACGTCCTGCGCCAACTCACCGACCTTCGATCCGCATCATCGAATAAGAAAGTGAGGTTATCCGAAACCCGTTCGCTCCGGCCACCGGCTGGCCCATTCCCAGGCCAGTCGCCTATCGGTAGTCGGGATTGGCGAAGTCCGGTCGGCAGCCGGCGTCCCACTTGGTGCGCTGATTTCCATAGGCTGGTATGCCGCCTGCGGTCCGCAACATCTGCGCGAGGTGCATCAAGTTGTACGTCATGAACGTGGTGTTGCGATTGGTGAAGTCGTTCTCTGGCCCGCCCGACCCGGGGTCCAGATACGACGGTCCCGGACCGGCCTCACCGATCCAGCCCGCGTCGGCCTGGGGCGGGATCGTGTATCCCAGATGTTGCAGGCTGTAGAGCACGTTCATCGCGCAATGCTTGACCCCGTCTTCGTTTCCGGTGATCAGGCATCCGCCCACGCGCCCGTAGTAGGCGTATTGCCCTTGCTCGTTGAGCAGATGCGAGCACGCGTAGAGGCGCTCGATCACTTGCTTCATCACAGAACTGTTGTCGCCCAACCAGATTGGTCCGCACAAGACGAGAATGTGAGCGTCGAGGACGCGTTGGTAGATGCCCGGCCATGCATCGGTTTCCCAGCCGTGTTCGGTCATGTCGGGCCACACGCCGGTCGCGATCTCGTGGTCGATGGCGCGCAAATGGTCGACCTCGACGCCGTGCTCGCGCATGATCCCGGCGCTGCGTTGGATCAGGCCCTCGGTGTGGCTGACTTCGGGCGAGCGCTTCAGGGTTGTGTTGATGAATAGTGCACGCACACCGTCGAACCGCGGCGCGGGCAGCGCGGTGGTGTCATCGGGAGTAACGGTCATGCCCACCTACTGTCTTGACTGGCGCCTCATACGGTTGCGCGGATCCTTAGTGGCTTTCGGCCAGTGGAATCGTATCGAGACAGATTGAGTCGGTGATGCGCTTAGCCTCGGCGTGTTTCTCGCCTACCGCGTGACGGCCCGATAAGCGGGCAGTCGCGGTTGTCGGTGCTACTGATGGCAGGCGGGCGTATACAACCCCCGACCGGTGACGAGGGGCAGGTCGAGCGTGGTCCGGATACCCGGCTCCGCGGCCACGACCGCCGGGACGGCGTTGACGACCCGCATCGCCGTCGCGACCAGCCCGGCATGGTTGTGGTCACCGCGGCGGCTGCTCAGGCAGATGTCCATGGCGTAGCAGGGTTCGCCGGTGATTTCGATGCGGTAGGAACCGCCGGGCTGCGCGGGTTGCGGCCAATCGGGACACAGGTCCTCGCGTAACCGGGTGACGTGTTCCAGCACGACGGCGGGCCGGCCGTCGACCATCCCGAGCACCTCGAACCGCAGCGCCGCCGCGCTGCCCTCGCGAATATGGCCAGACGAGATGTCGAAGGCTTCGGGCGCCGGTTCCCGCACGTACATTTCGGTGACCTCGTCGAGCGAAATACCAAGGCCCGCAGCGAGTTGTCGGACCACCGATCCCCACGCCAAGCTCAGGACACCGGGCTGCAGCAACATCGGGATCTCGTCCATCGACTTGCCAAAACCCATCACGTCGAACATGACGACGGCGCTGTCATACGTCGCGTAGTCGACGATTTCCATGCAGCGCACTTGCTCGATGCTCTGACACGTGCCGGCTAACGCCAGCGGCAGCAGGTCATTGGCGAATCCCGGGTCGATACCGTTGACATACAGGCTTGAATTACCTTGCTGGGCAGCATCTTCCAGTGGCTTGATGAGTTCTTCGGGGATCACTTGCCACGGATATTGCAAGAAGACGGGTCCGCTGCCGACGATATTGATCCCGGCTGCCAGGACGCGGCGGTAGTCCTCTAGTGCCTCGGGAAGCCGGTTGTCGGCCATCGCGTTGTAGACCGCGCATTGCGGACCGGTGGCGAGTACCGTGTTCAGATCGGTGCTGGCCCGCACGCCGGTGGAATCGGTAAGCCCGGCGAGTTCGGCTGCGTCCTTACCGGCCTTGGCATCCGAGGACACCCACACGCCGGTGAGTTCGAACTCCGGGTTGGTGATGAGCGCTCTGAGCGAATGGATGCCGACGTTGCCGGTACCGAGCTGGACGACGGGTATTGCCATGACGGGCTCCTCACAGGTCGGGTACGGGGATGTCGAGATTGGGGAATGTGAGGCCGCCGTCGACCTCTAGTGTCTTGCCGGTCAGGAAACCACCGGCGGGTGACGCCAAATAGACCGCCGCGGCGGCGATATCGATGGGATCACCGATGCGGCGTAAAGGTGTCGCTTTCTCCATCGGCGCGCGGAGCGCGTCGTTGGAGGCCACCACATCGAGCGCGGAGGTCAATATCGATCCCGGTGCGATGGCGTTGACCCGGATGCGTGGGCACAGGTCGAGCGCCGTTAGCCGGGTGTAGTGAGACAGCGCGGCCTTGGCGGTGCCGTAGGCGGCGAAACCGCGACCGGCCAGCCGGCCCATGGTCGAGGTGATGTTGATGATGCTGCCGCCGCCGGAGTGTTCGAGCATCAGCGGCACCGCGGCGATGGTCAATGCGTGGGCGGTGCCGACGTTGAAAGTGAACGCGTCCTTGAGTTCCTTGGTCGAGGTGGTCAGCAAGGTGTTAGGCATGGTTCCGCCGACATTGTTGACGACTATGTCTAGTTTCCCGAAGGCTTCAACCGCCTGGCCGGCCAGCTGTGCGGTCACTTCCGGATGGGCCAGGTCGGCGGCGAGGACATGGGCCCGACGGCCGACCGCTCGGACCTGTTCGGCGACCTCGTCCAGCTGGGATTGTGTTCGCGAAGCAATGACAACATCCGCACCGGCCTCGGCGAACGCTAAGGCGATGGCCGCGCCCAGACCGCGCCCCCCGCCGGTGATGACGGCGACTTTGTCGTCGAGACGGAACCTGTCGAGGATCACTGCGGCCTCGTTTCAGTTGTTGGCCGAAACGACAATGTTCCACGCCGTCTCGGGAGGGGCGTTTCTATAACAGGTTCTAGTTTGTCATAACGGCGTGGATATGTAACGCCGCCGAGTTTCGTCCGGGTTTGCACGGTGTGCCGAAGCGGAAAATCTGTTTGAATCAGGGACCGGGAACTCGAGGACTTGATGTCGGCCCGCGAGCCAGATCTGGGCCAGCATCAACTGTTATATCGGAGGTTGCTTGTTGTTAATCTAGCCTCAATGCTGCGAGGGAAACGGCTGGTTGGCGGGCCGCGGCTTAAGGCTGGCGGCGAAGATGTTTCATCTCTACCGTTAGGAACTGAATTGAAACTCAACCGATTTGGCGCCGCGCTGAGTGTCCTGGCTTCTGGTGCACTGGTCTTAACAGCGTGTGGCAGCGACAACAATGCAACTGGGGGAGGTGCAACGGGCGGGCCGGGGTCGAGCGACGTGAACTGCGGCGGGAAGAAGACGCTGAAGGCCAGCGGATCGACGGCCCAAGCCAACGCGATGACCCGGTTCGTCAAGGCGTTCGAACAGGCTTGCCCGGGCCAGACATTGAATTACACCGGCAACGGTTCGGGCGCCGGGATCAGCGAATTCAACGGCAGTCAAACAGATTTCGGTGGTTCGGACTCCCCGCTGAGCAAGGAGGAGGCGGCCGCCGCGCAGCAGCGCTGCGGTGGGTCGCCGGCGTGGAACCTGCCGGTGGTGTTCGGCCCTATTGCGGTCACGTACAACATCACCGGAGTCAGTTCGCTCAACCTGGACGGCGCCACTTTGGCCAAGATCTTCAACGGCGCGATCACCGCGTGGAACGATCCCGCGATCCAAGGACTCAACTCGGGCACCAACTTACCCGCGACGCCGATCCACGTCGTGTTCCGCAGCGACGAGTCCGGGACCACGGATAACTTCCAGCGCTACCTCGATGCCGCGTCCAACGGCGCGTGGGGCAAGGGCGCTGGAAAGGCGTTCAAGGGCGGTGTCGGTGAGGGCGCCAAGGGCAACGACGGCACCTCGGCGGCGATCAAGAACACCGAAGGATCCATCACTTACAACGAATGGTCGTTCGCCCAAGCGCAACACCTGAACATGGCCAAGATCGTCACCTCGGCCGGACCGGATGCGGTTGCCATCAGCACGGACTCGGTTGGCAAGACGATTGCCGGCGCCACGATCAGCGGGCAGGGTAACGATCTCGTGCTCGACACGGTCTCGTTCTACCGGCCGACGCAGCCCGGTTCCTACCCGATCGTGTTGGCGACCTACGAGATTGTCTGCTCGAAGTATCCCGACACGCAGGTTGGCACCGCGGTGAAGGCATTCCTGCAAAGCACCATTGGTGCCGGCCAAAATGGCTTGGGAGACAACGGGTATATCCCGATCCCGGACGCATTCAAGTCGAGGCTGTCGACCGCGGTCAACGCCATCGCCTGATCTGAGGTCAATGTGGTCAAAGGCCCCCGGGCCAAGTCGGCGCTAGCGGCCGTGGACGCGCGCGCATCTCGACGGGCGGACCGGCTGTTCAAAATGACCGCGGCCGCGGCCAGTTCGGTGATCGTGATCGCGATCCTGCTGATCGCGATATTCCTGTTCATCCGCGCCGTCCCGTCGTTGCGTGCGAACAACGCTAACTTCTTCACCAGTGCCGCATTCGACACGGCCGACGACGAAAAACTGGCATTCGGTATCCGCGACTTGTTCATGGTTACGGTGCTCAGTTCGATAAGCGCGCTGGTGTTGGCCGTGCCGATCGCTGTCGGCATCGCGGTGTTCCTCACCCAATACGCGCCGAGGAGGTTGTCGCGTCCATTCGGTGCGATGGTCGATCTGCTGGCCGCGGTGCCGTCGATCATTTTCGGGTTGTGGGGAATCTTCGTGCTGGCACCGAAATTGGAGCCGATCGCCAGCTTTCTCAACCGCAACCTCGGTTGGCTGTTTTTGTTCAAGCAGGGCAACGTGTCGCTGGCCGGCGGAGGCACGATCTTTACCGCCGGCATCGTGCTCGCGGTGATGATTCTGCCGATCATCACGTCGGTGTCGCGAGAAGTGTTCCGGCAGACGCCGCTTATCCAGATCGAAGCTGCGCAGGCGCTCGGCGCGACGAAATGGGAAGTGGTGCGGATGACGGTGCTGCCCTTTGGCCGTAGCGGTGTGATAGCGGCGGCAATGCTGGGATTGGGTCGTGCTCTGGGTGAAACCGTGGCGGTGCTGATCATCTTACGTTCGGCCGCCAAGCCGGGGAACTGGTCGCTGTTCGACGGCGGTTACACGTTCGCTTCCAAGATTGCTTCCGCGGCTGCGGAATTCAGCGAACCGCTGCCGACCGGAGCCTATATTTCGGCGGGATTCGCACTGTTCATTCTGACTTTCGTGGTCAACGCTGCCGCCCGCGCAATCGCGGGTGGCAAGGTCAACGGATAACGGATGGGCCACGATGAGCCTTGACGCGCTAGACCGTCCGGTCAAAGCGGTGGTATTCCGACCTTTGAGCCGTAGGCGCTGGATCAAAAACCATGTCGCGACCATGTTTTTCTTCACCTCGTTCGCCATTGCGTTGGTGCCGCTGTTCTGGCTGCTAGGGGTCGTGATCGCACGAGGCTGGTACGGCGTGACCCGGTCGACGTGGTGGACCCACTCACTGCGCGGGGTGCTGCCCGAGGAGTTCGTCGGCGGCGTCTACCACGCGCTGTACGGAACCGTGGTGCAGGCGGGCGTGGCAGCCGCACTGGCCGTGCCGCTGGGCTTGATGACCGCGGTGTACCTGGTGGAATACGGAACCAGTCGGCTGGCGCGGGTCACCACCTTCATGGTCGATGTGCTCGCCGGAGTCCCCTCGATTGTGGCGGCGCTGTTCATCTTCAGTTTGTGGATCGCCACCTTGGGATTTCCGCAGAGCGCATTTGCCGTGTCGTTGGCGTTGGTGCTGCTGATGTTGCCGGTAGTGGTGCGATCCACCGAGGAGATGCTCAGGCTGGTTCCCGACGAACTGCGAGAAGCCAGCTACGCGTTGGGTGTTCCGAAGTGGAAGACAATCGTGCACATCGTCTTCCCGATCGCGATGCCGGGCATCGTGTCCGGCATTTTGTTGTCGATCGCGCGCGTGATCGGCGAGACGGCACCGGTGCTGGTACTGGTCGGCTACAGCCGCTCAATCAACGTCGACATCTTCAACGGCAACATGGCCTCGCTGCCGCTGCTGATCTACACCGAGCTCACCAATCCCGAACACGCCGGCTTCCTGCGCATTTGGGGCGCTGCCCTGACCCTGATCATCATTGTGGCCGTGATCAACTTGCTAGCCGCGGGGATTCGCTTCGTGGCCCGCCGACGTCGCTGACCAACCACTCAAGAACCCTGCGCGAGTTTCAGCACCCTGCCATTGCCGCGGTCGGCGACGTAGACGTTCCCGTTTTTGTCCACCGCCACCGACAACGGGGTGTTGAGTCCGGTGAACGGCAGCTCGGTCGAGGCGGTGGCTCCCGCCGGCAACTTTGCCACCGCGTTGTTGTCGTGTTCGGTGACATAGATGTTGCCGGCGCCGTCCACCGCGATACCCCACGGCGCGGTGAGGCCGGTGAACGGTAGCACGGACTGGTTGTTGGTCCCGGCGTCCAGCTTCAGCACGCGATTGTTGTCGGTGTCGGTGACATAGATGTTGCCGTCACTGTCCACGGCTACCCCGTCGGGGTTCTTGAGGCCGGTGAACGGTAGCACGGTCTGGGCGTTCGCGCCCGACGCCAACTTCACCACCCGGTTATTGCCGCGGTCAGCGACGTACACATTGCCCTGTGGGTCCACTGCTACGCCCTCGGGGTAATTGAGGCCGTCGAACGGCAGCACAATCTGGTTGTTCGAACCGGCCGGCAACGCCACCACCCGGTTGTTGAAGTCGCTGACATAGATCTTGCCGGAGCCGTCGACCGCCAATCCCTGCGGCTCGTAGAGCCCGTTGAACGGCTTCACCACCGGCGTGCTGGAGCCCGCCGCCAGCGCGACCACCCGGCCATACATCGTTTGGTTGGTGATGTAGACAGTGCCGTCGCCGTCGACGGCCACCCCGCCCGGGGAGAGGCGGAAGTTCAGGCCGGTGAACGGCAGCACGACTTGTCCCGACGTCGCTTGCGTGGACGAGCCTTTCGGCCTCGTCACCACGAACGCGGTGATCCCGGCAATGGCGATGAGGATGACCGCGGCAACCGCGCCGATTAGCAACGGCTTCCGGCTCTTGCGGGGCGGGGTAGTCAGAAAAGGTTGTGATGGTTGGCCGAAACTCGGTGGGCCGGCGGGCGCGCCGGCTGGCGCGATCCCCGGTTGACTTGGGATGCCAGCAGCGCTCGGCACCGGGGCGGCCAGAGTCCACTCGTCGGACGCTTTCGGGGTTGAGCGCCAGCCGCTAGGGGTCGGTGGTAGCGGTCGAGCCACGGTCTCGTCGCCGGTTGGGTACTGGGGCGGTGGTGCAGCAGTGTGCGGCGTCTGCTGGGGACCCGCGCCGGTGTAGTTGGTCCAACCGCCGGCAACGTCGGGAGTGACGGCGGGGGCCATCAGGGTCGCGTTGTCGCCCTGCCGCAGGATGCTCGCCTCCTGGTTCTGCTCGGGCGTGGAGAGCGCGTCGTGGGCGGCGATGGCCAGGTCGCCGGCGCTCATATAGCGATCCACGGGGTTCTTGGCCATGCCTTTGGCAATGACGTGGTCCAAGGCCTCCGGAATCCGCCCGGGCCGTAGCTGGCTGGGCCGGGGCGCAGGTTCCATGAGGTGTGCGGCGATCAACCGTTCGACGCTGTCGCCCCGGTACGGCGGCGCCCCGGTCAAACACTCTCCCAACACGCAGGCCAGTGCGTAGATGTCGGCCCGGTACGTGACCTCGTTGCTGGTGAACCGTTCCGGGGCCATGTAGTTGTAGGTGCCCACCGCCATGCCGCGCTGGGTCAGCCCCGGATCGGCGGCGTTGCGGGCAATACCGAAGTCCACGAGATAGGCGAAGTCGTTGCTGGCGACCAGGATGTTTTCCGGCTTCACGTCGCGGTGGGTAATGCCGCTGCCGTGCGCAGCGTCTAAAGCCGCGGCGATCTGGCGCACAATGGCCACCGCCCGTGCCGGGCTCAGCGGACCGTATTGCGTCAGCATCGCCCGCAGCGAGACGCCGTCGATCAGGCGCATCTCCACGTAGAACTGGCCGTCGATTTCGCCGTAGTCATGGATGGGCACGATGTGTGGCTCGGTCAGCCGCCCGGCGATGTCGGCTTCGCGGTGCATCCGTGCCAGAAACGTGGAGTTGTCTGAGAATTGCGCCGAGATCAGCTTCAGCGCGACGACCCGGTGCTTGCGGGTGTCCTCGGCCTCGTAGACCTCACCCATCCCGCCCCGGCCGATCAGGCGTACCAGCTGATACGGCCCAAAACGCGAGCCCACCCGCGAATCCGGCCCGGTGACGCTCACCGTCGATGCTCCCTTCGCTCAGCCACCCGACAGTCACTGGCCGAACCGGCCGCCGTCGTCAAACGGATGGTTAACCCACGGTAAATCCTCGGAGAGTAGGCACACAACAAAATTGTGCCACTCATAGTGAATCTTGAATCACGAGTCAGTAACGACGTTCCGACGGCCAGGATACGGTTCTGTGCTGAGAAAACGCTTAATAACCTAAAGTCGTTTGGACGCTTGGTAATTAACCCCGGTGAGCGGGTGGGCGCCGGGAGCGGGGGCCCGCTCAGGCAATACTGTTCACCACGGGAATCAATTTCGATTGAAATGAGCTCGGCAGCGGAATGTATCCGTACTCGTCCAAGCCAATTTGGCCGTCGCCAATTGTAGCCTGCATAAACGCTTTTACCGCTGCGCCGGTCGGGGCGTCGGGATACTTCGAGCAGACGATCTCATAGGTCACCAACACGATCGGGTAGGAACCGGGCTGCGTCGGCCGGTAGAACGACGACGTGTCCACCACCAGGTCGTTGCCCTGACCCCGGAAGGTGGCACCGGCAATCGTCTTACCGACCGTTTCGGCCGTGATCGTCACCGGATTCGGGCCCGCCGAGGTGATGATCTGGGCCATGTTCAATTGGTGGCCAACCGCGAACGACCATTCGTTGTAGGTGATCGAGCCATCCGTTCGCTTCATGGCTTGCGAGGTGCCGTCGTTTCCGGTAGCACCTTCGCCGACACCGCCATTGAACGTCTGGCCGGCGCCTTTGCCCCACGCACCGTTGGATGCGGCGTCAAGGTATTTCTGGAAGTTGTCGGTGGTACCGGACTGATCGGCGCGGAAGACGACATGGATCGGGGTGGCGGGCAGGTTGGCGGTGGTGTTGAGCGCCTTGATCGCCGGGTCGTCCCACTTGGTGATGGCTCCGTTGAAGATTCTCGCCGTCGTCGGACCGTCCAGATTGAGCGAACTGACGCCGTTGATGTTGTACGTGACCGCGATCGGGCCGAACACCACCGGGATGTCCCACGCCGGCGACCCGCAGCGTTCCGCCGCCCGATCGGGTTCCCCCTTGGCCGGGTTCATCGGCGAGTCGGAGCCGGCTAGATCGGTCTGACCACCCAGAAACAGCTTCATTCCTGCGCCGGAGCCGTTCGCGTTGTAGTCCAGCGTGTAGCCCGGGCACGCGTGGATGTAGGCGTAGACGAACTGCTCCATCGCGTTCTTTTGCGCGGTCGAGCCCGCGGCCAGAATCTTCTTCTTGCCGCCGCAGTTCACCGGGACCGTAGGCGTGCCGGATCCCGACGACGATGCCGCGTTGTTGGAGTGGCCTCCGCATGCCGATAACACCAGTGTGCTGACGACGAGCAGTGTCAGTGGCTGAGTTAGCGGCGCGAGCAGACGCAAACGCCCCCAAAATCCGCCCGGATTGGGGGTGTTTGCGTCTGCTCGCGGCCCCTTGCCTGATCGAGTGAACTTCACGGACGCTCCTCCTGAAGACTCGGGGTCGGCAGCACGACGAGCATACGCCGGGGTCAAGTCTTTGACGCCCGATCGGGGTCCGGCGACGCCTAGCAGCGCTCACCGTCGATCCAACCGCCGCCAGAGCAGATCGCCCCGTGGAAATCGCGACGATATTTGTCGACCATGCGCGGAACCAAACACGCAACCGGTGGTTGACCAGTCTCGATTGGAGCGACTTCGACACGGCGCCACCGGAGCCAACGGAGGTCACGGTGGTAACGCGGCAACGGCGGGTGGTTGTTCGGTTGTTCGGCTGTTCGGCAACGGCGGGAAGAACGGCCCGGCGTAGCGGCCGGTCAGGATTTCGACTGGGCCTCCGCCCGCCGGGTCTTCGCCGGTGCCTTTTTCGCAGCGGTCTTCTTCGCCGGTTGTTTGCCGTTGTCCGAGCGCGCTTTCACGCTGGCCTCCAGCTTGGCGAGCAGGTCAGACACATCCTCGGCTTCGTCCAGTTCCTTGGGCTGCTCCTCGACGGTAAATGCTTCCCCGCCTTCGAGTTTGGCGTCAACCAGCTCCTGCAACTGCTCCTGGTAGGTGTCGTGATAGCGGTCTGGATTGAAATCATCGGCCATCGACTCGACAACTTGGCCGGCCATCTTGAGCTCGGCCGGTTTGATCTCGACGTGCTTGTCGAGCACCGGAAAGTCGGGATCGCGGATCTCGTCGGGCCACAGCAAGGTGTGCACGACCATCACGTCGCGCTTGCCGAAGTCCTTGACGCGCAACGCCGCCAGGCGGGTCTTGTTACGCAGCGTGAAGTGAACAATCGCCATGCGGTCCGTCTCACCGAGCGTCTTGGCCAGCAGCACATAGGATTTGGATGACTTCGAATCCGGCTCCAGGAAGTAGCTGCGGTCAAACATCATCGGGTCGACGTCGCTGGCCGGCACGAATTCCAGTACCTCGATTTCGCGGCTGCGCTCTTCGGGCAAGGTGGCGATGTCGTCGTCGGTGATGAGGACCATCTGTCCGTCGTCGGATTCGTAGGCCCGGGTGAGGTCGCTGTATTCGACGACCTCACCGCACACTTCACAGACGCGCTTGTAGCGGATGCGCCCGTTGTCCTTGGCGTGCACCTGGTGGAACTTGATGTCGTGGTCCTCGGTGGCGCTGTAGACCTTGACCGGCACGTTGACAAGCCCGAATGCTATTGAGCCCTTCCAGATGGAGCGCATGCAGTCAGTATGCCCACATCGTCGGGCGGGTTAACAGCACGGAGCGGGCCGCTCGCCCGCGAGACCGACTACGGCCGGGTGTGGGTGACGTTCATCGACCGTCAGTCCGTCGCTGGCGGC
Organism: Mycobacterium riyadhense; assembly: GCF_963853645.1. Classification (NCBI taxonomy): domain Bacteria; kingdom Bacillati; phylum Actinomycetota; class Actinomycetes; order Mycobacteriales; family Mycobacteriaceae; genus Mycobacterium; species Mycobacterium riyadhense. The sequence goes on along the minus strand of NZ_OY970456.1, from coordinate 5,059,203 downwards.
GTGTGTCGGGGGAACTCGGCGATGTCACGGTCGCGGCGGTTGCTCGCTGGTAACACGCCAGCTCCGCGAAAGTGCCGCATGCGAAGGCCGCGTAGCGCAGCGCGGAAAAGAAGCGCCGGAGAGAAGAACTCGGCGGGAGCAAGGGCGCGCACAGTTAATAACGCATAACGGTGGTTCAATTCTGTGTCGGAGCCAATGCAACGAAAGAGCAGTTTATCGAGCCACAACGGAGACCGACTAAAAACAGTGCGTTTAACTTGGCGAAGGGTCTCCATGTACATGGGATACGTTTCTGCTCGCGCCGCCATCTCGTAGGCGGTCATGGCTTGCTCGTATGATTGCTCTCCATGTTTCCAGGCCGTGATCGCCTGAGCGAGGGCTTTGGCCTCGAATAACGCGTCGTAGATTCCCTGTCCGTCAATAGGATCCTTTTGATGGAGAGCATCGCCTCCAGTCGCCGTATAGACAGAGTTGGATTTCGTTTTCGACCAGCCAGGACCGATAGTGGTCCGTTACCAAACAACCCACCGCTTCCATGGCCATCCGCATATACTCTCGGCCGCGCGCCAACAGGTCATATCCGAGCAGAGGCTGCACCAAGGTGGTCATCCCGTGCTCATAGCAAAGCTGACTGACCGCTCGGTGTGCTTCTTGTGTGACTTCTTCGTAGAGTTGCCCATCCTTCGTTTGACTCCGGAACCACCGGCGCGTCCCGTTGAAATAGAGGACGGCGGTCGCGATATGTTTACCGCCGCTGCGAGCTACCTCTTCGCGGCTTAGTGCGAGCCAGTCCGACAAGGAGTACGGCACCTTTTCCTCAGATCCAGACGGACGTTCACAAGGTTCAGAGGACACACGAGTGCCAGGCGTGGTGCCCATTGCTGCGGTAGATATTCGCCAACCTGGATCGATATCTTTGGGGCTATTTTTGAGGTACGCCAGTGCATTCGCTCGGCAAGGAGGTTCAACGAGTCGCCGTGAGTTCGATGAGTTCGCCGAGACACTAATCTGGCCCATCATCGACTCCTGTCAACCACTACCTGCGACAACGCTATGAGCTCGGCCGCCGCCGGTACCTCGGGGAGCAGCGCTATCGCTGCTCTTAGTCGTTCCTCGGCGTGGTGTTTCGCAGCCTCCCGACCTCCGGCTGCTTCGATAAGCGCGATGGCGCGTGCAACGTCGCGATATGTCGTCGGACTTTCAGATCGATAAAGTTCGCGTAGTTCCGTGCTTGCATCGCAGTTCGAATTCAGGGCCGCAACCACCGGAAGAGTTGCCTTGCGGCGGACCAGGTCACTACCCACAGGCTTTCCCATATTCGTAGCATCGCCCCAAATGCCGATCACATCGTCTACAGCCTGGAATGCTAACCCGAGCTGGTAGCCGAATCTTTCCATCGTCGATACCGTTTGGTCGTCAGCGCGAGCGCTTAGTGCTCCGAGTGCACAAGCAGTCCCCATCAGCGACGCAGTCTTGGCTCCGGCCATCTGCAGATACTCATCGACGGTGACTGCGACCTGTCCTTCAAATGCGCAGTCTTGAAACTGGCCTAAGCAAAGTTTCAGGCACGACTTCTCGATCCGAGAAATGATGCTGAGCGCCAGGGATTGCTCCATCAAATCTGTTTCGGCGAGTAATTGTATGGCTAAGGAGTGCAATGCGTCGCCGAGAAGAATAGCGCTGGTTATCCCCCACACGCTCCATACAGTTGCTCTCCCGCGGCGCGTTTTATCACGGTCCATTACGTCATCGTGGATTAGCGTAAAATTATGCAACAGCTCCATGGCTGCCGCCGCTGGCGCAGCGGATTCTTCAGACCCGTCACACACCGCTGCGGTGGCGAAGGTGAGAGCGGCGCGTACAAACTTCCCCTGCGTGGCAGGCGTTGACGAGCGTTCCGGATCCCACCAACCGAAGTGGTAGCCCCCCATGGTTGCGAGCGGTTCAGGAAGTGACACCACGGCAGCACGAAGAAGGGGATCGCAGTTGCGCTGAGCACGCGCGAGAATTTCAATCCCAGAATGGGCCGGAGCGTTGCGGGGTTTGGTCGCCTCCAGTGGCATTCACAACACCTCGCAAGTTCCGACACAACCAAACCCGTGCCGCCTCCAACAAATAGTTGAGCAGGAAACCTAGCGCGAAAGTTGACGGCCGTCAAGTTTTTGTTACGCGTCCACGCACCGCCAGATTGCAATTGGTCCTAGCATGGGGGCCGATTCATCTCGACAGCAGGCTGGGTCTTAGCGCAGCCAGCCCTTCTGTTTGATGTAAGCCAGCGGAATGACCGCCGCAATCAATGTCAGCAGGGTGGTGGCGAGGAAGCCGTACTCCCATTCCAGTTCGGGCATCCAGGTGAAGTTCATCCCGTAGAAGGTGGCAATCAGGGTGGGGGGCAAGAACACGGCGGTGATGATCGTGAAGACCTTCACGATTTGGTTCTGTTTCACATCAAGCCAAGTCATGACCGACTGCTGTAGATAGCGGACTTTGTCGTGTTCGAAGCTGGCGTGTTGTTTGACCCCGTCGATGTCGATGATCAAGATCCTGATCAGACCATCGAGATCGCTTTCATGGCCCGGTGTTTCGGCCATCAGATGGCGCGCTGCGCGTGCGAGCAGCAGTTGGGACTCCTGCGTGCGCGACACAATCTCCTCGGTTTCGTTCATCCGCGCCATGGTCTTTCGCATGTCACTCACCCCGATCCCGCGGCCGCGTTCGTCGTAGCCTTCGGTGGCCATTTCGATCTCGTCGTTCATCGCCTCCAGAACGTCACTGGCATAGTCGATGACCCGCTCAGAGGCTTCATTGAGTGCCCACAGCAACGCATACATCACCCCATAGGAGGATGCGGCGAGACGAGGTTGGCGGCGCAGCTTTGCGATCGCGTGGTCGAAAACGTCGAACTGCTCGCTGGGTTGCAGCGTGACCACATAGTCGGCGCCCAGCGCGAACATGAGCAACTCCCGATCGATGGTTTCGCCGCGTTTGATACTTACCGCCACCGAGAAGTAGATGAATTTGTCGGTCTCCCAAATCCGGCGTTCGGCTGCCGCAACCGGAAAGCCAACGCCCAGGCGATCGCACAGCCCCGCTGCCGCCGCCGCATCAGAGGCGAACAGCTGAATCCAGTGCCGGCACAGCGCCTCGGTGTCCAACGAGTCTGTCTCAACAGGGATGGTCATCATTCCTCCAAGAATGTTCCCGGCAAAACGGGTGCGGTCTATCGCCCGTAGGAGGAGTGCGCGGGGGAGACTGATGACGACCCGACCTCATGCTGCGGGTGGGCGTAGTGCATCGCCAATAGCCCGGTGCAAATCAATAGGTACAACCCGACGGTGAACCAGATCACCTGTCGCTCCAGATTCGGCCGTCGGCGCGCCCTCTCACGTGTGCACAACATTGTGACCATCTCATGCTCTCCAATCAAATTGTGTACCAATGCTATTGGTGTCAGAAAACCTTTCCCGTATCGCGTGTGGGTCGGTCATGAAAATGCGTGGTCCCTTGAATCCCTCCTTAGTCCTGAAGCCATGAATCCCGGAATCACGGTGTGCTGGGTTGCTGTGCTGGCTTGGCGGAGTTGGTCGAGCGGAACGGATTTCGTGCTGCGCCTTGTTCGTTACCCGACGGCCGACCAGGGTGGCACCATGGGGGGCCGGGCCAAGAATCGGGTATCCGCAAGGGCAGCACCGGCGTTCCCACGTCCGGCCGTGCCCGTCGGCGCGAATCCGGGCATGCCTGTCGCGACCGCCGGAGGGGCGTTGAGCGGGGTGCCACCCAACGCCGAGGCGGCAGGACTGATCGGTGCTGCGACCGGCGTCCAGCTGGGCGGCACCGACAGTGGTCCGATTGCAGCCGCCTTGCCTAAACTCCCCGACACCGCGCCGCCAAGCCCTCCGAGCCCGGCTGCGCCGCCGGGCGGTCCTGCCAGCCCAGCGCCGAGTCCGCCGGCGGCACCCTGTCCCAACGCGTCCCCAGCCGCACCGGCGCCGAGCAAAGTCGTGAAGGCGCCTAGCGTGTTACTCGGCATGTAGAACCCGGACGAAAAGATGGTGTTCCAGATATTGGCGTTGGGTCCCCACGCATTCCAGAAGTTGTCGAGCTGTGAATTTCCCGACCCGAACCCAGTCAGAATGCCAACGATCCCCGAGAGTCCCGAGGAGGACGACGAAGACGGCGCAGCGGGCGACGCGAGGCTCTGCAGCGCCGTGGGTACGGCGGAGATCAGCTGCGACAGCAGTGTGTGCGTGGTCGCGTCGGCGGAGCTGTAGCCGGCTTGGGTGACTGCAGCAGCCTGCCCGGCCAGTCCCGCGGGGTTCGTAGCTTGTGTCGGCTCGGTGAACGGCGCCAGCCTGGTGGCAACGGCTGAGGAGCCGGCATAGCTGTACATTGCGGCCGCGTCTTGGGCCCACATCTCGCCGTAGTGGGCCTCGGTGGCCGCGATCGCCGGAGTGTTTTGCCCCAGCAGGTTGGACGCGATCAACGACGCCAGCTGTGCTCGGTTGGCCGCAATCACCCATGGCGGAACCGTGGCCGCAAACGCGGCTTCGTAGGCGCGCGCCGCCGCCGTAGCCTGGGTCGCAGTCTGCTCAGCTTGGGTCGCAGTCGTGTGCATCCACGCCACATAGGGTGCGGCTGCGGCTGTCATCGATATCGACGCTGGACCGCGCCACCCCTTACTCGTCAGCGCTGAGATCGCCGAGCTGTAGTCGGCTGCCGTCGAACGCAATTCAGCGGCCAGCACATTCCAGGAACCGGCGGCGGCGAGCATCGGCGCCGACCCGGGGCCGGAATACATTCTGGTGGAGTTGATTTCCGGTGGCAATGCACCGAAGTCCATCGCTACTGTCATTGCGGTGCTCCTCCCTCACCGGGTTGCGATTGCGTTGGCGGCCTCGGTGGTGGCGTACGAGCCGGCGCTGGCACCCAACGTACGTACAAACAGGTCGTGAACCTCCGCCGCTTGGGCGCACACGGCTTGGTACAGGGCGGCGTGCGCGACGAATTGTGTTGCAGTCAACGCTGATACCTGGTCACCAGCGGCGGGAACCACGCTCGTTGTTGGCCCCGCCGCGGCGGCATTCTGCTCGTTCATCGCCGTGCCGATTCCGTGCAAGTGGCTGGCTGCCGCGGCCAGCAGTTCAGGTTGTGCGATTACAAATGACATGGGACATCTCCTTGCTGAAAGCAGGCTGAACCCGAAGCTGTGATCGTGTGAAGACACGTCAAGACCATGCGCGCCCACGCGATGGGCGTGTGCATGTGTTAACTGAAGCGGCGCAAAACCATTCAGATGGTGAAAGCCGAGGCGAGGTCGGTTTCGAGCGAAATGACCATCGGATTCGGATATGGACTATCACTGCGACTCATGCCGCTCTCACCTCCTCACGGCCAGGGCATACGAGGATGCCGCCGCGCTGCATATAGAGCATGCATGGGCCATAGTGGCACTCGCACCAATATCAGTCAACCCAAACAACGTTGACAAGTAATCCTCACAGAAAGTTCGGGATCGGCGACGCTTTGTCAAAGGCCGCTAGCTCGACGGGGAGTCGCTGCCTGCGTTCGGTACGTCCATCATCTTGCGGCGCTAAGGGTTGCCCGATCCGGTAGGTCAGCACCGACGCGGGTAACAGTGAGCGCCGACGACGTACTTGCCGCCTCGAGCGCGGAGGTCAACGCGCGCAGTCCGATCCGATGCAGGTCAGCGCGCCGTCCCAGCAAGCCCAGTTCCCACAGCGTGTCGAGCAGGCCGACCATGAACGCGTCGCCGGCGCCGACGGTGTCCACCACCTGAACCAGCCTGGCGGCCACCCGTGCCTCGCCGGCCGCGCAGAACGCTACCGCGCCCCGACCGCCCATGGTCAACGCAACGATCGCGGGCCCCGACGCCAACCAGGTTTGCGCGGTGTGTTCCGGGCTGTGGGTGGGGTTGATCCAGCGCAGATCCTCCTCGCTGGCCTTGACGATGTCGCTGCGTTCGACGAGCTTTTCGATGCGTTCCCGGGCGAGATCTCGGTCGACGATCAGCGAGGGACGCACATTGGGGTCGAATGTGACTGTGGCCGACGCTCGATAGGCGTCCAGCAGGGCCGCGACGGCCAAACATCCCGGTTCACGGACGGCGGCGATAGACCCGGTGTGCACGAAGAGCGGCGGCGGAACGGGCGGTATCCCGGAGAGCTGCCAGTCCAGGTCGAAGTCGTAGCTGGCCGAGCCGTCCTGCCTGATCGTAGCTACCGCGGTGGGAGTCCTGGCGGCCGACGTGCTTCCCGGAACAAGCTGTGCCCCAGAGGCTTTGACGTAGTCTCCGATTCGCTGGCCGTGCCCGTCGTCGCCGATGTGGGTCAGGAAATCAACGTCGCGGCCCAGCCTGGCCAGGCCGATGGCGACATTCAACGGGCTGCCGCCGACATGCTCGGCGGTGACCTGGGTCTCGATGACGTCGATCAGCGCTTCACCGATCACCAGTCCACGCCCCATGAGGACAGGTTACGTTGGCAATATGGGTTCGGTGGCAGAGCAGCGGGTGAAGCTCACCAACGCCGACAAGGTGCTCTACCCAGCGACCGGTACCACGAAGCAAGACATCTTCGACTACTACACCCGGATCGCCGAGGTGATGGTGCCGCACATCGCCGGGCGTCCGGCGACACGCAAGCGCTGGCCCAACGGCGTCGACCACGAATCGTTCTTCGAAAAGCAGTTGGCGTCGTCGGCGCCGGACTGGCTGCCGCGCGCCAGCATCACCCACCGGTCGGGTACCACGACCTACCCGATCATCGACAGCACGACGGGACTGGCCTGGATCGCCCAGCAGGCGGCCCTGGAGGTGCACGTGCCGCAATGGCGGTTCGTCGCGGAGTGGACACGAAGCAAGGCTGAAGAGCTGAAGCCGGGCCCGGCAACACGATTGGTGTTCGACCTCGACCCGGGTGAGGGCATCACCATGGCCCAGTTGGCCGAGGTGGCCCGCGGGGTCCGGGACTTGATGGCCGATATCGGCCTGACCACGTTCCCGCTCACCAGCGGCAGCAAGGGCCTGCACCTCTACGCCCCGCTGAACGAACCGGTGACCAGCTCGGGTGCCACGGTGTTAGCTAAACGCGTTGCGCGGCAACTGGAAAAGGACATGCCCAACCTGGTCATATCCACCATGACCAAGAGCCTGCGGGCCGGGAAGGTGTTCTTGGACTGGAGCCAGAACAATGGCTCCAAGACCACCATCGCGCCATACTCGCTGCGTGGCCGACATCATCCGACCGTCGCCGCACCACGCACCTGGGAGGAACTCGACGACACAGGGCTGCGCCAGCTGCGCTACGACGAGGTGCTCGACCGGGTGGCCCACGACGGGGACCTGCTGGCACCGCTGGATGCCGACCTGCCTAGCCGGGACCGTCTGACCAAATACCGCGGCATGCGCAACGCGTCGAAGACCCCCGAACCGGTGCCGAGCGCGAAACCCACTGTTGGGCAGAACAATACGTTCGTCATCCAAGAGCATCACGCCCGCCGGCTGCACTATGACTTCCGCCTGGAAAGAGATGGCGTGCTGGTGTCGTGGGCGGTGCCGAAAAACCTGCCCGAAACCACTTCGGTGAATCATCTGGCGGTGCACACCGAGGATCATCCGCTGGAATACGCCACATTCGAAGGCACCATCCCCAAGGGTGAATACGGCGCCGGCAAGGTGATCATCTGGGACTCCGGAACCTACGAGGCCGAAAAGTTTCGCGACGATGAGGTGATCGTCAACCTGCACGGCAATCGAATCTCCGGGCGCTATGCGCTGATCCAGACCGATGGCGACCAGTGGCTGGTCCACCGGATGAAGGACCAGAAGGTCTTCGAGTTCGACACGCTGGCACCCATGCTCGCTACCCACGGTTCGGTTGCCGGGCTCAAAGCGGGGCAATGGGCCTTCGAGGGCAAGTGGGACGGCTACCGGCTATTGGTGGACGCCGACCATGGGGTGCTGCGGCTGCGATCACGCAGCGGACGTGATGTCACCGCGGACTATCCCCAATTGCGGTCGCTGGCAGCAGGTCTCGCCGATCATCACCTGGTGCTTGACGGCGAAGTGGTCGCGCTCAACGAGTCCGGAGTGCCCAGCTTCACTGAGATGCAGAACCGCGTCCGAGCCACCCGCATCGAATTCTGGGCGTTCGACCTGCTCTATTTGGACGGCCGCTCACTGCTGCGAGCCCGCTATCGAGATCGGCGCAGGCTACTGGAAACACTAGGCAGCGCATGCGATCTCATCGTTCCTGAGCTGCTTCCCGGGGATGGCGCCGAGGCGCTGGAGTATTCGCGCAAGCACGACTGGGAGGGCGTGGTCGCCAAGAGGCGCGACTCGAGTTATCAGCCGGGCCGGCGCTCGGCTTCGTGGATCAAGGACAAGTACTGGAACACCCAAGAGGTCGTCATCGGCGGCTGGCGGGCCGGGGAAGGTGGACGCAGCAGCGGCATTGGCGCGCTGCTGATGGGCATTCCCGGCCCAAACGGATTGCGATTCGCCGGGCGAGTCGGCACCGGCTTCACCGAACGTGACCTGGCGAGCCTCAAGAAGACGTTGGCCCCGCTGCATACCGATGAATCCCCCTTCGATACACCGCTTCCCGCGCGCGACGCCAAGGGCGTGACGTTTGTGAGGCCGACACTGGTCGGCGAGGTGCGCTACAGCGAGTGGACCCCGGACAACCGGTTGCGCCAAACGAGTTGGCGCGGGCTGCGGCCGGACAAGAAACCCAGTGAGGTGGTGCGCGAATGAAGTGGGTGACGTATCGAAGCGACCAGGACCACCGCGGCGGAGTCCTTTCCGGTGACTGGATTTATGCCGCACCCGCGGGAGTGACACTGCTCGAGCTGATCGGGCGCGGGGCCGACGGGCTGCACGCAGCGGGAGAAGAAATCCTGCGGTCGCCCACGGCGGTGGTTCGTCTCGATGAAGTGTCGCTGGCGGCGCCGATCCCGCGCCCGCCGTCGATCCGCGATTCGCTGTGCTTTCTGGACCACATGCGCAATTGCCAGGAGGCGGTGGGAGCGGGCCGGGTGCTCATGGACACCTGGTACCGCATCCCGGCGTTCTACTTCGCATGTCCGGCAACCGTTTTAGGCCCCTACGATGATGCGCCGATCGCTCCCGGAAGTGCGTGGCAGGACTTCGAATTGGAGATTGCGGCCGTCATCGGGACGACTGGGAAGAACCTGTCGGTCGAGCAGGCCGAACGGTCGATCGTCGGCTACATGATCTTCAACGACTGGTCCGCGCGTGACCTGCAGATGCTGGAGGGGCAGCTACGGATCGGCCAGGCCAAGGGCAAAGACAGCGGAGTCACGCTGGGACCCTATCTGGTCACCCCGGATGAACTGGCGCCTTACCGGCGTGACGGCAAGCTGAGCCTATCGGTGACCGCGCTGGTCAACGAGACCGTGATCGGCTCGGGGTCCACCGGGGCGATGGACTGGACTTTCGGTGAGGTCATCTCCTACGCCTCGCGGGGCGTGACCCTGAGCCCGGGCGACGTGTTCGGCTCCGGCACGGTGCCCACCTGCACGCTTGTCGAGCATCTGAGGAACGCCGAGTCGTTCCCGGGCTGGTTGCGCGACGGCGACGTCGTGACCCTCAAGGTCGAGGGTCTCGGGGAGACGCGCCAAACCGTTCGTCGGAGCGAAGCGCCGATTCCGTTGGCCCCCCGGCCGAATCCGGACGCCCAACCGGCCCTGCCCCGCATTAACCCGGCACCCGCGAAAGTGCCCTACACCCGCGGCCTGCACGAGGTCGCCGACCGGGTGTGGGCCTGGACACTGCCGGACGGGGGATACGGCTGGAGCAATGCGGGTCTGGTCGCAGGTGATGGCGCGTCGCTGCTCGTCGACACGTTGTTCGACCTGGCGCTGACCCGGGAAATGCTGGCCGCGATGCGACCCGTCACCGAGCGCTCGCCCATCACCGATGCCCTGATCACTCATTCCAATGGCGACCACACCCACGGCACTCAACTGCTGGACAGCTCGGTCCGCATCATCGCCGCGGCGGGCACCGCCGAGGAGATAGCGCACGGCGCGGGCCCGGAGATGCTGACGCGCATCCAAACCGCCGACCTTGGCCCACTAGCGACTCGGTATGCGCGAGACCGCTTCGCGCACTTCGACTTCAGCGGCATCACGGTGCGCAACGCCGACCTGACTTTCGACCGAGCACTCACCATCGACGTCGGCGGCAGGAGGGTGGATCTGCGCAACCTCGGCCCCGCGCACACCGCCGCCGATTCGGTGGTGCATGTGCCCGACGCCGGTGTGCTGTTCGCCGGGGATCTGTTGTTCATCGGGTGCACACCGATTGTGTGGGCCGGGCCGATCGCCAACTGGGTCGCAGCGTGCGACACGATGATCGCGCTGGACGCTCCCGTCGTGATACCGGGCCACGGTCCGGTCACCGATCCGGATGGAATCCGTGCTGTGCGTGGCTATCTCGTTCACGTTGTCGAGCAGGCCGATGCGGCCTACCACAACGGACTGTCGTTCGCTGAGGCCGTCGACACCGTCGACCTCGGCGAGTACGCGAGCTGGCTGGACTCCGAACGCGTCGTGGTCAACATCTACCAGCGTTACCGCGAACTCGATCCCGATGCTCCGACGCCGGAGTTGTTCGGGCTGATGGTAATGCAGGCGGAGTGGCTGGCGCGCCGCGCATCGTAACCGTCTGGTCGCAGTTGTCACACCAGTCGCTGCGTCGGGATAGACACTCTTTGGGCACAAAGACTACCCCTCCCCAAGGAGGCCAGTGTGGCGGGTGTGGCAAGCAGGTGGTAGCAGCCGTCGTCGCGCTAAGCCCGCACGGCCTTCACGAAGCGAAGCGGCGTGGCGGGCCCGTGCTGATCGGCGGCTGCCAGTTCGGGGAGGCCGGCCGCGGCAAGGAGATCCGAGTGGTCCGAGGTGGTGATCTCCCACCCGTGAGTGTGCAGGTGTGCGGCGACGTCGGTGTGCTCGCCAGGGTAGGTCAACTCGGCGATGTCCAGCTCCAGCCCATGCGCACGCCAGCCCTCGGTCATCCGTCGCGCCAATTCCGCGGAGTCCTCCGAAGTTCCGGTGATCGTTCCATAGTCCGCGGCAAGCCGGCTGCCACTGGCGCTAAGCGCAATGACGTTGTCCAGCAACCGAACCTCGGCTTCGGGCGGCAGAAAGCCGATGAGCACTCCCTCGGCCAGCCAAGCGGATGGCTGGGCGGGATCGAAACCGGCGGCACGCAGCGCGGCCGGCCAATCGTCGCGCAGATCTATGCCCACCGGGCGATGCTCGGTGGTCGCGACGGCACCGAGTTTGGATACCGTGGCGGTCTTGAACCCGATCACCTCGGGCTGGTCGATTTCGTACACCACCGTGCTGGCCGGCCACCCAAGCCGGTACGGGCGGGCATCGAGCCCGGACGCCACGATCACCACCTGGCGCAATCCGGCCGCGCCGGCCTCGGCGAAGTATGTATCGAAGAACAGGGCGCGTGCGGCGAACGTGTCCACCATCCGCGGAAACCCGAGGCCGGTGCCGATCTCGTCGAGATCCGCTTGACCGGTGGCCACCCGGGTGAACACGTCCAGCCCGACGGCGCGGACCAGCGGCTCCGCGAACGGGTCGTTGATGACCGGCCGGGGACGCCGACTCGCGGCCGCCCGCGCCGCCGCCACCATGGTGGCAGTGGCTCCCACACTGTTAGCCAGGTCCCACGTGTCGTCATCGGTTCGTGCCATGGTTACTCCTTTGGAATTGGGCCAGCCGAATCCACGTTAGGCCAGATCCCTGAATGCCCGCTGTACCGTGCGGCGTTCATCAACGCTTTCGGGGTGTGGCAGACCAAGATTGGTCTCAGCCAAGGCGCCAGGAGAAGTGCCCCCGAAGTGGGATCGACTGTGCCGTCTACACTTTCGCGAAAAGCGTTGACAAGCCTAACTGGAACATATGTAAGCCTTACCTTCGTTGGCCGTTTGCCTCGCGACCTTGCCAGCAACACCACATGGCGTGAAAATGAGATGGCCTCCATCGGCGCTCGATCGGAGAAGACCACAATGACAGCGAGTCACGTGCGCGCAATTGCTCTCCAGGTCGCCGAATTGGCGCGGAATCTCCAGGAGCAGCAGCCCACCGACGACATCGACACAACCCTCGGCAATCTACTTGACACCGCCGTAAAATCCGTGCCCGGTGCTGAGCATGCTGCACTCACGATGGGCAGCCGCGACGGGGTGCGGACGGTGTCGGCAACCGCCGGGTACCCGATCCTGCTAGGCAAAATTCAGCAACGCCACAAGGACATGTGCGGCGCCGCAACCTGGGAGGGACAGGTCATCCGCATCGACGACGTCACCACCGAACAGCGCTGGCCTGGCTATTGCCGCGACGTTGCCGACGAAACGCCGATCCGGTCGATCATGACGATCCCGTTGTTCGTCAACCGCCACAACATGGGTGCGCTCAACTTTTACGCCTCGCGACGTCACGCGTTCGACGCCGAATCGGTGGAGATGGCATTGATCATGGCCACTCATGCCGCACTGGCGTGGAGCATGCTGCGCCACGACCAGCAATTCCGCAGCGCACTCGCTTCCCGCGACCTCATCGGCCAGGCCAAGGGGATGCTGATGGAACGCTTCAATGTCGACGCCGTTCGCGCATTCGCGCTGCTCTCACAACTGTCGCAGAACTCGAATACAGCCGTTGTCGAGATCGCGCGCCGTCTCATCGAGGCGAAGCATGCGCGCCGATGACCGAACGCGGCCGGTTGCGAGTAGTCACTGGTGTGGCTAATGTGACCGAGGTACCCAGCCCTTTTCGGCGGGTTTTGGCCGTCCAGTCCCGGCGGTAGTCAGCATCCGACACGTTCTCGGGAAGCAGCCGTCCGTGGCGGGGATGTGTCGGTCGCCTGAAAGGTTCTGCCGCCCATGCTATTTCCCATGTCCGCCGCCGATGCGATGTTTCTTTTTGCTGAGACGCCGAAGCGGCCGATGCACGTGGGTGCGCTGGCGTTGCTGAGTCGCCCCGAGAGCGCCGACGCGCGCTACGTGCGCGATACGTTCGCCGCCGCGCTGGCGCGCAACCAAGTGACGTCGCTGTGGCGACGACGTCCGCATCGCTCCCTGAGCTCTCTCGGGCAATGGTATTGGCGCACCGAGGCCGAGGTCGAACTGGACTACCACGTCCAGCTCTGTGCATTGCCGCGGCGAGCCGGCATGGCCGCGCTGTGGGAGCTGGTGTCGCAATTGCACGCTGGGATGCTGGATCGCTCGCGCCCGCTTTGGCAGTTGCATCTGATCGAGGGCCTGCCCAACGGCCAGTACGCGATGTATATCAAGACCCACCATGCGCTAGCCGATGGAGTCTCAGCGATGCGGCTTCTACAACGGACCGTCTGTGCGGACCCAGATCGGCGTGAGATGCCCGCACTGTGGGAGGTGGGCGAACAGGCGCGACCGTCGGATCCGCCGGCCCCTTCGACCCCGTTGGGACCGCTGACGCTGGCCCGAGCGGTGCTTGGCACGGCCGGGGAGCTTGCGGGCATGGTTCCGGCGCTGGCAGACACCGCGTGGCGGGCAGCCCGCCGCCGCGGAGGTCCGCTCACGCTGGCAGCACCCCACACCCCGTTGAACGTGCCGATCGACAGTGCCCGGTCTTTCGCCGGCTGCACATTCCCGATCGAACGACTGAGATTGGTCGCGAAGCGTGCTGATGCCACCATCAACGACGTCGTGCTGGCCATGTGTGCCGGGGCGTTGCGCAGTTACCTGATCGCCCGCGAGGCGCTGCCGGTCGCGCCGCTGACGGCGATGGTGCCGGTCTCGCTGCGCGGCGCCGACGTTGTCGACGTGATGCGTCAGGTTCCCGGTAACAAGATCGGGACCTTGATATGTTCGCTGGCCACGCACCTGGCCGACCCCGCCGAGCGGCTGTCGGCCGTGCGGACCAGCATGCGAGAGGGTAAGGCCGCCATCGCCGGCCGCAGCCGGGAGCAGGTGATCGCGATGAGCGCGCTCGGCGCTGCCCCGCTCGCACTTGCGATGACGCTGGGACACGCTCGTGGGCCGCTGTGCCCGCCGAACGTGACGATCTCCAACGTGCCCGGTCCGCGTGGCCCGTTGTACTGGAACGGTGCCCACTTGGACGCGCTCTACCCGATGTCGATACCTGTCGATGGTCAGGCGTTGAACATCACCTGCACCAGCACCAATGACCAGATCGCCTTCGGCTTGATCAGCTGTCGCCGCGTCGTCCCCGCAATGAGCACGCTCACCGATCAGCTTGCTCGCGAACTCGAGCTGCTTGAAGACGCCATCGGACCGGTGTAGCGCGGTCGCAGTTAGACTCTCGAGATCACCTTGTTGGCGTACTTCTCCAGGTGACGAATCTTCTTCTCCAGCGGCTCGGTGTCCGGTCCCTTGATGTAGGGAATCCGAAAGCCCACGATGACGTCGGTAACGCCCTTGTCCTCGAGCCGCTTGATGCCGTCTACGGTGTAGCCGTCCATCGAGATCGCGTGGATCTCGAACGGTCCGGTCTTGCCCTCCTCGTCGCGAAATCGCTTGACCCGGGCGATGAGTCGGTCGAGTTCCTCGGGGTCGCTACCACCGCCGTGCATCCAGCCGTCCAGGCGCGCCGCGCGCCGCAGTGCGGCATCGGCATGGCCGCCAACCAGTATCGGGATCGGCTTGCTCGGCGCCGGAGTCATCTTCGTCCTGGGGATGTCGTAGAACTCGCCATGGAATTCGAAGTAGTCTCCGGTGGTGAGGCCCTTCACAATCTCGATACATTCGTCAATCCGCTTGCCGCGCTTAGCGAATGGGATGCCCATCAACTCGTAGTCCTCCGGCCACGGACTGGTGCCAACGCCAAGGCCTACCCGGTTGCCAATCAGCGCGGCCAGCGAGCCCACCTGCTTGGCCACCAGGGCCGGCGGCCGGACGGGCAGCTTGAGAACAAACAAGTTGAACCGCAGTGTCGTTGTCACCGCACCCAACGCCGCCGTCAGGACAATGGCCTCGATGATTTCCTTGCCGTCGAGAAATTCGCGGTCGCCGTCCGGCGTGTACGGGTACTTCGATTCGGACTCAAAGGGATAGGCGAGACTGTCGGCGATCGTCATGCTGTCGTAGCCGGCGGCCTCGGCCGCCTTGGCCAGCGGAATGTAGAACGTCGGGTCGGTCATTGCCTCCGCGTAGCTGAACCGCACGAGTCGAGTGTGTGCCCAGGGCGGTCGAATCACAAAATTCGCGCCCGCCATTCACCCGCAAAGCCGCTAGCGCACACTCAATGTCGCCGATGTGGCTTACAGCTGGTTTTCGGGGCCGATGATGGCCCAGACCGTTTTGCCAGACGCCGTGGGAGTGCTGCCCCACGCGCGGGACAACGCGTCAACGATCGCCAGGCCGGATACGTCGATGCCCTTGGGGGGCGACGGCAACCGCACCGCGGGTGCTCCGCTGCCGTCGGAAACCGCGATCGTTGCCGTCGGACCGTCGCATTCGAGTCGCACCAACGGATCGCTGCCGGTGTGTTCCAGCACGTTTTCCACGAACACGTTGACCACCACCAAAGCGACCGGGATCAGCCTGGGTTTCGACCAGTTGGTGAGCCACTCGCGGACCAGTTGGCGCGACTCGCGAAGGCTGGTCAGGTTGGCGGGTAGTTGGGCCTGGGCATGTCGGAAGCCGCGACGCGCGAGCTTGCCGAGGCTCTTTATCGCCGACTTCTCGGTTGCATACACCGGCATGAAGCGGGCGGTCCCGCTGCGGGTGATTGCCTCGCGCGCGGCTCGACCACCGCAGACCAGCAGGATCGGCACCTCCGGCCGGGTATCGGCCTGCCAGCGGGCGCTGACGAAGATCGACCACGCGGCGTCGTCGGGGACTTGAAGTGCGGTGACGTCGACGATGACGGCGGACGGTGCGTCGACCATCGCGTTCATCACGCTGTCGCGAAGCTCCGCGGAGTTGTTTGCGTCGAGTACACCCTCGGCCGCCAGGAAGACGACCGACTGCTCAGTCCGAACCGCAACGGCTAACGAGCTTGGTGACTTGGCTACCGCGCTCACTTGCGCCACCCCCGCACATCGGGGACTGCGCCCAGTGCAAAACGGCGAGACGTCATGAACCGGCGTGCCAGTTCTGTCCGGTCGTCCGGCTCCATCTCCTGCTCCTCGAACTCTTGCCCCGCCAATTGCTGAGGATGCCGCTTCTTCGGCGGCCCACTCTCTATCTTCGGATAATGGCCCCGCCTGGTGCATATGGAGTGCGGGGCATCGCAGGAATCCATGGTCGCGCTGCAACCTGGACGCAGGTCGGGTAGATGTCCCGATCTCGCCCGTCCGAAGCACCGACCACCACTACGCCGAACACGCCGTTCTCGCTTGTCTGCCGTCTGCTGCAGCACGCGCCACCCAGGCTGGTTACCCACTTAACTCGCGTGGCCAACCTCTTGTCTAGGAGACCCTCAGCCTAGCCGAATTCGCACATCGCGCCCGTCAGGGGCCGCGCCGCGCGTAAGGTGGTGTGCCCACACCGGCCACCGAATGCGTGCCCCACGGCGTTTCTTCGATGATGCGCGCGGGCGCGCTGTACTTGCCGATCGATAATGTGGCGGCCCGCGCGTGCTTGACCTGTGGTAGGTGATCGAAAACCGTGCCTTGCCAGTGGTAGTTGCCGTCGATGGGGTCGAGGTGACCGGTAAGCCGGACGCGCACGAAGTGGCGGCTGCCGGCTATGTCCAGCGTCGCGGCGCCGTCGTAGGTGTCACTGTCCTCGGGTGTGCTGGCTGACAGGTCGAATGCGGATGCCACTGCGTGAGGCTCGGCGGGTTCGAGTTGGGCGCGCTCGTTGAACACATGCTGGCTGCTGCGCCGCACTTCCATGCGAGCGCTGCCGGTGCGTTTCATCAGCTCTATGCACTCCACGATGTAGCGCCCCTGCGCACCGATATCGGGCCCGGTGATGAAGAAGTAGTTGGGAAAACCGTGAACGGCCACCCCGAAAAATGGCTCCATGCCGTCGGTCCAGGCCTGTCGGATGGTCAGTCCGCCGGCGCCGACCAGCGTCTGGTCGCCTACCGCATACCCGGTGCCGTAAATGATGGTGTCCAGGCAGTGCTCGACACCATCGCTGGTGCGGATACCCGAGGAGGTCAGCGCGTCGATCGCCGACCCCGCCACATGGACCGCCGGAGGCCGCTCATGTCGCACGTGGCGGCGCAACCAGCGTCTGGCGCGCGTCGTCGGCAGCGGCACTTCGGTGACAAACCGACGTGGTGGGTAGGCGAACGCGGTTACCGATCTTGCCGATTCGAGCAGCCGGCCGATGTGGTGTCCGACCGCGGCGTCGGTGCCGATCACCGCAACCTGCTTGCCGGCCGGATCGAAATCAGGGTCCCAGGCCGCCGCGTGAAAGGATTCGCCCGCGAAGACGCCGGGGATATCCGGTATCCACGGGACGTACACCGCGGGCTCGGCGGCGATGACGACACAGGCATGCACGGTCTCGCCGCCGGACGTGGTCAGCACCCATGTGTCGGTCGCGTCGTCGAACACCGAACTAAGGACGTCACGGTTGGCAAGCACCAGGTCGGCAGCCAGCGGCCCGGCGGTTTCCCGAGCGCCAACAATGACGATGCGGCGCGGGAACTCGGTCACAGAAACTTGCTGCGTTTCCAGCCGCTGCGGGCGATCGGTCCCATCAGGCCCACTTCGGTCAAAAACGCTGCCAGCGGCGCGAATCCGGCCATCTGCATTTCGTGACGGTGCGGGCTGTTGCGAGCCGTCGCGCGGGCCCGCCGTGGATCCAGACCCGTGCGCGCGTACGGGATCGGATTGCTGAACAGGTAGCGGAAGAAATACCCGCCGAGGCCGTTGATGTTGGCCATGAACCACCGGTTGATCCGAGGCATTTCGGCCACCCGTTTGCGCGCGCCATCACGAGCAAACTGAATGTGGCGGGCCTCTTCGGTGACGTGAATTCGCATGAGCCGCTGGATAATTGGTTGCAATTCCGGGTCGTCCATCATCTGCCGTTGCAGCGAGTCGAAGATCTCCTCGCCGATCAGGGCTGCCACCCACAGCATCGAGCCCCGCTGGAACGCCAGCGGAAGCGCGTTGATTATCCACCGGTGGAAGCGACGCGGGCGTACCGGCTTGGCGCCGATGCGTTCGATGGCCTTGCCGAACATGACCATGTGGCGGGTTTCGTCGCCTAACTCGGTCAGCTTGTAATGTGTCGACCGGCTGGTGGGGTCTTCATGCAGGATGGTGCGCAGCAACGATTGGTTGAGCATGTTCTCGAACCAGATCCCGGCCGAGAGCGTGTTGACCAATTCCTGGCGGGACAGCTCGATTTGCTGTTCGCGGGTCATCTCGTCCCACATCGGGGTCCCGTACAGCGACACCAGCTTGGGCGGTAGGTAGAACTTGTCCGGGTCGAGCGGGGCGTCCCAGTCGATGTCGACGATGGGTTCGTAGGACTTCTTGACCGAGCCTTTGAGCAGACGCTCGGAGAATTCTTCACGACTCGGCGCGCTTGGCTTGACCGTAGAGGTCATCGCTGACGTCCCTTCATTGGGTGCCGCATACGGTACCCATGGTACCGGGTACTTGTGGTGTCGCATAGAAAATCTAGGTTTCGATTCGGTTGACTGGCGGGGTGAGTCGGCACATCCACGTCATCGGCATCGGCGCGGGGGACCCGGAGTACATGACCGTCCAGGCGATCAAGGCCCTCAACAACGCTCAGGTGTTCTTCGCGATGGACAAGGGGGAGGCGAAGAGCGACCTGGTGGCGCTGCGTCGGGGGATCTGCGCGCGGTTCATCGAAAAGCCCGGATACCGATTTGTCGAGCTGCCCGACCCACCGCGCTCGCGTGATGACGACTACCGCGACGCGGTGTCCGACTGGCACGCGGCGCGGGCCCGGATCTGGGCGAAGGCCATGTCCGACGAACTCGGACCCGATGATGTGGGCGCGTTTCTGGCCTGGGGTGACCCGTCGCTGTACGACAGCACGCTACGCATACTCGACGCCGTGGCAGCCAAGGCCGATATCAGCTACGACGTGATTCCGGGCATCACCGCGGTGCAAGCGCTGACCGCTCGACACCGCATCCCGCTCAACGACGTTGGCGAACCGGTTCTCATCACGACGGGCAGACAACTGCGCGCGCACGGAGTGTCTGGCTCAGCGGTGGTCATGCTCGACGCCGACTGCTCGTTTCAGACCTGCCCGCCGGACACTCGCATCTGGTGGGGCGCCTATCTAGGAACCGACGATGAGCTGCTGATTTCCGGCACGGTCGGGGAAGTCGGGCCTCGCATAGCGGCACTGCGCGCCGAGGCCAGAGCGCGCCACGGCTGGATCATGGACACCTACCTATTACGGGTGCCACGCGCTGATTAGTCCCGAGCAATTTTGATACGGCGGTACAAATTTTTCCGAAGTGCGATACTAACCGCCGTGACGCGATAGCATCTGCTCCCGAATGAGTAACTGTGTCGTGAGTCACTCGCGGCTAGTCGGCCCGTCACAGTTGTCGGGAGGTTGTCGATGTCGTGGGTGATCGCCGCACCCGAGTACTTGGAGGCAGCGGCCAGCCACTTGGCTGGTATTGGTTCGACAATCAGCTCGGCTAACGCCGCAGCGGCATTCCCGACAACCGCCGTGCTGGCGGCTGGCGCCGACGAGGTCTCCGTGGCGCTTTCCGCGCTATTCGGTGCCCACGCCCAGGCCTATCAAGCACTCAGCGCGCAGGCGTCGATGTTCCACAGCCAGATTGTCCAGCTCATGAATGCCGGTGCGGCGCAGTACGCCAGTGCGGAGGCGCTCAACGCAACGCCAATGCAACAGGCCCAGGCCTTCCTCACCGACCCCGTGCTGGCGCTGACCGGGCGCCCGTTGATTGGCAACGGCGCCAATGGGGCCCCCGGGAGCGGGGCTGCTGGTGGCGACGGCGGCTGGTTACTGGGTAACGGGGGTAGTGGCGGGTCGGGTGCACCGGGGCAGAACGGCGGTGCCGGCGGGTCGGCGGGTCTCCTCGGCAATCGCGGCCACGGCGGCGCCGGCGGATCCGGCGTCAACGGCGGGACCAACCAAGCCGGTCAGGCGGGCGGCAACGGTGGCAATGGCGGCGCCGGTGGGTGGCTCTACGGGATGGGCGGCCCCGGTGGCCTCGGCGGCAACGGCGGCGACGCCAACGGCAACAATGCCTTCGGGAGCGGCTTCGACGGCGGCGCCGGCGGCAGCGGCGGTCTTGGTGGCACTGGTGGCCTGCTCGTCGGCCGGGGCGGAGTTGGCGGTCAGGGCGGCAACGGCGGCAACGGCACGGGTGCCACCATCCCTGGCTCGGGCGTCGCCGGCAGCGCCGGATCCGCCGGCAACGGTGGCAATGGCGGTCACAGTGGCTGGCTGTACGGCGACGGTGGTGCCGGCGGAAACAGCGGTAATGGCGGTTCCTTCGCGAACGGCGCCGGCATCACCGACGGCGTAGATGGCGGCAACTTCGCGGCACAGGCCGGTAATGGCGGCGACTCCGGGCTGTTCGGCAACGGCGGCGCCGGCGGCAACGGCGGAACGGGCGGCGCCGGGCAAGCTGCTGCCGGTCTCGCTACCTTTGCCGGCGGCGGTGGCGACGGTGCCTCCGGAGGCAATGGCGGCAATGGCGGCTTCTTCTACGGCAGCGGCGGCAACGGCGGCCTCGGCGGCGGCATTCCCGCGGGCTTCAACGCCCCCTCCGAGAATGGCATCGGCGGAAACGGCGGCAACGCCCAGCTGATCGGCAACGGCGGCAACGGTGGCGCTGGTGCCGGCGCCAGCCAGGGTGGGGTCGGTGGCACCGGCGGCGCCGGTGGGCAGCTGTTCGGCCAGCCGGGTACCGACGGACCCGCATAGCCGTTCCGGCCGGTCCGGCTCGTGACAAGTTTGCCGAAGCCCGCGAACCGGCAGCTCGATCGGGATACGATCCGCCGTAGGCGTGTCGCTGGAGATGCGCCGGACGGAGGTGTCCGATGTCGTTTGTGATCGCGTCGCCGGAGTTAGTGGCTTCTGCGGCAACGGATTTGGCGCGGATTGGTTCGTCGATCACGCAGGCCAGCTCTGCCGCAGCGGCACCGACGACCGCGGTATTGGCCGCCGGCGCCGATGAGGTGTCAGCCGCGGTCGCGGCGTTGTTCAATGCCCAGGCCCAGGGCTACCAGGTGCTGAGCGCTCAGGCGGCATCGTTTCACCAGCAATTCGTGCAGGCGTTGAATTCGGGTGCCGCCGCGTATACGACCGCTGAGGCGCTTAACGTTGGGCCTTTGCAGCCACTCCTGGATCTGATCAATGCGCCGACCCAGGCGCTGTTGGGGCGTCCGCTGATCGGCAATGGGACCGACGGGGCCCCGGGGACCGGGCAAAACGGTGGCGCCGGTGGGTTGTTGTACGGCAACGGTGGTAACGGTGGATCCGGCGCGCCCGGTCAGCCCGGCGGTAACGGCGGGGCGGCGGGGCTGTGGGGCAATGGCGGAATGGGCGGTGCCGGCGGTAATGGCGTCGCCGGTTCGCCCGGCTCGGGCGGTGTCGGCGGGGCAGCGGGTTACGGCGGGGCCGGTGGGGCCGGTGGCTGGCTGTACGGCGTTGGTGGCGCCGGCGGCGCCGGCGGCATCGGCGGTACTGCTCTCGATCTCGGTGCCGGCGTCGGCCTCAATGGGGGTGCTGGTGGTTCCGGGGGTGCCGGCGGTCATGGGGGGTGGCTGTTCGGGCGCGGTGGCGACGGTGGTGCCGGCGGTGACGGCGGGGCTGCCGTCGGCGCCACAAACCCGGCTGCTCCCATTGCGGGAGCCATGGGCGGTCCCGGCGGCAACGGCGGCAACGGCGGCGACGGCGGCTGGCTGTACGGCGACGGAGGGGCCGGCGGAAACACCGGCAACGGCGGGTCCTTTGTAGACAATCCACTGGTCGAAGTGGGCGCTAGCGGAGGTAGCTTCGGCGGCTTCGACGTCTTTGCCGGTAACGGCGGCGATGCCGGGCTGTTCGGCAATGGCGGTGCCGGTGGTAACGGGGGAGTGGGCGGGACTGGCCAGTCCGGCATTACCCATGGCGGTCCCGGCGGCTTCGGCGGAGGTGGCGGCAATGGTGGCCGCGGCGGGTTCATTTGGGGTAACGGCGGCAGCGGTGGGACCGGTGGTGACGGCGGGGCTGCTGGCGGCTCCTCGTCCGGTACCGGTGCCGGCGGTACTGGGGGCTTCGGCGGCTTTGGTGGCAGCGGTGGTAGGGCCGGTCTGATCGGTAACGGAGGGAACGCCGGGGCCGGCGGCGGCGGCGGAAATGGCGGCGTCAGTGCGACGAACCCCGGGCAAGCGGGTGTGGGTGGTTTCGGCGGGTTCGGTGGCGACGCCTTCCTGCTGGGCCACGGCGGCCTCGGCGGCAACGGAGGTAATACCGGGACCGGCTTCGTGGTTCAAATCAGCAACGGTGGCGACGGTGGCGACGGCGGGATTTTCTACGGCAGCGGCGGACGAGGCGGCAACGCCGGCACCGCCGGGGCAGCGCCATCTAACGGCGGTGGTGTCGGCGGTGCCGGCGGCGATGCTCAGCTGATCGGCAACGGCGGCGACGGCGGGGCTGGCGCCGGTGCGGCGTTCGGCGGTGTGGGCGGCGTAGGCGGTCGCCGCGGGCAGCTGTTTGGCACGCCAGGCGTCACCGGACCCGCGTAGCACCCGGGCGGATGGACACTCACTGGCCGTGGTCGGCAGACTGAACGGGTGCCCGAACTCCCCGAGATCGAAGCGCTGGTAGACCATTTACGGCGGCACGCCGTTGGAACGAGGGTCGGCCGCGTTGATGTCGCCGCGCTGTCGGTGCTGAAGACCTTCGATCCGCCGATCAACGCCCTGCACGGTGAGACCGTTGTCGGGGCCCAGCGGTGGGGCAAGTACCTGGGACTGCAAGCCGGTGAGCTGTTGTTGATCGCCCACTTGTCGCGTGCGGGATGGTTGCGCTGGTCGGACAAGCTGGCCGGGGCGCCGCTGCGACCAGGAAAGGGTCCCATCGCCCTGCGCGTCCATTTGGGCGCGCCGGGTAGTGCGCCGGGCTTCGACCTCACCGAGGCCGGGACCCAAAAACGACTGGCGGTCTGGCTGGTTGACGACCCGGTCAAGGTGCCCGGCATTGCCGCGCTCGGCCCGGATGCGCTTAGCATCAGCAGCGACGAGTTGGCCGGGCTTCTGGGCGGTAACACCGGTCGGATCAAGTCCGTCATCACCGACCAGAAGGTGATCGCCGGCATCGGCAACGCCTACAGCGACGAGATCCTGCATGTCGCCAAGATCTCGCCGTTCGCTACCGCGGGGAAGCTGTCCGAGAAGCAATTGCTCGCCCTGCACGAGGCGATGGTGTCGGTGCTCTCCGACGCGGTGAGCCGGTCCGTCGGCCAACGGGCCGCCACCCTTAAAGGGGAGAAGCGTTCCGGGCTGCGGGTGCACGCACGCACCGGGCTGCCCTGCCCGGTATGCGGTGACACGGTGCGCGAAGTGTCCTTCGCGGACAAGTCTTTTCAGTACTGTCCGACCTGCCAGACCGGCGGGAAGGTGCTGGCCGACCGGCGCTTGTCAAGGTTACTTAAATAGTCTCCTCCTCGAGCGTCGAGTTGTTATGCCAAATGCCCTCGTTTCGGCCCAACAACTCGACGTTGGGGGGGCGGTCGATATGCTGCCGGGGTGACTCGCCAGAAAATCCTCATCACCGGCGCCAGTTCCGGCCTGGGCGCCGGGATGGCCCGAGCCTTCGCCGCCCAGGGGCGCGACCTGGCCCTGTGCGCGCGTCGCACCGACCGGCTCGAAGAACTGAAAGCCAAGCTGTCGCAACAATATCCGACTGTCAAGGTTGCGGTGGCCGAGCTCGACGTCAACGACCACGAGCAGGTGCCGAAGGTGTTCGCCGCGTTGCGCGACGAGCTTGGCGGCATCGATCGCGTCATTGTCAACGCCGGTATCGGCAAGGGTGCCCGGCTGGGCTCGGGCAAGCTGTGGGCGAACAAGGCAACCATCGAGACCAACCTGGTGGCGGCGCTGGTACAGATCGAGACGGCGTTGGAGATGTTCACTAAGAGCGGCTCGGGCCACCTGGTGCTCATCTCCTCGGTGCTGGGCAACAAAGGGGTGCCCGGCGTCAAAGCCGCGTATGCCGCAAGCAAAGCCGGATTGAGCTCATTGGGCGAATCGCTGCGCGCCGAATACGCCAAAGGCCCCATCAAGGTCTCGGTGATGGAGCCGGGCTATATCGAGTCGGAGATGACGGCTAAGTCCGCGAGCACAATGTTGATGGTGGACAACGCGACTGGCGTCAAGGCACTCGTCGACGCCATCGAGCGCGAGCCGGGCAGGGCCGCGGTGCCGTGGTGGCCGTGGGCCCCTTTGGTTCAGCTCATGCGAGTACTACCGCCGCCGCTGACCAAACGATTCGCCTAACGTTCCCGGCGCGAGCAGACGCAAAAGCCCCCGAAATCGTTAGATTTCGGGGGCTTTTGCGTCTGCTCGCCATCAGCCGGTGCGTCCTCGTTCGGTGCGGTAGCGCCGCACCAGGGCATCCGTCGAGCTGTCCGACTGAGGCGCGGGTGACGTGTCGCCGGTAATCACCGGAAGCAACGCCTTGGCCTGCGTCTTGCCCAGCTCGACACCCCATTGGTCGAACGAGTCGATACCCCAGACCACACCCTCGGTGAACACCTGATGCTCGTAGAGCGCAATCAGTTGCCCCAGCACCGACGGCGTAAGCCGGTTGGCCAGAATCGAAGTCGACGGCCGGTTCCCAGGCATCACCTTGTGTGGCACCACGTCGGCGGGGGTGCCTTCCGCCGCGATCTCCTCGGCGGTCTTGCCGAAAGCCAGCACCTTAGTTTGGGCGAAGAAGTTGCTCATCAACAGGTCGTGCATGCTGCCGGTGCCCTCGGCGGTAGCCAGGTCGTCGAGGGGTTCACTGAACCCGATGAAATCGGCGGGCACCAACCGAGTGCCCTGATGCAGCAGTTGATAGAACGCATGCTGACCGTTGGTTCCCGGTTCACCCCAAAAGATTTCGCCTGTATTGGTGGTCACTGGTGTGCCGTCGGCGCGGGTCGACTTGCCGTTTGACTCCATGGTCAGCTGCTGCAGATAGGCCGCGAAACGCGCCAGATCATTGGAGTACGGCAGCACCGCACGCGATTGCGCGTCAAAGAAGTTGGAGTACCACAGGCCGATAAGCCCAAGCAGGACAGGCGCATTGGAGTCCAGCGGTGCGGTACGGAAGTGCTCATCGACGATATGGAATCCAGAAAGGAAGTCGGCGAAGGCTTCTCGGCCGATGGCGGCCATCACCGACAGCCCGATCGCCGAATCGACCGAATAACGACCGCCGACCCAATCCCAGAACCCGAACATGTTGTCTGTGTTGATACCGAACTCGTCAACCAGGCGCCGGTTGGTGGACACCGCGACGAAGTGCTTGGCCACCGCTGCGTCGCCGAGCGCGTCGACTAACCAGCGCCGCGCGGCGGTGGCGTTGGTCAACGTCTCGAGAGTGGAGAACGTCTTGGAGGCGACAATAAAAAGCGTTGTGGCAGGGTCTAAGTCGGACAATGTCGCGACGAGGTCGGCGGGATCGACGTTGGAGACGAACCGGGCGGAAATGCCCGCGTCGGCATAGTGGCGCAGCGTCTGGTACACCATCACCGGCCCCAGGTCGGAACCGCCGATGCCGATGTTGACGACGGTGCTGATCCGTTTGCCGGTGGCTCCGGCCCATTCGCCGCTGCGCAGCCGGTCGGTAAAGTCGCCCATCGCGTCGAGCACGGAATGTACGTCCTTGACCACGTTTTGGCCGTCAACGATCAACTCGGCCTCGCGGGGCAGCCGCAACGCGGTGTGCAATACGGCGCGATCCTCCGAGGTGTTGATGTGCGCACCCGCGAACATCTGATCGCGGCGTTCCTCAAGGTCGGCCGCCCGTGCCAGATCGATAAGCAACCGTAGCGTCTCACGGGTGACGCGGTGCTTGCTGTAGTCGATGTAGAGATCGCCAACCGTGACGGCGAGTTCGCGGCCGCGATCGGGATCGTCGGCGAAGAACTGGCGAAGGTGGGTTTCTCCGATCCGTTCGTAATGCCTGCGCAGGGCGTCCCACGCCGGTGTGGCGGTGATGTCAGGAATTGATTGCACGGAAGTCATGGACGCCGCTCCTCCTCATCGCTTCGCTCTGCATCGTCGCCGACGGTGGTCATAGTTCGACCCTATTCCGCGGCTGGTCCGCGGGAGCGGGGGAACCTCAGGTAGGACCGAATCGCGTCGCTGTAGGGCATCGTTCCCGCGGCCAACCGCTCTTCGAGGTAGCGATCGAACGTAACCGTCCCGACGGCGCGGTCGGGGGCCAGGTTAGCGCCGGATCGGTAGCCGCGGGCAACGCGGCCGGGGACCGCGATGGGCACGACCGGTCGGCGTTTGCCTACCGCGGCCAGATAGCGCCGCGCCAAATCTGCGACGGGTAACACCACGGGCCCGGCAATGTCGGGCACCCGTCCCGCGGGTTCGGCGAGGGCCAGCTCAGCCAGCTCGGCGCCGACATCACGGACATCGACCGGCTGGAAGCGAAAGCCTGCGGGGACCACCATGATGGGCAGTGCGCCCAAGCCCCGCAGCATGACCGCGACCAGATCGTGGAACTGGGTGGCCCGCAGCACCGTCCAGGGCAGCCCGGAAGCGCTGATTAGCCGTTCTTCGGCGAGCTTGCGCCGGTAGTAGCCGAGCGGTATCCGGTCGATGCCGACGATCGAGATGTACACCAGGTGCGGGTGTCCGGCCGTGAGCGCGGCGTCGACAACATGATGCACCGGGTCGACGCAATGCACGATGGCATCGACACCGGCGACCGCCTCGGTGAGCCCCTCGCCGGTCTTCACGTCACCAATCACATACTCGGCCTGCCGCGTCGGGCCTCCTGCGCGCCGCCCGCGGCTGAGAATCCGTACGTGTGCACCCGAGTCGAGCAGAAGCTGGGCTACCACGCGGCCGACGGTTCCGGTGCCGCCGGTGACCAGGATGCGCTCGGGCATGAGGCCCAGTTAACCCCCGCCCAGCACTCGTTGCAGATCGGGCAGCATGGCTTGCAGCTGCGCGCCCCAGTAGGACCACGTGTGGGTGCCGTTATCCGGGAAGTTGAACACGCCGTTGTGCCCACCCTTGAGTTTGTACCGGGCCTGAAAAACCTTGTTGCTCAACCGGGTCGCGCTTTCCAGCAGAGTGGCGTCCAGCTTGGTGCCCAAATCCGAGTCCCCGCCGTTGCCTGTATAGACCCAGATGCGCGTGTTGTTAGCGACGAGCTTCGCCGCATTAACCGTAGGGTCGTTGGCTGCCCACGCGGGGTCGGTCGGCGGGCCCCACATCGCGTCGGAGCGAAAGCCGCCGGCACCCAGTTGCGCGGCGCTGACCAGGGACGGCCATTGTCCGGCGGATAGGTTGAGGAATCCCGACATCGAGGCCGCGTAGCTGAAGTTCTCGGGATGATTGGCCGCCAGGATCAGTGCCGCCGATCCCGACATCGATGCGCCCACCACGGCATTGCCGTTGGGGGTGATTCCCTTGTTCGCCGCCAGCCACTGCGGCAGCTCCTGGGTCAGGAAGGTTTCCCACTTGTACGTCCACACCCCGCCGTTGCCGGCCGCCGGCCGGTACCAGTTGGAGTAGAAACTCGCCATACCGCCGGTGGGCAGGACGAGCGAGAGGCCAGACCGGTCGAACCACTCGAACACTGGAAGGTGGATGTCCCAGCCGTTGTAGTCGTCGCGGGCAAGCATGCCGTCAAGCAAGTACACCGCGTGCGGGCCGCCGGCTTGAAACTCCACCTTGACCTGTCGGTTCATCGATGGCGAGGGAACGATGAGGTACTCGATGGCCACGCCGCTGCGTGACCACGCGGAGGAGGTCGCTGGTGTTCCGGGAAAACCGGAAAATCCGCCGAGCGCGGCGAGCAGGGTAGCCGCGGACAGCAACATCAGCCGACGCATTTGCGAAACCCCAACCGGGTTTGCTGTAGCCATTTCGGCGGAATCTACCGCAGCCGGCCAGAAATGCCCGCAAAGGAGGGAAATATTGATCAATTAGTGACCGAGTCGGCCCCGGCCCAATCGCAGGAGCAGGATTGCCAGATCCTTACCGTCCGGGCCGAGTTCGCCGTAGCGCTCGATCACCTTCATCTCGCGGCTGTGGACCAGGCGGGTGCCGCCGGACGCCATCCGGACCCTGCCGATCGCTTGGGACACTTCCACGCGCCGTTTGACCGCGGCCAGGATCGCGGCGTCTAGCCGGTCGATTTCGTCCCGTAGATCGTCGATGTCGGGTAGGTCAACTGTTTCAGTGTTCATCTCTGCTAACTCCGCGTTCTCGTGATGTGGGGGGTCTGGTCTCATCCGGTGTTGGGCCTCACACAAGAAACGAGCCCCGTATCCGGATGCGGACCACGGGGCTCTGCGAAAGCAGTTAGACCACGGGCACCGCTGGCGGGTACCCGTAGAAAAATCGGCGCTGCGCGTTGAGCACGCACCGAGTCTGCCATCACGGGCGGCACCCGCGCAAAGAAATGGGCGCGGATTGACCGCCTGATTCTTACCGGAAGTAATGGTGAAAACGCCCGGTGTCCGCGCGAATATGGCCGTAGGCTGCGACTCGCCGCAACAGACAGTCGAGGAAGGACTGCGCTGATGAACTTTTCGACGTTGCCGCCGGAGATCAACTCCTTGCTTATGTTCTCGGGTGCGGGGTCGGCCCCGATGCTCGATGCCGCGGTGGCCTGGGAGGGCTTGGCCAGTGAGTTGGGTGCCGCGGCGGATTCGTTCGGTTCGGTGACCTCGGAGCTGGTGAGCCAAGCCTGGCAGGGCCCGGCGTCCGCGGCGATGGCGGCGGCCGCCGCCCCATATGCGGGCTGGCTGGGTGCGGCGGCGACGCAGGCGGCAGGTGCGGCCGGGCAGGCCCGGACGTTGGTGAGCGTGTTCGAGGCGGCACGCGCGGCCACGGTGGTCCCGGCAGCGATACAGGCCAACCGTTCGACGCTTGTGCAATTGGTGCTCGCGAATCTCTTTGGCCAAAATGCGCCGGCGATCGCAGCCGCGGAGGCCTTGTACGAGGAGATGTGGGCCCAGGACGTCGCGGCCATGTTCGGCTACTACACCGGGGCGTCGGCCGTGGCCGAGGCGCTGACACCGTGGGAGCAGGCGTTGGCAGGGCTGAGCGCTCTCTCGCCGGTCAGCAATGTCGGTCTAGCGAATCTGGGACTGGGAAATATCGGCAGCCTGAACCAGGGCAACGGCAATACCGGCAACTTCAACTTCGGCAGCGGCAACAGAGGCAACTTCAACTTCGGCGACGGAAACCTCAACGGGATCCTCAATTTCGGTAGCGGAAACACCGGCAGTTTCAACATGGGCAGCGGGAACACGGGCAGCAGAAACTTCGGCGCCGGCAATCGTGGCAATGGAAACTTCGGCTTTGGGAATTCTCAGGCCACCGGTGGCGGAAACATCGGAAGCGGGAACAGCGGCAGCGCGAACTTCGGCAACGGAAACACCGGCAACCTCAACATCGGCAGTGGAAACTTCGGCCACAGCAACATCGGCTTCGGCAACAGCGGCCCGGGAGCCATGCCGACGGTGGGCAACTCGAACGTCGGGTTCGGCAACACCGGCAACTCCAACATCGGTATAGGCAATTTCGGAAACTTCAACATTGGCCTGGGCAATACCGGCGAGTTCAATATCGGCTTCGGCAACTCCGGCAACAACAACTTCGGCATCGGCCTGACCGGCAACAACGAGTTTGGCATCAACTTAAACGGGTTGAACTCGGGCAGCGGCAATATCGGCTTGTTCAACTCAGGCGACAACAACGTCGGCTTTTTCAACTCAGGCCACGGAAACTGGGGTATCGGCAACTCCGGTGACACAAATACGGGGATAGGGAACTCCGGCAACACGAACACCGGCTTCTTGAACTCGGGCAACATCAACACGGGCTGGGTGAATACCACCAACACCAACGTGGGCTTCGGGAACTCTGGTCACGGAAATGTTGGTTTCTGGAACGCCGGTGCCGATAACGTCGGCGTCGGAAATGGGGGCGGCTTTGCGGTCGGTGCGTTCAACTCGGGCACCAGCGGCAGCGTGGGCTTGTTTAACTCAGGCTCCAGCAGTGTCGGATTTTTCAACTCCGGCGTGGGCAACACCGGTTTCGGAAATTCGGGTAATACCAACACGGGATTCTGGAACTCAGGCCACGTCAACACCGGTGCCGGCAACGCGGGTGACGTGAATACCGGCTACGGAAGCGCGACCGACACCGGCGCTACAAACTCCGGCTTCGGCAACACCGGCACCGGAACTTCCGGCTTCAACAACCACGGGAACAGCACGTCCGGGTGGGAGAACACCGGCAACTCAAGCGAGGGCTACGGAAACGTCGGGAACTTCCAGACAGGCTTCCAGAACACCAATGGCCGAAACACCGGGTTCTTCAACTCGGGCATAAACGGCGTGGGTTTCTCGAATACGGGCAATCTGAACATTGGCTTCTCGAACGGTGGCACCGTTGGAAATGTGGGCTTCATGAACATGGGCGCCGACAACTCCGGTTACGGCAATACTGGAACGCTCAACTCCGGATGGAACAACTCGGGCACAAACAGCTCCGGCAACAACCATGCGGGCGCACATCAGTCCGGCTTCCAGCCGTAGGCCCGACGAGTCGTCGGGCTGCGGCGGTAAGTTTGGGCAGACATGAGTGTGCACGCGACCCCCCGTCCGACCCCAGCCGACGAACTGCTCGACGTTCTCAATCCCCCACAGCGCCAGGCGGTGGTGCATGAGGGTTCGCCGCTGCTGATCGTGGCCGGTGCCGGCTCCGGCAAGACGGCGGTGCTGACCCGGCGGATCGCATATCTGATCGCGGTCCGCGGCGTCGGGGTCGGTCAGATCTTGGCCATTACCTTCACTAACAAGGCCGCCGCCGAGATGCGGGAACGGGTGGTGAGCCTGGTCGGTGACCGCGCCCGGTACATGTGGGTGTCGACATTTCACTCGAGCTGCGTGCGCATCCTGCGTAACCAGGCGTCGTTGATCGAAGGCCTCAACTCCAACTTCTCGATCTACGACGCCGACGATTCGCGGCGGCTGCTGCAGATGATCGGCCGGGACATGGGTCTAGACATCAAGCGGTATTCGCCGCGACTGCTGGCCAACGCCATCTCCAACCTGAAGAACGAGCTGATCGACCCGCACGGGGCGCTGGCCGCCCTAACGGAGGACTCCGATGACCTGGCGCGCACTGTCGCGTCCGTTTACGCCGAATACCAGCGACGGCTGCGTGCGGCCAACGCGCTGGACTTCGACGACCTCATCGGGGAGACGGTGGCGGTACTGCAGACGTTCCCGCAGATCGCCCAATACTACCGGCGCCGGTTCCGGCACGTGCTCGTCGACGAATACCAGGACACCAACCATGCGCAGTACGTGCTGGTGCGGGAATTGGTCGGTCGCGACACCCCCGACGGCAGCGATGGTGTTCCGCCCGCCGAGTTGTGCGTGGTCGGCGACGCCGACCAGTCGATCTATGCGTTCCGCGGCGCCACGATTCGCAACATCGAAGACTTCGAACGCGACTACCCCGACGCCAAAACCATTCTGCTGGAACAAAATTACCGCTCGACGCAGAACATCCTTTCGGCCGCCAACTCCGTGATCGCCCGCAACTCCGGACGCCGGGAGAAGCGGTTGTGGACCGACGCCGGCGCCGGGGAGCTGATCGTCGGCTACGTCGCCGACAACGAGCACGACGAGGCCAGGTTCGTCGCCGAAGAGATCGATGGGCTGGCCGCGCGTGGCGAGATCACCTACAACGATGTGGCCGTCTTCTACCGCACCAACAACTCGTCGCGGTCGCTCGAAGAAGTCTTCATCCGCGCCGGGATTCCCTACAAAGTCGTTGGGGGAGTTCGCTTTTACGAGCGCAAGGAGATTCGCGACATCGTCGCATACCTGCGCGTGCTGGACAACCCCGGTGATGCGGTGAGCATGCGGCGTATCCTCAACACGCCCAGGCGCGGCATCGGTGATCGCGCCGAGGCATGTGTGGCGGTTTACGCCGAGAACACCGGAGCCAGCTTCTCCGACGCGCTGCAGGCCGCGGCTCAAGGCAAAGTGCCGATGCTGAATTCCCGTGCGGAGAAGGCGATCGCGGGCTTCGTCGAGATGCTTGACGAGTTGCGGGGCCGCCTCGATGACGACCTCGGGGAACTGGTCGAGGCGGTGTTGGAACGCAGTGGATACCGCCGTGAGTTGGAGTCGTCCACCGACCCCCAGGAGCTGGCGCGGCTGGACAACCTCAACGAACTCGTCAGCGTCGCACATGAATTCAGCACCGACCAAGCTAACGCCGCCGCGCTCGTGCCCGAGAATGAAGACATACCGGACACCGGTGTGCTCGCGGCATTTCTGGAGAGGGTGTCGCTGGTCGCCGACACCGACGAAATCCCCGAGCACAGCGCGGGGGTGGTCACGCTGATGACATTGCATACCGCCAAGGGCCTGGAGTTCCCGGTGGTGTTCGTAACCGGTTGGGAGGACGGGATGTTCCCGCACATGCGGGCCCTGGACGATCCCACCGAGCTGTCCGAGGAACGGCGGCTGGCCTACGTCGGCATCACCCGGGCCCGGCAACGCCTGTACGTGAGTAGGGCCATCGTCCGTTCGTCCTGGGGTCAGCCGATGCTGAACCCGGAATCCCGGTTCCTGAGGGAGATTCCGCAGGAGCTCATCGACTGGCGACGCACCGCGCCCAAGCCGTCGTTCAGCGCCCCGGTGAGCGGCGCCGGGCGGTTCGGCTCCCCGCGCCCGTCGCCAACGCGCTCGGGGGCGGGCAAGCGCCCGCTGCTGGTCTTGCAGCCCGGCGACCGCGTGACGCACGACAAGTACGGCCTGGGTCGTGTCGAGGAAGTCTCCGGCGTCGGCGAATCGGCGATGTCGCTGATCGACTTTGGCAGTTCGGGGCGGGTAAAGCTGATGCACAACCACGCCCCGGTCAGCAAGCTCTGACGCCTTATTCGCCTTGTTCGCCTTGTTCGCCCCAGTACAGCCAGCGCTTGGTTCGCGGGTGCAGTGCCAGCACCACGCTGGCAATCGGCAGCACCGGTAGCGTGTGCACGATCCACCCAACACGGGCCCCCGCGATGAACACGCCGCCATAAGTCAGCAGCGCGACCACCGCCCCCGCCGCGATGAGGTAGCGCCCGAGAGGGTGGCGCAGCAGCAGCATGATGACGCCGGTGACGGTCGCAATCGCGAAGACCAGGGCGAGAAACGCGACCGCGATGCAGAACAACCGATCGCTGCGCCACCAGCCAATGATCAAATCGGTGGCCACAACCGAGGTGGTCCACCCGCTGACGATGCTGGTCGCGCAGGCGACGACGGCCGTCCAGGAGCTTGGCTCGGTGGTCGGCGCGGCCGGCAGATGCGCCCGGCCGGCGCGAACGGTGGCGTCCAAAGGCGGTGGCCGACGGGGAATTCGGGCGGTCTCGGGCGTTGCGATCGGGGGTATCGGCCCGGTTGGGGCACGGCGGATGATCCGGGTCCGCGGTTCGGCGGGCGACGCTTTCTCAGGTTTATCCTTGGGCGGATTTTCGCGCGAAGGGGGGTCGCTCGGCGCGGTCACCGGTCAGCCGGCGTAACTGCCGACAAAAAGTCCCCGCTTAGCCAGCCACGGCACGGGGTCAATGCGCTGGGAGCCGCCCTGCAGCACCTCGAAGTGCAGGTGCGGACCGGTCGAATTGCCTCGATTGCCCATGGTGGCTATCTGGTCACCGGCCATCACACGCTCGCCGACGCTGACCAGCGTGGTGTTGACGTGGCCATAGAGGGTGACGGTGCCGTCGGCGTGGAGCAGCTTGACCCACATGCCGTAGCCAGCGGTGGGGCCGGCGTCGATGACGACACCATCCGACACCGCATAGATGGGCGTCCCGATCGCGTTGGCCAGGTCGATACCGGCGTGCAGCACACCCCAGCGGTACCCGAAACTAGAGGTGAATATGCCTCTTGTGGGCATCACGTACAGCGGCTGCTGCAGGCGTGCCTCGCGCTGGGCGCGTTCCTGAGCGAAGGCCACGCCTCTGGCGAACTCCGCGTTGTGCACCGCGGCACCGGCGGCCGGCTGGGCCGCGATGACCTGCACGCCCCGCGGTGCGTTGCCGCCCGCCCCTCCGGTCAGCGCCGAGGCGTTAGCGGTCAGCACCGTCTCGGTGCTTGGATTCTTCGACTGATGGGTCACCGCGTGCGCCGCCGCGGCCGCTGCGCCGGCAGCCATTGCCGAGATCAGCAGGCGTCCCTTGGCGGCGCTGGTCGGCTGCTTGCGGTGCTGCCCACCGCGCCGGGGGATTGGTATGACGTCGGTGGCATTCGAACGCGGGTCGGCACTGGGTTCGAGCGTCACCAGGGCCAGGACCTCGGTCGGAGGCGCCAACGGTTCCGGTGTCAGGTTGTCGGAATCGTCAAGGTCGTCGAGTTCGGGAGCGCTGAGCAGTTGAGCTTCGATGTCGAAGTTGAACTCGTCACCGAAATCCAGCTCATCGAGGTCGGCAAAATCGAGGTCATCGAGCTCGCCGAAGTCGTCCAACGCGATGATCTCGGTGATTTCATTGCGGTGATGGTGCAGCCAACGATCGCGGGGCGCGCGAGCCGCTCCAGTGGAGCCAGAGCGGGCAAATTGGTGCTGCGACAACCTGAAATGTCCTCGGATCGTGACCATAACGTTATCTGGACCCTGAGACGGTATCCGCTGACGGATGGGACTGGCAACCTCAGTTTGGAATCCTGCCGACAATGTGACTTGGATCACGTTTGAAATGGTGAACATTCGGTGACCTGCGCCACACGGGTGGATGCGACGGCCGAGCGCGTTTGGCGTCTCGATACAGTTCCTCAGTGCGCGTTGCCGTTATCCGGTACCGCGTCCGTACTGGCCTAGCAGTAAGTCAAAGAAGACAGTGAGCCCATGGATCTTTTCGAATACCAAGCCAAGGAGTTATTCGCCAAGCACGGCGTACCCGGCACACAAGGACGGGTGACCGACACGGCGGAAGGCGCGAAGGCCATCGCCACCGAAATCGGTAGCCCA
The DNA here is from genome assembly GCF_963853645.1 of Mycobacterium riyadhense. Classification (NCBI taxonomy): domain Bacteria; kingdom Bacillati; phylum Actinomycetota; class Actinomycetes; order Mycobacteriales; family Mycobacteriaceae; genus Mycobacterium; species Mycobacterium riyadhense. Next base: position 5,024,012 of record NZ_OY970456.1, on the reverse strand, counting down.
GTGATGGTCAAGGCGCAGGTGAAGACAGGCGGGCGCGGCAAGGCGGGCGGCGTCAAATACGCCGCGACCCCCGACGAGGCCTACGAGCACGCCAAGAACATTCTCGGCCTGGACATCAAGGGCCACATCGTCAAGAAGTTGCTGGTTGCCGAGGCCAGCGACATCGCCGAGGAGTACTACCTGTCGTTCCTGCTCGACCGAGCCAACCGCACGTACCTGGCGATGTGCTCGGTGGAAGGCGGCATGGAGATCGAAGAGGTGGCCGCCACCAAACCCGAACGGCTCGCCAAGGTTCCGGTCAACGCCGTCACAGGTGTTGACCTGGCGTTCGCGCGTTCCATCGCCGAGCAGGGCCACCTGCCGGCCGAGGTGCTCGACGCCGCCGCGATCACCATCGCCAAGTTATGGGAGCTCTTCGTCGCAGAGGATGCCACCCTGGTCGAGGTCAACCCCCTGGTGCGGACCCCTGACTCCCGGATCCTGGCGCTGGACGGCAAGGTCACCCTGGACGGCAACGCCGACTTCCGGCAGCCCGGCCACGCCGAGTTCGAGGATCGCGACGCCACCGACCCGCTGGAACTCAAAGCCAAGGAGCATGACCTCAACTACGTCAAGCTTGACGGTCAGGTGGGCATCATCGGCAACGGCGCGGGATTGGTGATGTCAACCCTCGACGTCGTGGCCTATGCCGGTGAAAAGCACAACGGAGTAAAACCAGCCAACTTCCTCGACATCGGCGGCGGTGCATCCGCTGAGGTGATGGCCGCCGGCCTGGACGTGGTGCTGGGCGACTCGCAGGTCAAGGCCGTGTTCGTCAACGTTTTCGGGGGAATCACCTCGTGTGACGCGGTGGCGACCGGGATCGTCAAGGCGTTGGAAATCCTGGGCGACGAGGCCAACAAGCCGCTGGTGGTTCGGCTCGACGGCAACAACGTCGACGAGGGGCGCCGCATCCTCGCCGAGGCGAACCACCCTCTGGTGACGCTGGTGCCGACGATGGACGAGGCTGCCGACAAGGCCGCCGAGCTGGCGAGCGCCTGAGCGAAAGGACCCGATGACTCATGGCAATATTCCTGACCTCCGAAAACAAGGTCATCGTCCAGGGCATTACCGGCTCTGAGGCCACCGTCCATACCGCACGCATGCTTAAGGCCGGCACTCAAATCGTCGGCGGTGTCAACGCGCGCAAGGCGGGCACCACCGTCACGCATGAGGACAAGGGCGGCAGGCTGATCAAGCTGCCGGTGTTCGGCAGCGTCGCGGAGGCGATGGAAAAGACCGGTGCCGATGTGTCAATCATCTTCGTGCCGCCGAAGTTCGCCAAGGACGCGATCGTTGAGGCCATCGACGCCGAGATTCCGCTGCTGGTGGTCATCACCGAGGGAATTCCGGTGCAGGACACCGCATATGCCTGGGCGTACAACCTCGAGAAGGGTGGCAAGACCCGCATCATCGGCCCGAACTGTCCGGGCATCATCAGCCCCGGTCAGTCGCTCGTGGGCATCACCCCGGCCAACATCACCGGACCCGGTCCGATCGGGCTGGTATCCAAATCGGGCACGCTGACCTACCAAATGATGTATGAGCTAAGGGATCTCGGTTTTACCACGTCGATCGGGATTGGCGGCGACCCGGTGATCGGCACCACGCACATCGATGCCATCGAGGCCTTCGAGAAGGATCCCGACACCAAGCTCATCGTGATGATCGGTGAGATCGGCGGCGACGCCGAGGAGCGCGCGGCGGACTACATCAAGGCCAACGTGTCCAAGCCGGTCGTCGGCTACGTCGCGGGATTCACTGCGCCAGAAGGCAAAACGATGGGCCATGCCGGCGCCATCGTGTCCGGCTCGTCGGGAACCGCGGCCGCCAAGCAAGAGGCGCTCGAGGCGGCCGGCGTCAAGGTTGGCAAGACCCCGTCGGCGACGGCGGCGCTGGCCCGGGAGATCCTGAAGACCCTGTAGCGCGAGCAGACGCGAAAGCCCCCAAATCGGCACGATTTGGGGGCTTTCGCGTCTGCTCGCGCTACAGGCAAGTGGCCAGCTTTCCGGCCAAGCGCTCCACGTAGGCGGCAATCTCGTCGTCGGAACGGTCCGGCAGGCCGAACAGCACCTCAGTTACGCCCAGTTGGGCCCAACGCGCGAGCTTCTCGGGCACCGGTTTGAAGTCGAGCGCCACGATCTGCGGTGCGCCGTCGCGGCCCGCGGCCACCCAGATGTCCTGCAACAACTTCACCGGCTCGTCGATGTCGAAGTCGCGCGGAGTGGTGATCCAGCCATCGGCGCTTCGTGCGATCCACTTGAAGTTCTTCTCGGTGCCGGCCGCGCCGACGAGCACCGGGATGTGTGACTGCACCGGCTTCGGCCAGGCCCAGCTGGGGCCGAATTTCACGAATTCTCCGTCGTAGGCCGCTTCTTCCTGTGTCCACAACGCTCGCATGGCCTCGAGGTATTCACGCAGCATCGTGCGGCGGCGTCCGGGCGGCACGCCGTGGTCGGTGAGTTCGTCGGTGTTCCAGCCGAACCCGACACCCAGGCTCACCCGACCTCCGGACAGATGGTCCAGCGTCGCAATGCTTTTCGCCAGCGTGAGCGGATCATGCTCGACCGGTAGCGCCACGGCGGTGGACAGCCGGACTCGCGAAGTCACCGCGCACGCCGCACCCAAACTCACCCAAGGGTCGAGCGTGCGCATGTAGCGATCGTCAGGCAGCGATGCGTCGCCGGTCGTCGGGTGCGCAGCCTCGCGCTTGACCGGGATATGGGTGTGTTCAGGTACGTAGAACGTCTGAAACCCGTGGTCGTCGGCAAGCTTCGCGGCCGCCGCTGGAGAGATGCCGCGGTCGCTGGTGAAGAGCACAAGGCCGTAATCCATGTACCGAATTAGAACGTGTTCTACCTAGGACGGGCAAGCGGCCGGGTCGCCGGCTAGCGGTGGGTTCGGCGGGGGCACCAGGAGGTGCGCTAGCGTTGTTGGTCGAGTCGCGTCGCTGGAAGCACAGCGTCGTACTGCAACAGTGGCGCCGCGACGGCACCGGAAGCAACAGGAGGAGCCATGACCTACTCGCCGGGCAGCCCCGGATATCCGCCCGCGCAGCCCGCCGGTTCTTACGGGGGCGCCTCGTCGGGTGAGGGACAGAGCAAGCTTCCGATGTACCTGAGCATCGCGGTCGTGGCGCTTGGCCTGGCAGCGTATTTTGCGAGCTTCGGTCCGCTATTCACCATCAGCTCTGAACTCGGGGCGGGCGGTGGTTCGGTGTCCGGCGACGCCGGGTTGGCGGTCAGCGCGGCGCTGCTGGCTGCGCTGCTTGCCGGGGTGGGTTTGCTACCCAAGGCAAAGAGCTACCTGTCGGTCGTCGCGGTGCTCGCGGTGCTGGGTGTGCTGCTGGTCATCTCGGCGACCGTCAACAAGCCCGGTGCCCTTTCGTTCGGCTGGGCGCTGTGGGTCGTCCTGGTTTTCAGCGTGTTCCAGGCGGTAGCCGCAGTGGGCGCGCTGCTGCTGGATACGGGTGTGATCACCGCGCCCGCGCCGCGGCCCAAGTTCGACCCGTACGGCCAGTACGGCCCGTACGGGCAGTACGGCCAGTACGGGGGCCAGCCGGGCGGGTATTACGGTCAGCCGGCCGCACAACAGCCCGCGGCCAACCCGCAACAGGCGCCCGGGTATGGATCGCAGCCGCCGCAGCAGCAGTACGGCGGCGGCTATTCGTCCAACCCGAATCCGGCGAGCGGCGGATTCAGCGCCCAGGCTCCCACGCAGCAGGCGCCCCAGGCAGCGCACCAGGGGCCATCGACGCCGCCAACGGGTTTCCCGAGCTTCAGTCCGCCCCCGCCGGTCAGTGCCGGGGCGGGATCGGCGGCCGGTTCGGCTCCGGTCAACTACTCCAGCCCCGCCGGTGGTCAGCAGCAGCAGTCCTACGGTCAAAGCCAGCAGTCGTCGTCCTCCGGGTCGGCGCCGGTCTAACCGGGCGCTCTCGCGCCGAGTCGGGCACGTGCGCCGCGAGTGAAAAGGGTGTCAAAAAGCGACGAGAATCGGTCAGCGGGCGCTCGCCAGGCGCGTGACCTCGTCAGGGTCGCCTTCGCTCCCGCAGTGGTGGCGCTGGTCGTCATCGCTGCCGTCACGCTGTTGCAGCTGCTGATCGCCAACAGCGACATGACCGGCGCGTTGGGCGCCATCGCCAGTATGTGGCTCGGCGTGCACCAAGTGCCGATCTCGATCGGTGGCCGAGAACTGGGCGTAATGCCGCTATTGCCGGTCTTGTTGATGGTATGGGGCACCGCGCGTACTACGGCGCGGGCCACCTCACCGCACTCGTCGTGGCTCGTGGTCCGGTGGGTGTTCGCCGCTGCGCTGGGCGGGCCGTTGCTGATGGCGGCCATTGCGTTGGCGGTGATCCACGACGCGTCGTCGGTGATCACCGAGCTGCAGACGCCCGGCGCCCTGCGCGCGTTCGCCGGCGTAGTGATGGTGCACGCCATTGGTGCCGCCATCGGCGTGGGGTCCCGGGTGGGTCGACGTGCGCTGGCGGCCTCGCACCTGCCCAACTGGCTGGGTGACTCGGCACGGGCCGCCGCGGCCGGGGTAGTGGCGTTGCTGGGGCTCTCCGGCGTGGTGACCGCGGGTTCGCTGGTTGTTCACTGGGCGACAATGCAAGAGCTGTACGGGATCACGGATTCGATTTTCGGCCAGTTCAGTCTCACCGTGCTGTCGGTGCTTTACGCGCCCAACGTCATCGTCGGCGCCTCAGCCGTCGCGGTCGGCTCGAGTGCTCATATTGGCTTCGCGACGTTCAGCTCGTTCACTGTGTTCGGCGGCGACGTCCCAGCGCTGCCGATCCTGGCGGCCGCCCCCACGCCACCGCTCGGGCCGGCGTGGGTCGCCCTACTGATCGTCGGTGCATCGTCTGGTGTCGCGGTCGGCCAGCAGTGTGCTCGCCGCGCCCTACCCATCGTCCCGGCAACGGCCAAGCTGCTGGTTGCGGCGGCCGCCGCGGCTTTAGTGATGGGACTGCTCGGGTACGGCGGTGGCGGACAACTGGGCAACTTCGGCGACGTCGGCGTGGACGAAGGCGCCATGGTGATCGGTGTCTTTTTCTGGTTCGCCGTCGTTGGTTGGGTCACGGTGCTGATGACGGGCGGGATCAGCCGAACTCCCAAGCGGCCCAAACCCAAGCCCGCCCCGCCGTCCGAACCAGCCCCGCCGCCCGAACCAGCCCCGCCGCCCGAACCGGACGAGTCGTCCGAACCGGACGAGTCGTCCGAACCGGACGAGGCGTCCGACGACGAGAACCCGGAAGAGCCGAGCCTGCGCTGATGGTGTCGACACGCCGAGCGGATATAGCCCTGGACGCAGACTCGACGCCCGCGAGGTACCCACTAGGCTCGATTGTCTGCCTCCTCCTCCGGCCGCTCGCGCGGCCGGCATCGTCGCCAGACTAGGCTCGATTGTCGCCTCCTCCTCCGGCCGCTCGCGCGGCCGGCATCGTCGCCAGACTAGGCTCGATTGTCGCCTCCTCCTCCGGCCGCTCGCGCGGCCGGCATCGTCGCCAGACTAGGCTCGCCCGTGTGCAGGAACCGCTCCGTGTGCCCCCGAGTGCACCCGCGCGGCTGGTGGTACTGGCATCGGGTACGGGTTCGCTGCTGAACTCATTGATCGACGCAGCCGTCGGCGACTACCCGGCCCGGGTCGTCGCCGTCGGTGTGGATCGCGACTGCCGGGCCACCGAGATCGCTGCTAAGGCTGCACTGCCGGTCTTTACCGTGCGGCTCAAGGACTATTCGGACCGCGACGCCTGGGACGCCGCCATCACCGACGCCACCGCGGCGCACTCGCCCGACCTTATCGTGTCCGCGGGATTCATGAAAATACTTGGACCGCAATTTCTTTCACATTTCTACGGGCGCATCATCAATACCCATCCCGCGTTGCTGCCGGCGTTCCCGGGTGCGCATGGAGTGGCCGAAGCACTGGCCTACGGCGTGAAGGTCACCGGTTGTACCGTGCACCTGGTGGATGCCGGCACGGACACCGGGCCGATATTGGCGCAGCAACCCGTTCCAGTGCTCGACGGTGACGACGATGCAACGTTGCATGAACGCATTAAGGTCATCGAACGGCGGCTGCTGGTGGACGTGGTGGCCGCGATCGCGACCGGCGGAATGACGGTGAACGGACGAAAGGCGACCTTAGGATGACCGACGAGGCGAGAAGGCCGATCCGGCGCGCGTTGATCAGCGTGTACGACAAGACCGGGCTGGTCGAGCTTGCCCAAGGCCTAGCCGCGGCTGGTGTCGATATCGTCTCGACCGGCTCAACGGCGAAAACAATTGCCAGCAAAGGGATTCCGGTGACTCCGGTGGAGGAGCTCACTGGCTTCCCCGAGGTCCTTGATGGCCGAGTCAAAACACTGCACCCGCGAGTGCATGCCGGGCTGCTGGCTGACCTGCGCAAGCCAGAGCATGCCGCAGCGCTGCAGCAGCTCGGGATTGCGGCGTTCGAACTGGTCGTGGTCAACCTGTATCCGTTTAGCCAGACCGTCGAATCCGGCGCGGGCATCGACGAATGCGTCGAGCAGATCGACATCGGCGGCCCCTCGATGGTGCGGGCGGCGGCGAAAAATCATCCCAGCGTCGCCGTGGTGACCGACCCGCTCGGGTATGAGGGGGTGCTGGCCGCGGTACGCAACGGCGGATTTACCCTCGCCGAGCGGAAAAGGCTGGCGTCGCTGGCATTTCAGCACACCGCGGAGTACGACATCGCGGTCGCGAGTTGGATGCAGTCGACCCTGGCGCCCGAACATCCCGAGGCGTCTTTTCCGCGGTGGTTCGCCAGAAACTGGCGCCGCACGGCGATGTTGCGCTACGGCGAGAACCCGCACCAGCAGGCGGCGCTGTACAGCGACCCGGGCGCCTGGCCGGGCCTGGCGCAGGCCGAGCAGCTGCACGGAAAAGACATGTCCTACAACAACTTCACCGACGCGGACGCGGCCTGGCGAGCGGCTTTCGACCACGAACAGACGTGTGTGGCAATCATCAAGCACGCCAACCCGTGCGGCATCGCGATCTCATCGGTGTCGGTTGCCGACGCACATCGCAAGGCCCACGAATGCGATCCGCTGAGCGCCTACGGTGGAGTGATCGCGGCCAACACCGAGGTCAGCGCCGAGATGGCGGAGTACGTGGGCACCATCTTCACCGAAGTGATCGTCGCGCCGGCCTACGCGCCGGGCGCTCTTGATCTGCTGACCCGCAAAAAGAACATCCGGGTGTTGGTGGCCTCCGAGCCGCTGACCGGGGGCACCGAGCTGCGCCCGATCAGCGGGGGATTGCTGATGCAGCAGCGCGACGAACTCGACGCGCACGGCGACAATCCGGCGAATTGGACACTCGCGACCGGATCGCCGGCCGACCCGGCGACATTGACCGACCTGGTGTTCGCCTGGCGGGCGTGTCGCGCTGTCAAGTCGAATGCCATCGTGATCGTCGCCGACGGCGCGACCGTCGGGGTCGGCATGGGTCAGGTCAATCGCGTCGACGCGGCCCGGCTGGCCGTCGAACGTGGCGGCAACCGGGTTGACGGCGCCGTCGCGGCATCCGACGCGTTCTTCCCATTCCCCGACGGTTTGCAGACGCTGGCCGCCGCCGGTGTCAAGGCGATCGTGCACCCGGGAGGCTCGGTGCGCGACGAAGAGGTGACCGATGCGGCGGCCAACGCCGGGATCACTCTCTACCTGACGGGCGCTCGCCACTTCGCCCACTAGCGGCCCACTAGCGCGACAGTGAATTCCACGACGTGACACGCCGAAAAGTGTGATGTGAAATTCACTCTCGTCACCAGAAGAAAGGGCGGCGTCGTAGCGTGGAGTGGTGACTTCGCCGAATAACCTGCCCCGCACCGCCGGTGAGCTCCGTGCCGCCGGTCATCGCGAACGGGGGGTTAAGCAGGAAATCCGGGAAAATCTGCTCACCGCTCTAGCCGAGGGCGATGATATGTGGCCAGGCATCGTGGGCTTCGACGACACCGTGATACCCCAGGTAGAACGCGCACTGATCGCGGGGCATGACTTCGTGCTGCTCGGCGAACGCGGCCAGGGCAAAACCCGGCTACTAAGGGCGCTGGCCGGGCTGCTCGACGAGTGGACACCGGTGATCGACGGAGCCGAACTGGGCGAGCACCCTTATACGCCGATCACGCCGGAATCCATCCGGCGGACCTACGAGCTCGGCGACAACCTGCCGGTCAAGTGGAAGCACCGTAGCGAGCGTTACACCGAGAAGCTGGCCACACCCGACACCAGCGTCGCCGACCTGGTCGGCGACATCGATCCGATCAAGGTCGCCGAGGGCCGCAGCCTGGGGGACCCCGAGACCATCGCCTACGGGCTCATCCCGCGTGCGCACCGCGGCATCGTCGCGGTCAACGAGCTGCCCGACCTCGCCGAGCGCATTCAGGTGTCGATGCTCAACGTCATGGAGGAGCGCGACATCCAGGTCCGCGGTTACACGCTTAGATTGCCCCTCGACGTACTCGTTGTCGCCAGCGCCAACCCCGAGGACTACACCAACCGCGGTCGCATCATTACCCCGCTCAAGGACAGGTTCGGCGCCGAGATCCGCACCCATTACCCCCTGGAGTTGGAGGCGGAAATGGACCTCATCGCCCAGGAGGCGCACCTGAGCGCGCAGGTACCCGACTACCTGAACCAGGTGATCGCGCGATTTGCCCGGTACCTGCGGGAATCCCGCTCGATCGACCAGCGATCCGGGGTGTCGGCTCGGTTCGCCATCGCGGCCGCGGAGACCGTCGCCGCCGCGGCCCGGCACCGCGGCGCGGTATTGGGGGAGACGGATCCGGTGGCCCGGGTGGTCGATCTGGACACGGTGATCGACGTGCTGCGCGGCAAGCTGGAGTTCGAGTCCGGTGAGGAGGGTCGCGAACAGGCCGTGCTCGAGCATCTGTTGCGGCGTGCGACCGCCGATACCGCGTCGCGAGTGCTCGGCGGCATCGACGTCGGCTCGCTGGTGGCCGCCGTCGAGGGCGGTTCCGTGGTGACGACGGGTGAGCGGGTGTCGGCCAAGGATGTGCTGGCCGCGGTACCAGGGTTGCCGGTCGTGGACCGTATCGCGCGAAAACTGGGCGCCGAATCGGAGGGGGAGCGAGCCGCGGCGCTGGAGCTTGCTTTGGAGGCGTTGTACCTCGCGAAGCGAATCGACAAGGTATCCGGGGAGGGCCAAACCGTTTATGGCTAAGTCTGATGGTGACGACCCGCTGCGCCCGGCTTCGCCGCGCTTGCGATCGTCACGAGCGCATTCGTCACGCTACTCGGCGTATACCGGCGGACCCGACCCGCTGGCGCCGCCGGTGGATCTGCGGGATGCGCTCGAACAGATCGGGCAGGACGTCATGGCGGGCACCTCGCCGCGGCGGGCCCTGTCCGAGCTACTGCGGCGCGGCACCAAGAACTTGACCGGTGCCGACCGGCTGGCGGCAGAGGCGAACAGACGTCGACGGGAGTTGTTGCGCCGCAATAACTTAGACGGCACTCTGCAGGAGATCAAGAAGCTGCTCGACGAGGCGGTGCTGGCCGAACGCAAGGAGCTGGCGCGCGCCCTGGACGACGACGCCCGCTTCGGTGAACTGCGGCTGGATGCGCTTCCGGCGTCGCCGGCCAAAGCCGTCCAGGAGCTGTCCGATTACAGCTGGCGCAGCGGGGAAGCCCGCGAAAAGTATGAGCAGATTCAAGATTTGCTGGGCCGCGAGCTGCTCGACCAACGGTTCGCCGGGATGAAGCAGGCACTTTCACGTGCCACCGACGAGGATCGCCAGCGCGTCAACGACATGCTGGACGACCTCAACGACCTGCTGGACAAACACGCGCGCGGCGAAGACACCCCGCAGGATTTTCAAGACTTCATGAACAAGCACGGCGAGTTCTTCCCGGAGAACCCGCGCAATGTCGAGGAACTGCTGGACTCGCTGGCCAAGCGCGCCGCCGCCGCGCAGCGATTTCGTAACAGCCTTACCCAGGAACAGCGTGACGAACTGGATGCCTTGGCGCAGCAGGCATTTGGATCCCCTAGGCTGATGCAGTCGCTCAGCCGGCTCGACGCGCATCTGCAGACCGCGCGTCCGGCTGAAGACTGGACCGGATCCGAGCAGTTCTCCGGCGACAATCCGTTCGGCATGGGCGAGGGCACCCAAGCGCTGGCCGACATCGGTGAGCTGGAGCAGCTGGCCGAGCAGCTGTCGCAAAGCTATCCGGGTGCCACCATGGACGACGTCGATCTGGACGCGCTGGCACGCCAGCTCGGCGACCAGGCCGCCATTGATGCCCGAACTTTGGCCGAATTGGAACGCGCGTTGGTCAATCAAGGTTTTCTGGATCGCGGTTCCGACGGCCAGTGGCGCCTGTCGCCAAAGGCGATGCGTAGGCTCGGTGAGACGGCTTTACGTGATGTGGTGCAACAGCTTTCCGGTCGCCACGGCGAACGCGATCACCGGCGTGCGGGTGCGGCCGGCGAGCTGACCGGGGCGACTCGTCCCTGGCAGTTCGGCGACACCGAGCCGTGGCACATCTCGCGCACGCTGACCAATGCGGTGCTGCGGCAGGCGGGAAGTTCAGCGGACGGCCCGGGTTCGGCCATTCACATCACCGTCGACGACGTGGAAGTCTCCGAGACCGAGACCCGCACGCAGGCGGCGGTTGCGCTGTTGGTGGATACCTCATTTTCGATGGTGATGGAGAATCGCTGGCTGCCGATGAAGCGTACGGCGCTGGCGCTCAATCATCTGGTGTGCACGCGGTTCCGCTCGGATGCGTTGCAGATCATTGCATTTGGCCGATATGCGCGGACGGTGACAGCCGCGGAGCTGACGGGTTTGGAGGGCGTCTACGAGCAGGGCACCAACCTGCATCACGCGCTGGCGTTAGCGGGTCGGCATCTGCGCCGGCACCCCAACGCGCAGCCCGTTGTGCTGGTGGTGACCGACGGTGAGCCGACCGCTCACCTGGAGGACTTTGACGGTGACGGTTCGTCGGTGTTTTTCGACTACCCGCCGCATCCGCGGACGATCGCCCACACCGTGCGCGGATTCGACGACATGGCCCGGCTGGGCGCGCAGGTAACGATCTTCCGGTTGGGCAGTGACCCTGGCTTGGCGCGGTTCATCGACCAGGTCGCGCGCCGAGTCGAGGGACGCGTCGTGGTGCCTGATCTCGACGGGCTCGGTGCGGCCGTGGTGGGCGACTACCTGCGGTCGCGGCGACGGCGACGGTAGGCGACGCTTCGCACAGTTCGGCCGCTTGATTGCTCAGTGCGTTGACGCGGTCTCCTCGGAAGGCTGTTGGGTCGGGTGTTTCGCGGGATGTGGCCGGTTTGGGTGCTCAGGACAACGTGCTGGCAGGTTGCTTGCGTGATGCTAGCAGTGCGCTAGCATCACGCACATGAGGACGCTTTATCTGCGCAATGTGCCTGATGACGTCGTCGAACGACTTGAGCGCCTCGCCCAACGCGCCAAGACGTCGGTCTCCGCGATTGCGATACGTGAGCTCGCCGAGGCGTCCCGACGCGCTGACCATCCCGCGCTTCTCGCGGACCTCCCTGACATCGGGATCGACACGACTGAACTGGTCGCAGGTATCGACGCCGAGCGCGCCGGTCGATGATCGTAGTTGACGCCTCGGCCGCGCTGGCCGCTCTGCTCAACGCTGGACAAGCTCGACAATTGATCGCTTCCGCGCCCCTACACGCCCCGCATCTCATCGATTCGGAAGTCGCAAGCGGACTCCGCAGGCTAGTTCAACGGAATCGGCTTGGCGCGGCCGACGGATGGAGTGCACTACAAACGTGGCGCCGCCTCGCAGTGACTCGCTATCCGGTAGTCGGCCTCTTCGAACGGATCTGGGAAATCCGCGAGAACCTGTCCGCATATGACGCCAGCTACGTCGCTCTGGCGGAAACCCTCGATTGTGCGCTAGTCACCGCGGACGCTCGGCTCAGCAACTCCAATCAAGCTCGGTGCGCGATTACGGTCGTGCCCAGGTAGCAGTCGGGCTTACGCTCGAGGCTCTTCAGTACGCGTCGACATTTCGGCCGCCGGGCGGTCCGTACAAGTATGGGTAGTGCACGTTGGGGTCGTTCGCGGGACGCATATCCGGCGGTGGCGGAGCGGTGCGCCACGCCGCGGGAAGGCGGCAGCCGGTGTCGTAGTTGTAATCCACCAACTTTCCGTGGTTCACCAAGTTGATCAAGGCGCCGTCATCGCGGATCTGAGAGTCGTTGGGCGCACCCGTTTTTGGCGGTACGGCGGGCGCGGAATCATTTGACCGAAAGCCCGCAGCCGAGAACACCGGTGCCAGCTCGGTAACAATCTGCACCCATTGTTCGTTATTGGGTGCCGGTTCACCGAAGAAATGATCGCTCTCTTCCTGCTTGCCGATGGTGCGGTTGAACGGATCCTTGCATCCTTTGGTCGGATGGATGATTGCAGTGCTTGAGAACTGAGTCTGCGGTGAATATTTCGCGATCGCCGCGCGAATCGCCGCGTCCAGCTCGGCTAGTTGCCGTTCGACCCTTTCCAGATCGGGTCGGCCGTTGACGATCTTCTGCAAGCGATCTAGTTCATCGCGTCCGGGATTGGCGTAGGGGTTAAGTGTTGTCGGCTTGATACAGCCGCCGAGCAGCAAAGATATGCTCAACAGCCCAGCGGCCACGGCGCAGTGTGCTCGGCTCATTCGTGGTGAACCGGGATCGGAGGGGGTATTTCGTAAGGGCCGGACCCGCCGGGAAGCGTATCCACGCCCACCGCTCGAGGGGTGATGAGGTCATCGGGCAGCCCGGCCAACACCGCTGCCAAGTTGTAACCGCTCATGCGTAGTTGCCCGTTGCTGCCCATGCGTGCGTATTCGGAGTGACCATAGGCCCGCTCATGAACTTGGCCGTCGCCATATTCGCCCCCTGGGGCTCGCCCGGTACTGGTCGATAGTTCAGTCATTCCAGGCAGCTGCTGCGGCGCAGCACCGAATGCACCGAAATCGGGAATGATATCGGACACATGGTCATTCACGCCGATCATGTAGTAGGCACGCCCCGGTTGAACGCCCAGCTGTGAGACGTTGGTCAGCTCGGTGCCTGGGGAACCGTACAGTACGACGTCGCTCACCGGCGCACCCTGCTGCAGCGCAAGACTGGTCACGAGCGACCCATAGGAGTGGCCGAACGCCGTGATGTGCTTATCCGAGACATTCGCGGCAGCGGCTAGCCCCCTATAGAACCTGTTGAGTGGCCCTGCGGCGTCGCGTGCGAGCCAGTCGTGGGTCACGTCTTTGAGACTGTCGGGTGCGTCATACCCTAGCCACACAATCGACGCGACTGCATCGTAATTTGGTGTGCCCGCGTATTTGCGCAGGTCGCTCGCCTTGTTACGCTGTGCTTCGGCTTCCCGGACCATATCCCCCACACTTGAGCTCGCCCTGGTATTAAGGCCACCCACGGTGACGCCGACCCGTTCGGCATTGTCGACATCGCCAATTCCGACTGCCGCCAACGCTTTTCGCGGATTACCAGTGGTGTCCAGCAGGATCAGACTGGTGCCGGGGTTCGCGGCAAGCGCATCTCGTAGCGCGTGCAAGTCTGCCAACTTCTCGGGGTCGGTGTGCCACACACCATTGCGGTCTAACCAGCCGTGCTGCAGCCGAATGATTTCGCGTTGCAGCACAGGCATGTTGAGTTCGCTGCGGATATCGGTCGGGATGCCGTCGAGGTTGCGGACGGCATTGGGGAACCACTCTTTGACCCGATCCTGCTGGCCCGGGGTCAGTGCATGCCACCACTTTTCGACCGCCTCGGGATCGCTGCCTGGTGGTGGCACCTGCGGCATCTTGGGTAGCTCGTGGCTGAGTTGAGCATCGACCTGCTCGGGTGACAGATCTCCGTCGGCGCCACGAATCGCGGCCGCCAAATCCTCATCGGCCCACTCGGCGTCAGCCAAAAGCCGGTTAATGCTTTCGGTCAACCGGACCGCTTCGTCAAGGATGACGCGCTGATCGCCAGGCGAGAACGACACCAAGTTCGTCGGCGGAGACACCGCACCGGTCGCGTTGTTGATTGTCAGGTGAAAATCCTGAGCGGTCTCGCGGATTGTCTGCAGGCGCAACTTGATCGCAGCGACCTCCTCAGCCGACTTTTCCGCCGCCCGACCGACCGCCTCGCAGGCGTCGACGTGGGTGTCGAGGATAAGCGTCGTGCGTTGCGTTTCCGCATGCGCCGCTTCGGCGGCATCGCCGCCGAAATCGAGCATCCGCATGGTTTCACCAAGTGCGGCGGACGCGGTGCGGGCGCCGTGTGAGCGCTTGATCGCGGCATCGAACACGGCTCTGATCGCCGCGGGATCCCAGCGCTCAATATCGGCCAGAGTCAACGTCATCGCAGTGACATGGCGTTGCGCTGCTCCATCTCGGTGAAACTCACAGCGGCGTATCGCATGCCGTAGGAATGTTCGCCGAAGCGGTCGCGGTGAGCGGCACTGATCCTGGCCCATCGGTCGAGCAGTCCCGACAACGCGTTCGCCGACGACCCAACCCAACCCGCGTGCGCTCCTTGAGCCGCATCATGGCAGGACTGTTGTAAGGCCACCAGCGACGCGCCATGGTTGGCAAGCTCATTACCCACATGGCATAGCAGACCGGGAATAGCTCGTAACCCCACTTCCATGGGGCGGAGTATTACAGCCGTCTACAAGGCGGGCCACTCACTGCGCCGAGCAGACGCAAAAGCCCCCGCACGCTCCGCGTGCCCGGGGCTTTTGCGCCTGCTCGGCGTTACTTGCGGGGCCTGCGGGCCTTCCGCTTGATGCCCACACCGCCCCACAGTGAGAAGCCGCGAATCTTCACGGTCGGCGCACCCGGTGTGCCATCGCCCACGACGTCGCGGTCGAAGCCACCCATCAGACCGCGGCCGTGGATTTCGACGTTGACTTCGGGCGGTAGCAGGATGTTCTGCACACCCATGATCGAGTACGCACGGATGTCGACTTCGGTAGAGGTGAAGTCGGCGTAGCGCAGATCCACCACCCCGCTGCCCCAGAGCGTGACGGTCGTGAGCTTCTTCGGCACATTCCATCGGCCGCGTCGCTCGAACCCACTCATGAGGGCCAGCAGCAGCGTGGACGGCGCCGGATTGCACTTGCCGCCCCGGCGGGGGTTGACCGGCGAATCCGGAAGGTCGGCCCGCAGCCGATCCAATTCCTGATACGTCGTTGCGGCATAGGCCCTTGCAAGCCGGTCTTCGTACTCGTTCAGCTCCAAGCGGCCCTGCTCGGCCGCGTAGGCCAACAATTGCGCAATTTGGATGCGATCGGTGTCGGCCGCACGCGAAGACTGATCGCGCGCTTCCTTCGCGTCACGTTGCGCTGAGTTGCTCATCACCCACGAGCGTACGACGTAGAGATTTTGCTGCAAGAGGGGTTGGCTAAACTGCAACCTTCCTCCGGCACCCCTGGCCCACCGCACCGCTACTGGCCAGCGGGTGCCCAGCTGGGAGCACGTTTCTGCAAGAAGGCCAGCATGCCTTCGCGCGCCTCGTCGGAAACAAACAGCCGGGCCGACTCCTCGGTGAGCCGTTCGGCATCGCGGTCGAATCCTTCGAGTATTGCGGCGGTGGTCAGCGCCTTCGACGCCGCCAGCCCTTGCGGTGAACCGCGTCCCACGTCGGCGACCACCGCGGCCACCGCGGCGTCCACATCGTCGGCTGCCATTGTCACCAATCCGATGTCGGCGGCTTCGCTGGCGCCGAACTTTTCGCCGGTCAGGTAATAACGGGCCGCTGCGCGGGGCGACAACTTGGGCAGCAAAGTGAGCGAGATGATCGCCGGGGCCACGCCAATCCGGGCCTCAGTCAGCGCGAAGGTACTGCGTGGGCCGGCGACCACGATGTCGCAGGCACCGACCAGACCGAAGCCGCCGGCCCGGACATGCCCGTTAATGGCGCCGATCACCGGCAGCGGCGAGGAGACCATGGCGCGCAGCAGCGTGGTCATTTCCCGCGCCCGCGCCACGGCCATGTCGAATGTCGATAGTGGCGACCCGCTTCGCCCGGCTACGCCGCCCTCGCGATCGCCACGTGCCGATGGTGGCGACCCGCTTCGCCCGGCTACGCCGCCCTCGCGATCGCCACGTGCCGATGGTGGCGACCCGCTTCGCCCGGCTACGCCGCCCTCGCGATCGCCACGTGCCGATGGTGGCGACCCGCTTCGCCCGGCTACGCCGCCCTCGCGATCGCCACGTGCAGATGGTGGCGACCCGCTTCGCCCGGCTACGCCGCCCTCGCGATCGCCACGTGGGTCACCACCGCTGGCCTCGCTCAAGTCCGCTCCCGCACAGAACGTGCCGCCGGTATGGCCGAGCACCACCGCGCGCACCGCCGGATCCGCGGCTGCTTCCCGTAGTCCCTGGTGCAGTTGGCTGATCAGCGTGCTGGACAGCGCGTTGCGGTTGTGCGGCGAATTCAGCGTCAACCGGGCCATCGGGGCGCCGGACTCGGCCGGGCCCGCATACTCGACGAGGTTTTCCATCTGTGAGGCTTCAGTAGGACCGGGGCAGGCCCAGCGAGGTTTGCGCGACGAAGTTCAGCACCATCTCGCGACTGATCGGCGCGATCCGCGCCAAGCGGGCCGAGGTCATCATGGCGGCCACGCCGTACTCCTGGGTCAGCCCGTTGCCGCCCATGGACTGTACGGCCTGGTCGACGGCGCGTGAGGACGCCTCGGCCGCGGCGTATTTCGCCATGTTGGCCGCTTGGGCAGCGCCGCCGTCATCGCCGTGGTCGTAGAGCGTCGCGGCCTTCTGCATCATCAGCTTGGCCAGCTCGACCTCGATGTGGCACTGCGCCAACGGATGTGACAGTCCCTGGTGCGCGCCGATGGGGGTGGACCAGACCCTGCGGGTCTTGACGTAGTCGACGGCCCTGCCGAGCGCGAACCGCCCCATCCCCACAGCGCTGGCCGCACCCATGATGCGCTCGGGGTTCAGGCCCGCGAAAAGTTGTGCGATGGCAGCGTCTTCGGCTCCGACGAGCGCGTCGCTGGGTAGCCGGACGTCGTCGAGGAAGACCTGGAACTGGCGCTCGGGGCTGACCAGTTCCATGTCGATCGGGGTGTAGGTGAACCCGGGCGCGTCGGTGGGCACCACGAACAGCGCCGGGCGCAGGTTGCCGGTCTTGGCTTCCTCGCTGCGACCGACCACCAGCACCGCCTGCGCCTGGTCGATGCCGGAGATAAATACCTTCTGGCCCTTGATGATCCAGTCACTGCCGTCACGACGTGCGGTCGTCGTGATCTTGTGCGAGTTGGAGCCGGCGTCGGGCTCGGTGATGGCGAACGCCATCGTCAAGGAGCCGTCGGCGATGCCGGGAATCCAGCGCTTCTTTTGTTCGTCAGTACCGAACTTGCTGATGATGGTTCCGTTGATGGCGGGGGACACCACCATCAGAAGCAAAGCGCTGCCGGCGGCCGCCATCTCCTCCATGACCAGTGACAGCTCGTACATTCCTGCGCCACCGCCGCCGTACTCTTCCGGCAGGTTCACTCCGAGGAAGCCGAGTTTGCCTGCCTCGGCCCACAACTCGTCGGTGTGTTCGTGCTTGCGCGCCTTCTCCAGGTAGTACTCGGCGCCGTAGTTGGACACCCACGCGACTACCGACTTGCGCAGCGCCTGGCGTTCTTCGCTTTCGATGAAGCTGGTGTCTGTCACTGTGAATCTCCTTTTGCTTCTGACGCTTCCACTCGTGCCGGGTCTGGATGGTCGTGACCGGCTGCACCCGGCTGCGCCGCGCTTGCGATCACTCCGAGAATGGCGCCCACTTCGACCTGTTGGCCGGTGTTGACGTTGACCTGGGTGAGCACACCGTCGGCAGGCGCGGCGATGGTGTGTTCCATCTTCATCGCCTCCAGCCAGATCAACGGCTGGCCGGCGGTGACGGTGTCGCCGACCTCGGCGCCGATCCGGATGACGCTGCCGGGCATGGGGGCCACCAGCGACCCTTGCGCGACGGCCGAACCCGGTTCTGGGAAGCGGGGCAGCGCGACCAGGTGTACCGGGCCAAGTGCCGAATCGACGTATACATCTTGGTCGCAGCGTGCGACGGCGAAGCGGTGGTCGACCCCGTCTGCGGTCAGCACGACCTGGTCGAACGTGGACGAGACCAGTTGCACCGTCTCGACACCAGGCAGCTCTAATCCGGTTCTAGTGAAACGGTATTCGACTATGTGGTCGGTGTCGCGATCGTCACGGTACGTTTTGCCCTGGTAGCCCGACGGTAGATTGCGCCAGCCGCTGGGAATCGAGCCAAAGACTCTGGCGACGGTCCGGTTGTGCGCGGCGTCGGCAAGGGCGGCGGCGATGGCTGACAACCGGACGGTTGCGGGATTGGCCAGCGGCGCCGACAGCTCCGCCAAACTGTGCGTGTCGAAGAAGCCCGTGTCGGTGGCGCCGTCGAGGAATGCCTGATGGCGCAGCACGTTGACCAAGAGTTCGCGGTTGGTGCGCAGGCCGTGCAGGCGGGCGCGGGCCAGTGCGTCGGCGAGCACCAGCGCGGCCTGCCGCCGCGTCGGAGCATAGGAGATGACCTTGGCCAGCATCGGGTCGTAGTGGATCGACACCGTGGAACCGTCGACGACACCCGAGTCCAGCCGGATCCCGGTGCGCCGTCCCAGGGTTTCGAACTGCGCCCGAACCCCCGGAACCTCGATCGTGTGCATCAGGCCGGCCTGCGGCTGCCAGCCACGCGCAGGGTCCTCGGCATAGAGCCGGGCCTCGATCGAATAGCCTTGGGCAGCAGGAGGTTCCGTATCGAGTCGGCCGCCCTCAGCAATCATGAGCTGCAGTTCGACGAGATCGAGCCCGGTGGTCTCCTCGGTGACCGGGTGCTCGACCTGCAGCCGGGTGTTCATCTCCAGGAAGTAGAACTCGCCGTCATCATCGGCGAGAAATTCCACCGTCCCGGCACCGGTGTAGCCAATCGCTTCGGCGGCCAACCTGGCCGCGTCGAACAACTTGGCGCGCATGCCCGGTATGCGCTCCACCAACGGTGACGGCGCCTCTTCGATGATCTTCTGGTGGCGGCGCTGAATGGAGCATTCCCGCTCCCCGACGGCCCACACGGTTCCGTGGGTGTCTGCGATGACCTGAACCTCGACATGATGCCCGGTGGGCAGGTAACGCTCGCAGAACACCGTTGGGTCGCCGAATGCCGACTGTGCTTCGCGCTGGGCCGCGGCGACTTCGGCTGGCAGGGCCGACAATTCGTGAACCACCCGCATCCCGCGGCCACCGCCGCCCGCCGACGCCTTCACCAGGACCGGCAGCTGCGCATCGGTGACCGTGTCGGGATCGAGTTCTTCGAGCACCGGCACCCCAGCGGCGGACATGAGCTTCTTGGACTCGATCTTGGAGCCCATCGCCCGCACCGCCTCCACCGGCGGCCCCACCCAGATCAGCCCCGCCTCGGTCACCGCCACCGCGAATTCGGCGTTCTCCGAGAGAAATCCGTACCCGGGGTGCACGGCGTCGGCGCCGGCGGCGCGAGCGGCCGCGATAAGCGCCTCGGCGTTGAGGTAGTCATTCGTCTTCGCCAGTCGCACCCTGGCGTCGGCCTCGGCGACGTGCGGCGCGCCGGCGTCGGGGTCGGTATAGACGGCGACCGTGCTTAGGCCCAGCCGGCGGCAGGTGGCGAACACCCGTCGGGCGATCTCGCCACGGTTAGCCACCAGTACTCGAGTGATTGACATGGGCTTCACATCCTGAAGACGCCGAAGTTCGACGTCCCCTTGATCGGGCCATTGGCGATGGCGGACAAACACATTCCCAGCACGGTGCGGGTGTCGCGCGGGTCGATCACCCCATCGTCGTAGAGCATCCCGGACAGGACGAGTGGCAGCGACTCGGCTTCGATCTGGCCCTCGACGGCGGCCCGCATCGCGGCGTCCGCGGCCTCGTCCACCTGCTGCCCGCGAGCTTCGGCGGCTGCCCGGGCCACGATCGACAGCACCCCCGACAACTGGGCGCCGCCCATCACCGCCGACTTGGCGCTCGGCCAGGCGAATAGGAACCGGGGATCGTAGGCGCGCCCGCACATGCCGTAGTGGCCCGCGCCGTAGGATGCGCCGATCAACAGCGCGATGTGCGGCACGGTGGAGTTGGACACGGCGTTGATCATCATCGAGCCGTGCTTGATCATGCCGCCTTCTTCGTACTCCTTGCCCACCATGTAGCCGGTGGTGTTGTGCAGGAACAACAACGGTGTGTCGGAGCGGTTGGCCAGCTGAATAAACTGCGTGGCCTTCTGTGATTCCTCGCTGAACAGCACGCCCCGAGCATTGGCAAGGATGCCCAGCGGGTAGCCGTGCAACTGGGCCCACCCCGTCACCAGCGACGACCCGTACAACGGCTTGAACTCGTCGAATTCGGAGCCGTCGACAATGCGGGCGATCACCTCGCGCGGGTCGAACGGGATGCGCAGGTCCGCGGGGACGATGCCGATCAATTCCTCGGCATCGAACAACGGCTCGGTGACCGGCCTGGGCGTGGGCCCCTGCTTGACCCAGTTCAACCGCGCCACAATGCGGCGTCCAATCCGGATCGCATCGAGCTCGTCGAGAGCGAAATAGTCAGCCAAACCCGATATGCGGGCGTGCATTTCGGCGCCACCCAGTGATTCGTCGTCGGACTCCTCGCCGGTGGCCATCTTCACCAGCGGGGGACCAGCAAGGAAGACCTTCGAGCGTTCCTTGATCATCACCACGTGATCGGACATGCCGGGCACGTACGCCCCACCCGCGGTGGAGTTGCCGAATACCAGTGCAATGGTGGGGATCCCGGCCGCCGAGAGGCGCGTCAGATCGCGGAACATCTGCCCGCCGGGTATGAAGATCTCCTTCTGGGTGGGCAGGTCCGCCCCGCCGGACTCCACCAGCGAGACCACCGGAAGTCGGTTTTGTAAGGCGATCTGCTTGGCCCGCAATATCTTTCGTAGTGTCCACGGGTTGCTGGTGCCGCCCTTGACCGTGGGGTCGTTGGCGACGATCATGCACTCCACGCCGGAGATCGCGCCGATTCCGGTAACCAGGCTGGCGCCGACCGTGAACGCGGTCCCGTACGCCGCCAACGGGCTCAGTTCGAGAAAGGGGGAGTCGGGGTCGACGAGCAGCTCGATGCGCTCCCGCGGCGTCAGCTTGCCGCGGGCGTGGTGACGCTCGACGTATTTCGGCCCGCCGCCGGCAAGCGCCTTGGCGAGTTCGGCGTCGATCTCGTCGAGCCGTGCGGTGGCCGCCGACGCGGCATCGGCGAAGGCCGCGGCCTTCGGATCGAGAGTGGACTTCAGCACGGTCACGACCACCGCCGACGATGCAGTGGGGGCACCCCCAGCCGCGGAGCGGCGAGGGGGACGGAGCGATGAGGAGGAGGCGGTGCAATCACGATTGATACCCCAGACGTTTGGCGGCCAGTGCGGTGAGGATTTCGGTGGTTCCACCGCCAATGCCCAGAATTCTCATGTCCCGGTACTGGCGTTCTATTTCGGACTCGGCCATGTATCCCATCCCGCCGAACAGCTGAACAGCTTGGTGGGCGACCCATTCGCCGGCCTTGACGGCGGTGTTCTTGGCGAAGCAGACCTGCGCGATGAGGTCCGTCTCGCCGGCGACCTGACGCTCCACCACGTGGCGCGAGTACACCCGGGCGACGTCGATGCGCCGGGCCATCTCGGCCAGCGTGTTCTGCACCGATTGCCGGGAGATCAGCGGCCGGCCGAACGTCTCCCGGTCGCGGCACCACTGCGCCGTGATGTCCAGGCACCGTTGTGCGCTCGAATACGCCTGCGCGGCCATGCCGATGCGTTCGGAGACGAACGCCTGGGCGATCTGGGCGAATCCACTGTTCTCGGCGCCGACGAGATTGGCTTTCGGCACCCGCACGTCGGTGTAGGACAACTCGGCGGTGTCGGAGGACCGCCAGCCCATCTTGTCCAGCTTGCGGGTGACCTCAAAGCCGGCAGTGCCCTTCTCGACCACAATCAGCGAAACCCCCGCTGCGCCCGGCCCTCCCGTGCGTACCGCGGTGACGACGTAGTCGGCGCGAACCCCGGAGGTGATGTAGGTCTTGGCGCCGTTGATCACGTAGTCATGGCCATCCGATACGGCCGCGGTCCGCAGATGTCCGACATCGGAGCCGCCGCCGGGTTCGGTGATGGCCAGCGCGCCGATCCTCTCGCCGGC
This sequence comes from Mycobacterium riyadhense, assembly GCF_963853645.1. Taxonomy (NCBI): domain Bacteria; kingdom Bacillati; phylum Actinomycetota; class Actinomycetes; order Mycobacteriales; family Mycobacteriaceae; genus Mycobacterium; species Mycobacterium riyadhense. The sequence continues at coordinate 5,001,746 of NZ_OY970456.1, read as the reverse complement.
CAGCGTGGGCCGCACATACGTCTCGATCTGCCGCTCATCGCCGGAGGCGATCATATGCGGCACCGCGATGCCGCAGGTGAATAACGATGCCCAAACCCCTCCGGGCATGCCGGCCTGATGCGCCTCTTCGCAGACGATCACCGAGTCGGCGCCGTCGCCGCCGCCACCGCCGGCCGCTTCTGGCATGCCCACGCCTAGCAGGCCGGTGGCCCCAGCGCGCCGGTGCAGCTCGCGCGGCAGGTCGCCGGTGCGCTCCCACTCGTCGACGTTGGGCAGAATCTCGCGTTCGGTGAACGCGCGCACCGTCTTTCGCAGCTGGTCGCGCTCGGGTGTGTTCCAAATGCTCACAAAAGGCTCTCCGGAATGTCGACGTGTCGGCTGCGCAACCATTCGCCCAGCCCCTTGGCTTGCGGATCGAATCTCGCTTGGTAGGCGACGCCTTGGCCGAGTATTCCCTCAATGACGAAGTTCAGCGCCCGCAAGTTAGGCAGCACGTGGCGGGTGACCTCAAGCTCGGCCGTTTCGGGAAGCAGCTTCTTGAGCAGCTCGACCGTCAGGGTGTTGGCCAGCCAGCGCCACTGCTCCGCGGTGCGGACCCAGACACCGACGTTGGCCGAGCCGCCCTTGTCGCCGCTACGAGCTCCGGCGATCAGGCCCAGCGGCGCGCGCCGGGTCGGGCCGGCGGGTAGTGGTTCGGGTAACGGCGGCGCCGTGGCCAGTGCCAGCTCTAAAGTCTCGGTGGCGCAGGGAATCTCGACGCGAGTGCCGTCGGGATGCACGGCGATGTGCGGCACCTTGACGGCGTCGACGTAGCCGGGGGTGAACACGCCGTACACCTGACCGTCCCCGGGCGGGGCGGTGACAGTGAACCCGGGATAGCTGGCCAGGGCCAATTCGACTGCCGCCGAAGAGAATTGGCGGCCCACGTTCGCCGGGTCGGGATCGCGGACGACGCAGCGCAGCAACGCGCTGGCGGCTTCTTCGGTGTCGGCGTCGGCGTGGTCGGTGCGGGCCAGGGTCCATTCCAGCTCGGCGGGCTTGACGGTCAAGCTGGATTCCAGCTGCCGTCGCACCAAGTCGGCCTTGGCCTCGATGTCCAGGCCGGTCAACACGAAAGTCATGGTGTTGCGGAATCCGCCGATGCTGTTCAGCGACACCTTCAGCGTGGGCGGCGGCGGCTCGCCCACCACACCGCTGATCCGGACCCGGTCTGGGCCGTCATCGGACAGCTCGACGGTGTCCATGCGCGCGGTCACATCCGGGTTGGCATAGCGAGCGCCGGTGATCTCGTAGAGCAGCTGCGCGGTGACGGTGTCGACGCTGACCAGGCCCCCGGTGCCCGGATGCTTGGTGATCACCGCGGAGCCGTCTGCATGCACCTCCGCTAGGGGGAAACCAGCGTAGCTCAGATCCGGGATTTCGGTGAAGAAGGCGTAGTTGCCACCGGTGGCCTGGACGCCGCATTCGATGACGTGCCCGGCCACCACGGCGCCGGCGAGCTGGTCGTAGTCGGTGCGCCCCCAGCCGAAGTGCGCGGCGGCGGACCCGACGATCACCGAGGCGTCGGTGACCCGGCCGGTAACGACGACGTCGGCGCCGGCGTTGAGGCAGTCGACGATGCCCCACGCGCCGAGGTATGCGTTCGCGGTGAGCGGTGTGCCGAGACCGAGTTCGGCCGCGCGGGGCTGCAGGTCGTCGCCTTCGACGTGGGCGATGCGTGCCGGGATGCCCAACCGCTCGGCCAGCGCCCGTATCGCGTCGGCCAGCCCGGCGGGATTTAGCCCGCCGGCGTTGGCGACGATGCGCACCCCGCGGTCGCAGGCCAGCCCGAGGCAGTCCTCGAGTTGGGTCAGGAAGGTCTTGGCGTAGCCCCGGTCGGGGTTTTTCATCCGGTCCCGGCCGAGGATCAGCATGGTCAGTTCGGCCAGGTAGTCCCCGGTGATGTAGTCCAGTTCGCCGCCGGTGAGCATTTCGCGCATGGCTGACAGCCGGTCGCCATAAAAGCCCGAGCAGTTGGCGATACGCGCGGCACTGGAAACGGGAGCCATGCACGTCCTCTCTTCATTGGGACTGTTCGGTAACGCGACCAACCAACCAACCGGTAGGTTAGCATCGCCGCGTTACGCCACAGGGACCTGTGCGCTATCGGTGCGGATCGGCTCCTGGAGGCTCCAGAAAGGGTCCGTTTTGTGCCGTCCGTCGGAGTAGAGTCCGTTTTCGCGACAGCGCGCCGGGTGTCTGCCGAGAGGTCACTGAAATGTCCTTCGTGATTACAGCACCGCCGACGCTGCTGTCGATGGCTTCGGATCTGGACGATATTGCGTCCATGATCGCCGAGGCCGATGCGATGGCGGCGGCCCGGACCACGGCATTGATGCCCGCCGCCGGCGACGAGGTGTCGGCGGCCATCGCGTCGCTGTTCTCGAGCTACGGGCAGGGCTATCAGTCGCTCAGCGCACAGGCGGCGACCTTCCACGAGCAATTCGTACAGGCGCTGAATAGCGCGGGAAATTTGTATGCGGCCGCCGAGGCAGCTAACGCCAACGTGCTGGGTCTGATCAACGCGCCCACCAACTTGTTGCTGGGTCGCCCGCTGATCGGCGACGGCGCCAACGGCGCGCCGGGCACCGGCCAAAACGGCGGGGCCGGCGGGATTTTGTGGGGCAACGGCGGCAACGGCGGGTCAGGCGCCGCCGGGCAGCCGGGAGGCCGGGGCGGTGACGCGGGGCTGTTGGGCAACGGGGGCAACGGCGGTGCCGGTGGGGCCGGCGCGGTCGGCGCCGCGGGCATGGCGGGCCTTTCCGGGGCCAACGGCGGCAACGGCGGCATCGGCGGCATCGGCGGGGCCGGCGGCAACGGCGGCAACGGCGGGATCTTGTACGGCAACGGTGGTGCTGGCGGCCAGGGTGGCGCCGGCGGCCTCGGGGGCTCCGGTGGGATGGGTGGCGTCGGTGTCGCCGGCACCAATCCCACCGGGGGTATTGGTGGTCTCGGGGGCGGCGGCGGCCTCGGGGGTGCGGGCGGGGCGGGTGGCCAAGGCTCGGCCTTGTTCGGCACTGTGGGGATCAACGGGAACGGTGGTGCTGGCGGTACCGGCGGTCAGGGCGGCCAAGGCGGTGTTGGCGCAGCGGACACCGGCTCCGGCGCCGGTGACGGCGGCGCGGGCGGCACCGGCGGGGCCGCCGGTCTAGGCGGCAGCGCCGGCAGCGGCGGCACCGGCGGGGTCGACGGCGCCGCGGGCGGCGGCGGGGCCGGCGGCCAAGGCGGCACCGGCGGCCAAGGCGCTCAGGGCGTTGTGGGCGTCAGCGGTGTCGACGGCGGCCAAGGCGGCCAAGGCACCCAAGGCGGTGCCGGCGGAGCTGGCGGCACCGGCGGGGCCGGTGGTGCACTGGGTGTGGGCGGTCAGGGCGGCATGGGCGGGCTCGGCGGCCAGGGCGGCCAAGGCGGTGCCGGCAGCGACAACAGCGGCAACGTCGGGGTGGCCGGCGGTGCTGGCGGCGCTGGCGGGGTTGGCGGCACCGGCGGGGCGGCCGGGGCCGGCGGTACCGGCGCTATCCAAGGGGCGACCGGCACTGCCGGCTCCGGCGGGCAAGGTGGCGTGGGTGGCACCGGCGGGGCAGGCGGCCCAGGTGAGGCCGGGGCGGCCGGCGGCGGAAACGGTGAGCAGGGCGCGGCCGGCGGTGCGGGTGGCGACGGCGGGGCCGGCGGCGCTGCCGGTGTCGGGATCGGCGGCAGCCAGGGTGCGGGAGGGCAGGGCGGCGCCGGTGGCGTCGGCGGCCAGGGCGGCCAGGGCGGCGCCGGCATCGACAACAGCGGCAACGCCGGCGTGGCGGGTGGTGGAGGCGGCGACGGCGGGCCCGGGGGCACCGGCGGCGACGCCGGCGGCGGCGGTGCGGGCTCCATCCAAGGGGTGGCGGGCAGCGCCGGATCCGGCGGGGCTGGCGGCACTGGCGGCGCCGGCGGCAGCGGCGGCTTGGGCGTCATCGCCGGCGCCGGCGGTAGCGGCGGCAGCGGTGGCGCCGGTGGCACGGGCGGTGCAGCCGCTGGCGGCGGCACCAACGGCGATGGCGGGCAAGGCGGTACCGGCGGCGCCGGCGGCGGCGGCGGTACCGGCGCCGCCGGCACCGCCACTAGCGTCGGACACGCTGGTGGCGACGGCGGACAAGGCGGCAGTGGCGGCACCGGTGGGCAGGCCGGTAATGGCTCCGGGACCGCGGGCACCGCGGGTTCCGGCGGCGCCGGGGGTGCGGGCGGCATCGGCGGCAACGGTGGCAACGGCAGTAAGGGCGGGGCCGCCGGCGACGGCGGCGACGGCGGCGGCGGTGGCAACGGCGGCGTGGCCACCGCCAACGGCAACGGCGGCGACGGCGGCGACGGCGGCAACGCCGGCGCCGGCGGTACGGGCGGCATCGGCGGCGACGGCGGCGTGAACACCGTCAGCGGCAGCGGCGGCAACGGCGGCGACGGCGGCGCCGGCGGCCAGGGCACTAACGGCGGGGCGGGCATCAACAGCGCCGGCGGCCTCGGTGGCAGCGGCGGCGACGGCGGTAACGGCGGTGCCGGTGGCAGCCCCGGCCTGGGCTCCAGCAGAGAAGCCTCCGCTGCTGCCGGCGTCTTCTTCGGCAGCGGCGGCGCCGGGGGCGACGGCGGCGATGGCGGCGCCGGAGGCGCCGGCGACAACGGCCTGGCCGGCGGCAACCCCGGCTTCGCCGGAGGTAACGGCGGTGCCGGCGGTCAAGGCGGTCAAGGCGGCGCGGCTAGCCCACCCAACCTCGACGAGGACTGGCACGGGTTGTTCGGCTCCAACGGCGACGGCGGTGCGGGCGGCAATGGCGGCGCTGGCGGCGGCGGCGGCGACGGCGGCACCGGCATCGGCAGCGCCGGGGGCGATGGCGGCGCCGGAGGCGCCGGCGGGGCGGCTGGGGCGGGCGGCGCGCCCGGTAGTGGCTACTACCAGCAGCCCGCGCCGAAAGGGCTGCCGATCGGGACCGGCGGTGCGGGCGGGGCCGGCGGCGTCGCAGGCGCTGGTGGCGACGGCGGGCAGGGCGACACCGGCTTCGCCGGCGGTACCGGGGGCCAAGGCGGCCTAGGCGGTGACGGCGGCCCCGGCGGTGATGCCAGCGGCAACTTCAACGCCCAAGCCAACAACGGCGGCGACGGCGGCGCGGGCGGCGTTGGCGGCAACGGCGGCACCGGCGGTACTGGCGGGGCCGGTGCCGACGGCGGTCGCGGAGGCGACGCGGGCCAAGGCGGCGACGGCGCGAACGCCGGACACGGCGGCACTGCCACCTTCGCCAATGGTTCCGGCTCTTACGGCGGCGAGGGCGGCACCGGTGGTGTCGGCGCAAACGCCGGTGAGGGTGGTGCTGGCGGCGCCGCCGGCTTTGGCGGCACTGGGGGCGCCGGCGGCAACGGCGCCGACGGCGGCAATGGCGGCAACGGTGGCAACGGTGGCAGCGGTGGCATAAACGGCACGTTCGGGACCAACGGCGCCGGCGGCACCGGCGGGCTCGGCACTCTGCTCGGCGGCCACAACGGCAGCACCGGCCTCAACGGCGCCACGGGCGGCACGGCGGCGGGCAGCACCACTTTGACAAACGCCACCATTCCGCTGCAGATCGTGAATACCACCGAGCCGGTGGTATTCATCTCCATCAACGGCGGACAGATGGTGCCGGTGCTGCTTGACACCGGGTCCACCGGTCTCGTTCTGGACAACACGTTCCTGACGCAGAACCTCGGCCCTGTCATCGGGTCGGGTACCGCCGGTTACGCCGGCGGGCTGACTTACAACTACAACACGTACTCGACGACGTTGAGTTTCGGGAATGGCCTCGTCACTTTACCGACCGGCGTTAACGTCGTCACGTCGTCGTCGCCGGGAACTCTCAGTGAATTTTTGTCGAGATCCGGTGCGGTTGGCGTCTTGGGTATCGGACCCAATAACGGATTCCCCGGCACCAGCTCCATAATCACGGCGTTGCCAGGGCTGCTCAACAATGGTGTGCTGATCAACGAATCCGCGGGCGTGGTGCAGTTTGGTCCCAATACATTGCCAGGCGGTATCACGGTTTCCGGAGCCCCGATCGCCAACGTCGCCGTACAGATCAATGGCGGGGCTCTACAGACCGCTCCCGTGATGTTCGACTCGGGCGGTATCAATGGAACCATCCCGTCATCCCTTGCAGGCCTGCCTTCGGGGGGATTCGTGCCGGCCGGAACGACAATTTCGGTCTACACCAGCGACGGCCAGACGCTGCTGTACTCGTACACGACGACCGGGTCAAACAGCCCATTTGTTACCTCGGGCGGCGTGATGAATACCGGGTACATCCCGTTCGCGCAGCAACCTGTGTACATCAGCTACAGCCCCACCGCCATCGGGACGACAACCTTTAACTGACGGTCACCCCGCAGCCCGCAATTGGGCTGGGCCGTGTCCAACGGGTATCCTCGATGCGATTGTCGCCGTGCCCACGTGCGCGCGGAAGCTCCTACACAAGAGGAAGACTCGACTATGGCCGTACCAAAGCGCAGGATGTCGCGCGCGAACACCCGAAGCCGGCGCTCGCAGTGGAAGGCCACCAAGACCGAGCTCGTCGGGGTGACCGTTGCAGGCCACAAGCACAAAGTGCCCCGCAGGCTGCTCAAAGCCGCCCGCCTGGGCCTCATTGATCTCGACAAGCGCTAACGGTACCGCTCGTCACAGCGGCTTCACCAGTCTCTCGGGAGCGGGCACGCTTTGTGTCATCTCATAGCGACTGCCGCAGTCGCTATGGGGTGGGTAGGCAGGGCATCCCTCCCGCCGGGGGCCAATGTGACGAATGTGATTCGAGTTTGCGGGGCAAGCCCACGACAGCGGCGCGCCTCTCAGGCCTGTCTCAGGCGCTCGTACGAAACTAGTTTGCGTGCGAATACTTGTCGTGGACGACGATCGCGCGGTGCGGGAGTCGCTGCGCAGGTCACTGTCCTTCAATGGCTACTCGGTCGAGCTCGCCCACGATGGCGTCGAGGCCCTCGACATGATTGCCAGCGATCGACCTGACGCGTTGGTTCTGGATGTCATGATGCCGCGGCTGGACGGCTTGGAGGTGTGCCGTCAGCTTCGCAGCACCGGCGATGACCTGCCCATTCTGGTACTGACCGCTCGTGATTCGGTGTCCGAGCGGGTCGCCGGCCTAGATGCTGGCGCCGACGACTATCTGCCGAAGCCGTTCGCCCTCGAAGAGCTGTTGGCCCGGATGCGGGCGTTGCTGCGTCGCACCAAACCCGAAGATGACGCCGCCGAGTCCGTGGCCATGCGATTCTCCGACCTGACCCTGGACCCGGTGACCCGCGAAGTGACTCGCGGCCAGCGCCGGATCAGCCTCACCCGCACCGAGTTCGCCTTACTGGAGATGCTGATCGCCAATCCGCGCCGGGTGTTGACCCGCAGCCGCATCCTCGAAGAGGTGTGGGGGTTTGACTTTCCCACCTCTGGTAACGCGCTGGAAGTTTACGTCGGGTATTTGCGCCGCAAGACCGAGGCCGATGGCGAGCCGCGGCTGATCCACACCGTGCGCGGAGTGGGTTACGTGCTACGCGAAACGCCGCCCTGATGATTCGGTTGCGTCGGCGCGTCCGTTCTAGGCGTGCGCCGCTGAGAACTACCAGCTCGTTGTCCCTGCGGTGGCGGGTGATGCTGCTGGCGATGTCCATGGTCGCGATGGCGGTCGTCCTGATGGCATTCGCGGTTTACGCGGTGGTCTCGGCCGCCCTCTACAGCGACATCGACAACCAGCTGCAGAGCCGAGCGCAGTTGCTGATCGCCAGTGGTTCGCTGGCCGCCGACCCGGGAAAGGCCATCGAGGGCACGGCCTATTCGGACGTCAATGCGATGCTGGTGAACCCGGGCCGGTCGATTTACACGGCCAACCAGCCCGGTCAGACCCTGCCCGTCGGATCGCCGGAGAAAGCGGTCATCCGCGGCGAGTTGTTCATGTCACGGCGCACCGCAGCCGATCAACGGGTCCTTGCCATCCACCTTCCCAACGGCAGTTCCCTCTTGATCTCCAAGAGTTTGAGGCCCACCGAGGCGGTCATGACCAAACTGCGCGCGGTGTTGCTCATCGTCGGTGGGGTCGGCGTCGCGGTCGCGGCGGTGGCGGGAGGAATGGTCACCCGCGCCGGGCTGCGTCCGGTGGGTCGCCTCACCGAAGCGGCCGAGCGGGTGGCGCGCACCGACGACCTGCGGCCCATCCCGGTCTTCGGCAGCGACGAATTGGCGAGGCTCACCGAGGCGTTCAACCTGATGTTGCGGGCGCTGGCCGAGTCTCGGGAACGGCAGTCACGGCTAGTGACCGACGCCGGACACGAGTTGCGAACCCCGCTGACGTCGTTGCGCACCAATGTCGAACTGCTGATTGCCTCGATGGCGCCTGGAGCGCCTCGGCTACCGGAGCAGGAGATGGTCGATCTGCGTGCTGACGTGCTGGCGCAGATCGAGGAATTGTCCACGCTGGTCGGCGATTTGGTGGACCTCACCCGCGGCGATGCCGGTGAAGTGGTGCATGAGCCGGTGGACATGGCCGACGTGGTCGACCGCAGCCTGGAGCGGGTCAGGCGGCGGCGCAACGACATCCACTTCGACGTCGAGGTAATTCCCTGGCAGGTCTACGGCGATGCCGCCGGGCTGTCGCGGGCGGCGCTGAACCTTATGGACAACGCGGCGAAATGGAGCCCACCGGGCGGTCACGTCGGTGTTCGGCTGACACAGCTCGATCCGTCACACGCCGAGCTGGTGGTCTCGGATCAAGGGCCGGGCATCCCACCGCAAGAGCGGCGTCTGGTGTTCGAACGGTTCTACCGATCGACGTCGGCGCGGGCGATGCCGGGCTCGGGGTTAGGGCTGGCCATCGTCAAACAGGTGGTGCTCAATCACGGCGGATCGCTGCGCGTCGAGGACACCAACCCCGGTGGTCAGCCCCCGGGCACCTCGATTTACGTGCTGTTACCTGGTCGGCCGATGCCGACCGCGCCCTACTCGGCGTCGCTGGCGGAGGCTAAGACGGACCCAGTGATCAAGACGACGAACTCTCGGGCTTCGGCGAACGTTATCTCAGAGGATTCTCAGTCCGCGCGCGCAAGGTAGGTGTGCAGTTACTGTTGAAACCAAGCCCATGCAGCAGTGCATGGCCGAGCTTCACCTAAGCCCGAGCAGAGGAAGAGCGACTTAGCGACATGACGAATCACCCGAGGTATTCGCCACCGCCGCAGCAGCCGGGATACCGCGCGCCTAATCAGCCTGTTCCCCCCGCTTATGCCCAGGGGCCCGCGTATAACCAGCAGTTCGATTGGCGCTATCAGCAGTCCCCGCCGTCCCAGACGGCCCAGTTCCGGCAGCCCTACGAGACGCTCGGCGGGACCGGGGCGGGTTCGATACCCGGGGGCACGGGACCAGGACCGATCCCCGGTGGTACTGGACCGGGGCCGATACCGGGTGGCACCGGGCCGGGTCCGATCCCCGGGATGCTGCCGCCAATGGGGCCGCCTCCTCAGGCGATCCCCCAAAGACGGCCTCGCGCAGGCATGTTGGCCGTTGGTGCGCTCGTGATCGCGGTGGTGTCCGCCGGTATCGGCGGCGCGGCGGCCTCGGTTGTCGAGCTCAACCGGTCACCCGGCGGTGGCAACGGCGGGACGGTGGCATCGGGGGCGGCGCCCAGCGTCCCGGCGGCCAACATGCCGCCGGGATCGGTCGAGCAGGTAGCGGCCAAGGTGGTGCCCAGTGTCGTCATGCTGGAGACCGATCTGGGCCGGCAGTCGGAGGAGGGTTCCGGCATCATCCTGTCGGCCGACGGCCTGATCATGACCAACAACCACGTCGTCGCCGCCGCGGCCAAACCCCCCGCGGGCCCGCCGCCGAAAACGACGGTGACATTCTCCGACGGGCGTACCGCATCGTTCACGGTGGTCGGGGCCGATCCCACCAGTGATATCGCAGTGGTCCGGGTTCAGGGCGTTTCCAACCTGAATCCGATCGCGATGGGCTCGTCGTCGGATCTACGGGTCGGTCAACCGGTGGTGGCCATCGGCTCACCGCTTGGACTGGCGGGCACGGTGACTACCGGGATCGTCAGCGCGCTCAACCGGCCGGTGTCCACGACGGGTGAGGTGGGCAACCAAAACACGGTGCTGGACGCGATTCAGACCGACGCCGCGATCAACCCCGGTAACTCCGGCGGCGCGTTGGTCAACATGAGCGGCCAGCTTGTCGGCGTCAACTCGGCGATTGCCACTCTGGGCGCCGATTCCGGTGATGCGCAGAGCGGTTCGATCGGCCTCGGCTTTGCTATTCCGATCAACCAGGCCAAGCGCATTGCCGACGAATTGATCAGCACCGGCAAAGCGTCGCACGCCTCGCTGGGCGTGCAGGTGACCACCGATAAGGGGGTACCGGGCGCCAAGGTTGTCGAGGTGGTGGCAAACGGTGCGGCCGCCGGCGCCGGAATACCCAAGGGCGTCGTCGTCACCAAGGTCGATGACCGTCCGATCAACAGCGCCGACGGCTTGGTCGCCGCGGTGCGCTCCAAGGCGCCCGGCGACAAGGTATCGCTGACCTTTCAGGATCCCGCGGGCGGCAGTCGTACCGTGCAGGTCACGCTTGGCAAGGCGGAACAGTGATGAAGGTCGATCCGCAGTTGTCAGACCTCGGATATACGGTTGCTCCCATGGAACAGGGTGCGGAGTTGGTAGTCGGGCGGGCACTAGTCGTCGTCGTCGACGATCGCACCGCGCACGGTGATGAGGACCACAGCGGGCCGCTTGTCACCGAGTTGCTGACGGAAGCGGGGTTCGTCGTCGATGGTGTGGTGGCGGTCGAGGCGGACGAGGTCGAGATTCGAAACGCGCTGAACACTGCGGTGATTGGCGGGGTGGACCTGGTGGTGTCGGTCGGCGGGACCGGTGTGACGCCTCGCGATGTCACGCCGGAAGCTACCCGCGACATCCTGGACCGCGAAATTCTCGGCATCGCTGAGGCCATCCGCGCCTCGGGACTTTCCGCGGGCATCACCGACGCGGGACTGTCGCGTGGCCTGGCCGGTGTCTCCGGCAGCACGTTGGTGGTCAACCTCGCCGGTTCCCGTTATGCCGTGCGTGACGGCATGGCGACGCTTAATCCGCTAGCCGCTCATATCATCGGGCAATTGTCCAGCCTGGAGATCTGAGTTCGCTGCGGTCAGGTATCTGCGCGAGGCCCGTGCTCGGGCGGAGGTGCCACGGTCGCGCTTCCGTGCTTGCCGGATGAGCTTCCGTTGGTTTGCTCGAGCAGATCGCGAATTTCTGTGAGCAGTACGACTTGGGCGTCGTCCGCCTGCTCGACCTCACCCTTCTTGCGCAGCGTGTTGTAGGGCAGCACGACAAAGAAGTACACGACGGCGGCGATGAGGATGAAGTTGATCGTCGCCGACAACAAGATATTCAAGTCGATGGTCTGGCCTCCGCCGATGCCGATTTTGAGGATCCCGACGTCGGACTGCTGTTTAACGCCTATCCGGTTGATCAGGGGCGTGATGATGCTGTCAGTGAACTTGGTGACCAGCGCCGTGAATGCCGTACCGATGACCACCGCAACGGCAAGATCGACGATATTTCCCCGCGACAGAAACTCTTTGAATCCTTTGAGCATGGGACTTCCTTTCTGCAGTGGGCGGCTGCTAACCCCCGGATTGAAACCCCAAGAAAAACCTAACGCATTCGGTGTGAGTTGCCACGATGGTGAGCGCGCTGCGCCTGCCGACCGCGGATGCGCCGGGTAGCTGGTGACGGATCGCGATTCACGCTCGTCGATAGCGGAACCGGATCGAGACGAGCGCCCGGTTTGGCGCCGCGCTGCTGCCCACCGGGGAGGTGGGCACCGGGCACCGTATCGATGTCGACCGTCTTGACATCGTCACGTCACGTAACCATGGCGAGATCCGGCTCAAACGCACCTGTGAGCTCGCGATTCAACAGTCGCGTCAAAAACGTCCATCACCCGTGAACGATAGGGCTACAATGCTGCCGGGTATCCGGCAAAAGGACTTGATGAACGCGCAACCAATCATTCAGCTCAGGAACGTAAGCCGAGTTTTTCAAGAGGGCGAAGGCCAACGACGTGTCTTAGACGACGTCAATGTTGATTTTGAAACAGGCCAGTTTGTGGTGCTATTGGGTCATAGCGGCAGCGGCAAAAGCACCCTGCTCAACCTCATCAGTGGCATCGAACAGGCCACCGCGGGTGACGTCATAATTGACAGCTTCAACATCACCAAAATGCGTGAGCGGGACCGAACGCGTTTCCGGCGCGACCAGATCGGCTTCGTCTTCCAATTCTTTAACCTTATCCCCACGCTTACGGTGCTCGAAAACATTACATTGCCCCAGGAGCTAGCCGGGGTGCCCCAACGAAAAGCGGCGAATGTTGCTCGCGACCTTTTGGAAAAGGTGGACCTGGGCGGACGTGAAAGCAGTCTTCCCGATAAGCTTTCGGGTGGAGAACAACAACGGGTGGCTATTTGTCGGGCGTTGGCGCACAATCCCGTGCTGGTCCTCGCGGATGAACCCACGGGTAACCTCGACAACAAGACCGGGGATAGGGTATTGGCACTTCTGCTCGATCTCACTCGTCAAGCAGGTAAGACATTAATCATGGCCACACATAATCCGGCGGTCGTTCATCATGCCGATCGAGTTCTCTATTTGCATGGCGGTAAATTGGTGCCCGACTTGGCGCAAGAAACTGAAATCAATGACCGGATCAGCTCGGGTCAGATCATGTGATTGATATGAAAAACCGAACGGTATTTGGATATTTACCGCTGTGGCGCACAGCTTGGCGCCGCGTGCGGCAACGGCCGTTTCAATATATTCTGTTGGTTCTCGGTATCGCCCTGGGTGTGGCCATGATCGTGGCCATCGACCTGTCCAACGGCTCAGCCCAACGCGCTCTTGACATCTCTGCCGAGGCAATCACGGGAAAGGCCACTCATCGCTTGGCTGGTGGTCGGGGCGGCAGCCTCGACCAACAGGTCTACCTGGATATTCGGAAACAGGGATTTGATTTGTCCGCTCCCGTGATCGAAGGGCATGTGTTGGCTCCCAAAATGGGAAATCGCGTGATGCGTCTGATGGGGATCGACCCTTTTGCTGAGCCGCCCTTTCGCCCCGATTTATGGAGGCAGCAAGATCTTGAGGCGGCAAGTAATTTCCTCATCCGTCCGAATGGGGTCATTCTAAGCCGAGACGTGGCGACAGAGTATCATCTAGCGCTGGGAGACAACTTCGCCCTACAAGTGCAAGGTGCGCCCACCACCGTCACCTTAGTGGGCCTCATCACGCCAGCAGATGCAATTACCGGACAACGGTTACGAGACTTAATCCTTGCGGATATTGCCACCGCTCAAGAGCTATTTCACATGCCGGGCAAGCTTAGTCATATCGATCTGATTATCAACGATCAGGCCATTGCCATGCAGATCAAACAAAGATTGCCGAGTGGTGTGCGTCTAGAGGCGGCAGCTGCTCAAAACAACACCATGAAACAGATGATGACGGGCTTTACCGTCAATCTGACCGCGATGAGTTTAATCGCTTTGCTCGTCGGCACGTTTCTGATCTACAACACCGTAACGTTCAATGTTGTGCAGCGCCGTAGGTTGTTTGGCATTCTCCGCTGTATAGGCGTCACTCGTGGGCAGTTGTTTTGGCTGATAATGACGGAAACCCTGGTCGCGGCACTGGTCGGCAGCGGATTGGGCCTCTTGTTCGGAGTTTGGCTCGGCGAAGGTCTAATTGGCCTGGTGACTCAATCCATCAACGATCTCTACTTTGTTGTCAATGTGCGTGAGGTGGCGTTGTCGGCTGAAAGTTTGTTGAAAGGGTTGGCCATCGGCATCTTTGCTGCGCTATTGGCCGCGCTGCCACCGGCCGTAGAAGCGATGCGCAGCGCCCCAGCCAGTACCTTGCGCCGCTCCGCCCTGGAAGGCAAAGTGACCACCCTGGTGCCGTGGTTGTGGGCTGCGGGTCTCGGTATGGGCGGCTTTGGTGTTGTGATGTTGTGGTGGCCGGGCAAGAACGTGGTCCTCGGGTTCATCGGTCTATGTGCCGTTCTGATTGCGTTTGCGCTGATTACTGCGCCGGTTGCCCGGTTGGTGATGTTGCGCCTGGCTCCTGGGCTGGGTCGCTTGTGCGGTCCACTGGGGTGGATGGCCCCACGAGATATCGTGCGCTCACTGAGCCGAACCTCGGTCGCTATTGCCGCTTTGATGACGGCCGTTTCGGTGATTGTCGGCGTCTCGCTCATGGTGGGTTCGTTTCGGCAAACGTTCGCCACCTGGCTCGGGCTGACTTTGCAAACGGATATCTACGTGTCTGCGCCTTCCCTAACGTCCACTCGCCCCAGTGGTAATTTGCCGGCGGATGCCGTACGGATTTTGAATGAATGGCCGGGCGTACGTGAGGCAATTTCGAGTCGTTATGCGACCGTCTTCGCCCCCGCCTGGGGGCAAGAGGTGGACTTGACGGCGGTCTCGGGCGATATATCTGACGGCAAGCGGCCGTATCGCTGGATTGGCGGCGATCAGCGCACGCTGTGGAAACGTTTCTTGGCCGGCGAAGGAGTAATGTTATCGGAACCATTGGTAGCACGCCAAAATTTGACGACTCCGCCAGGGCCGATAACGCTGATGACGGAGTCGGGACCACGAATTTTTCCTGTTTTGGCGATTTATTCCGATTACACCTCAGATCACGGGGTAGTGCTGATGGATCAGGCCACGTATCGGTCCCATTGGCAGGACCGCGATGCGACGACCGTGGCCCTCCTTCTGAAGCCGGGTGTGAGTGTCGATGGATTGCTGGACCAATTGCATGCAAGGTTCGCAGGCCGAAAAGATATTGTGATTCAATCCAGCCGTAGTCTTCGCGATGCGGCACTGGCTACATTTGATCGCAGCTTCGCCGTCACCGGTGCGTTGCGACTGGTGGCCACAACAATCGCCATTATTGGGGTGTTAGGCGCCTTGATGAGTTTGGCACTGGAGCGGGTGCATGAATTGGGCGTTTTTCGTGCGCTCGGCATGTCTCGCCGTCAATTGTGGAGATTGGTTTGCCTCGAAGCCGGGTTAATGGGCGGTATGGCTGGTTCGATGGCATTGCCTGCGGGTTTTGTATTGGCGTGGATTCTTATCCACATCATTAACGTTCGTTCATTTGGTTGGACCTTGGAGATGAAGTTTGAATTTGGGTACTTCGGCCAGGCCTTCTTGGTGGCAGTCGTCGCGGCACTGGCGGCAGGTGTCTATCCCGCTTGGCGTTCGGCACGGTTGAGCATCGCCTCGGCTATTCGGGAAGAGTAACAAGATATGAAAAGGCTGGGCTGCGTTCTTGTTGCGCTCCTTGTTTTGGTGGCGGCAGGGTGGTGGTGGCAACGGCCGGAGCAGCCGGCTGCGGCAGCTGGATCCTTACTTGGCATGTTGGCCGATGAAAATACGGCGGGATATGCCTTGGCGACCGAACCGGGTGTCATACGCTTTCCCCGCGACCTCGGGCCGCACGACGATTACCAAGGTGAATGGTGGTATTACACCGGCAACCTGGCGACCGCTGATGGACGGCTATTTGGTTACCAGCTCACGTTTTTCCGCCGGGCGTTGGCGCCCCCCGGGGAGGCGGCGGCCGTGGCCGATGCATCCTCGTGGCGTACCGATCAAATCTATTCAGCGCATTTTGCGGTGAGTGACATTGCTAACAGCGCCTTTCATCCTGCTGAAAAATTCAGCCGGGAAGCGCTAGGGCTTGCCGGTGCCAGAGCACAGCCCTACGCTGTGTGGTTGGAAGATTGGTATGTCCGTGAAGCGGAGAATAATTCAATCCACATTGTTGCGAAAACGGACGACGCTAGCGTTGATCTGAGGCTGCGCCCGACCCTCGCTCCTATTTTGCACGGAAATCAGGGTTTAAGTGCCAAAGGCGAGCAACCCGGAAACGCCACGTACTACTATTCCGTCGTGCGGCAAGAGACACAGGGAACGGTGACGGTTGATGGCCAGAACTTCACCGTCAGTGGCCTGAGTTGGAACGATCATGAGTACGGTAGCAGCGCTTTGGATCCCGACGATGTCGGGTGGGATTGGTTCTCGCTGCAATTTGACAACGGTTCAGCCTTGATGATGTTTCAGATTCGCGAATCCAATGGCCGTGTGAAGCCAACATCAAGTGGTTCTTTTATCGCCAGCGATGGCACTGTGACCCATCTGGCGTTACCCGATTGGCGCTTGACAACGAAGGATCGCTGGACGAGTCAGCAAAGTGGCGCCAAGTACCCTGTCCGGTGGGAAATCGAGATCAATCGGATCGGCTTAACACTTTCCGGGTCTGCCTTGATGCCCAATCAGGAGTCGCCGCTATCAACTACCTATTGGGAGGGGGCCGTGGCGTTTGACGGACATTATCGGAATACACCCATTAAGGGTCGGGGCTATGTTGAAATGACGGGCTATTCGCGGCCCTCGCATTGACGGTTGGACAACAGGACATATCCCGGTGGCGCGCAGGATCGACTTTGGGAGTAAGGATAATGATCGAACTCAGTTACAGCACCTTTGGCTTAACCAATGTTGATTTTCTGGATTCCATTACTGAAGTAGACAAGGCTGGATACCCCGGAATCGAGTTAGCCTTTCACCGGGACCATTTCAACCCGTTCAACGTTACCGATGAGTATGTGGGCCTGATCAAAAAACGACTCTCCTCCGTGAAGACCAAAGCCGCTTGCGTGGCGACCGCCTCGCACTTCTTCACCCCCTCCCGTCCCCACGAACCATCCCTGATGAGCCCCGATCTGGCGGGCCGGAAACGCCGCATCGACCTGATCCGCCGCGGCATCGAACTCGCCCGCAAGCTCGATGTTCCGCTGGTGACCTTTGGCAGCGGATTCATCCGCGATGAACACCTGATGAATCCGTCGGCCAACCCGCGTGAGCTGCTGGTCGACAGCATCCATCAATGCCTGGCGAGCGTGCGTGACGATGAAGACATCACGCTGCTGATCGAGCCGGAACCGGGCATGTTCATCGAAACGATAGAACAGGGACTGAGCCTGATCGACGAAGTGAACTCGCCGAAGTTCCAACTGCATGTGGATATGTGTCATTTGTACTGCTCCGATAAGGACTATGTGGGCGCCTTGGCGAAGGCCGCGCCCTACGCCCGTTTTCTCCACGTGTCCGATGCGCGGCGTGGTTACAACCTGAAAATCCTGAAAATGGCGGACGACCTGGAGCCCGATCTTGATTTCGCCAACTACCTGATCTACTTTCCTGAATTCGCGGATTACCTTCTCCTGGATGCCGATCATCCGATATATTTCTGCGATGAGCCCCCTTCCAAAGCGCAGGAAAAACAGCTACACAATCTTTTAGACTCTGTGCACATCACGAAGAAACTCACTCTGGTGAACTACGGCAAACTTGATGCAAGCGTCTCGGCGCATGATGACGAGATTTTCACTTATCTCATTTCCGTTCCTGGCCTGAGCTATGACGTACTCGAACGGGCCCGGCCGATCATCCTGTACTTGCGGACTACGAGAGACACGCGAGGCAAGTTATTGATGGACAAGATGGTCGCGAATACGTTGACTGGTATCGTCCACTTCCATGAGGTTCCCGGCGAAGGGACGATGGACTTCGCCGCCAGTTTCAAGGCGCTGGTCGATAACGGTTTCTCCGGTTATGCGTCAGTGGAGTTGTACCACCACGTTGCGTCCTGGGAGCAGGCGATGAACGACAGCTTCAAACACTTGTCGCAGTTTGTTTAGAAAATTGTAACTTCGGTTGCGGAAGTACAGGAGCGCTTATGGTTGACCTGAAGCAGCTCGGCTGGGATGCTGAGACGGTCGGCGAACTCGATCACCGATTATTGAGGGCACCGCATGTAAAACTCCGCTCCGCAAATGTGGGATCTCGAGGCGATGTTGTCTATTGTGTTGACCTACGTATCAGTCAACCCAACGTGGAATTTTTGTCGTCGACGGAAATGCACTCCCTCGAGCACTTTCTGCTGTATGGCTTTGTCAAATACATGACGGCGAACTTTCTCTCTGTTGGATTGATGGGTTGTCAAACCGGGTTTTACCTTGTCCTTTATAACGAAGGCAACGCCGAAACGATCTGCAGCACCTACGAGGCTGTTCTCAACGATGTATTGGTCGCGAGTGAAGTCCCCTACGCTAACGTCCAACAGTGTGGCAACGCCAAAAATCACAGCGTGGAACTCGCCCAGGCCGTCGCCAAAAAAGTGCTGGATGCACGAGCAAACTGGCGGCGGGTGGTATGACGGACATACTGTTCACTAGGCGCGTCAAATACGCGTCCACAGTCGAATACGAAGTTGCCAGCGCGCCTAACATCTTCGATCCACAGAATTTGGCTTTGCTCTCCTCGGGGAAGGTCAAAAATGGTTGCCGCTTCGTTGTCATTGATGAAAACGTGGATCGACATTATGGCGATGACATGCGAAGCTACTTCACGCATCATGGTATCAAGACCAAGATCGTTGTATTCCCCGGTGGCGAAGAGAACAAGACCGCCGAATACTATTTCTCCATTGTTCGGGAGCTGGATGCCTTCCCCATCCATCGCCGGGACGAACCGATCATCGCCATCGGTGGTGGCGTGTTGACCGATGTGGCGGCTTTCGTGGCAAGCACCTATCGCCGCGGCGTACCGCATATCAAAGTGCCTACCACGTTGATGGGGTATGTCGACGGGTCGGTAGGCATCAAAAATGGCATCAACTTCAATGGAAATAAGAACCGCCTCGGCGCCTTCCAGGCTCCGCAAAAGGTACTGCTCGACAAATCTTTCTTGCGCACCCTGCCACGCCGCCACCTCCTGAACGGTGTTTGCGAGATCATCAAGTTGGCGGTCATCACGGATGCACACTTATTCCATATATTGGAGACTTGCGGACCTGAAAGCGTCGACGTCCATTTGCAAAGTGATGCGGGCTGTACGATTCTGAACCGCGCCGTCGCCGGGATGCTTGAGGAACTCGAGCCCAATCTCTTTGAGGCGGACCTCGACCGCAAAATGGATTTCGGTCATACCTTTAGTTACGGATTAGAAACCCGCCACGAATCGGACCTTTTACATGGTGAGGCGGTGTTGCTCGATGTGCTCCTTTCGGTCTTGATCGCGCGCGCGCGCAACCTGTTGACCGATGAGGAAACGAGCCGAATCTTCCAGCTCGTCGAAAAACTCACAATCGTGTTGGACGTGTCACTGCTTGAACCGCACCAGCTCTGGGGCTCATTGCAGGAGCGCGTCTATCACCGCAACGGATTGCAACGCGTACCCATGCCACAAGGCATTGGGAACTGCATCTTCCTCAATGACATTACGTATAACGACATAGCGAATGCTACGAAAGCACTTGAGAACTGGATGGTCCTAGGACGATGACAGCATTTGATAATGTAGACGGAAACGAGATTGAGAAGTTTGACAGTATTTCGCAGATCTGGTGGGACCCGAAGGGTGAAATGGGGGCGCTGCATGCTGTCAATCCCTTGCGCACAAAATTCATCACGGAGAGAGTCGCTGTTCGAAGTCGAGAAGTTCTGGATGTGGGCTGCGGGGGCGGCATCCTTTCGGAGGCGTTAGCGAAAACGGGCGCACGTGTGACTGGCATAGATTTATCACTGCAATCGCTGGACGTCGCGCGAGATCACGCCCGACGAGAAGGATTGAATATCGAATACTTGTATGAGAGCGTCGAAAGGATCGCGGAGAAAGACGCGGGCCGCTTCGACGTTGTCACATGTATGGAAATGCTCGAACACGTGCCGGAGCCGGAGCAGATCGTGGCGGCGTGCGCCAAAGCGTTGAAACCTGGAGGACACGCCTTTTTCTCGACCATCAACCGTACGCCGAAGGCATTCCTGTTTGCGATCATCGGCGGCGAATATATTCTGCGTCTGCTGCCGCGTGGAACCCACACGTATAGCAAATTGATCCGCCCGGCGGAATTGACAGCTTGGAATCGGAGCAACGGTCTGGATTTTGTCAGGTTCGCTAGCTTGATCTACAATCCTTTCACCAGCAAATTCAAACTCGCCGCGGCGATTGCGGATGTCAACTACTTGGCGCATTTCACCAAAAAGACCTAAACGAGTCGACAACGGAGTCATCGCGGATGAAGCGTTTCTTAGCCCTATCCCGGACCACGCATGGTGTTTTGGACCTCGCCACTCCCGCCTTTGCGGCGGGGATTGCGTTGGGAAGCTTCCCCGCGTGGCGGGTCATTCTTCTTGCGGTCTTCACGGGCTTCGCGGCGTATACCGCAATCTACGCATTGAATGACCTGGTTGGCAAAGCTGTAGATGAGGAGAAGTTTGCGGGCGGCATCAATCCCGGCTATTCCGTCGAGGCGTCTGGTCTGCGGTACCCGTTGGCGCAGCAGGCGCTGAGCTTTCGCAGTGGAATCCTTTGGTTTGCGCTGTGGTTTATTGCTGCAATGATTGGTTCGTATTTTCTTAATCCGGTTATCGCGGTGATTCTGGTCATCGCATCTGTTTTGGAAGTTGTCTATGTGCTGCTGCTGAAAGTCACCTACTTGAGAACATTGATCAGTGGGCTGGTGAAATCCAGCGGACCTGTTTGCGCTATCTTTGTGGTAGAACGCACGCCCTCTGCCGCGTTGGTTTTATTGGTACTCGCCTGGGTTTTTTTCTGGGAGATCGGCGGACAGAATGTACCGGCCGACTGGAACGATACCGTGGAAGACCGGCGAGTCAACGCCAAGACAATTCCGCTGGAACTCGGCACGCGAACAGCAGGTAACGTCGTTCTGTTCTCATTGGGAATCACAGTCGTCGCTAGCCTATTTATGCCATTCGTTTCACCACTAAAACTCGGTGTCCCTTACGTGCTGGCAAGCGCCGCGGTTGGCGTCTTTTTGCTCCTCTTGCCTGCTTGGCAACTGCACCGCAGTCGCGAAGGGAGACAAGCCGCCAAGCTGTTTGACAGCGCCAGTTTTTACCCGCTGGCGCAATTAATCATCGTCATAGTGTTCGTTCTGATTAAGTAATCCTCGGGCGTGCCCCTATTCGTGGCGGGAGACCGTGGAATCGACCAGTGCCAACAATGCCCGTCGAGCCGCGCAATCGGGTAAGCAGGCAAGCTCGTCGCGCGCCTGTGCGGCGTAGCTGGCGACGGCTTCCTTGGCCTTAACCATGCCCGTGGCGGTTTGGAGCAATGCGACGACTTCGGCAAGGTTGTTGTTCGGGCCGTCCAGCGACTTGCGCATGGCGGGCGTTTGGTGCCCTTCGCCCAGGTCAGTGGCCGGTAGCTGCTCGGGTTGGTCGGAGTTGCTGGCGATGGCGACAATGTCGTCGGAGATATGAAAGGCGGTGCCGACTAGGCGGCCCAGCCGCGACAGGCGAACGGTCTGCTCATCAGTCGCGCCCGAAAAGGTCGCTCCCAACTTGGCGGACGCCGCGACCAGAGACCCGGACTTCTCGCCCACGCACTGTAGGTAGTGGTCCAGGAGATCAACCTGGTTGGCTGTGCCGCGGGTCTCGCGCATGTGACCCGTGACCAGCTCAGCGAACGTCTCGGCGATAATTCCGAAGGCGCGGGTGCCCAGCCGCGAGCCCAACCGTGAGGCAATGGCAAACCGGTAGTCGCCCACCAGGATTGCGACGTTGTTGTCCCAGCGGCTGGTCGTGCGACATGCCGCGGAGCGCACCTGGGATTCATCCCGCACGTCGTCATGACAAAGCGTCGCCAGGTGCATCAATTCGATGGCCGCGCCCGCCACGGCGACCTGCCACGTGTTGGGATCCGGGCCAAACTGGGCGGCAAGAACGGTGAAAAGCGGCCTGAGCCGCGTGCCTTCGGCATGCAGCGGAGGCCGCACCGCGTCGCGGATAATCTCCTCACTCTGGGAGAGTTCGGTGCTGATGAGCTCGTCGATTCGGGTGACGCCGTTACAAACGCTGGCGCCGAATTCCGAGTCTCCAAGTGTTACGCCCGCGGCCACGCTCATCGGTGTCCTCACGCGTACAACTTAGGGGCTCTGTCGGCGTCGTGTAGGCGTATTCGGCGCGGTGCTCAGTGCAGGATGAGGGTTACCGTCTGACCCAGCGCTGCGCCGGCCACCGTCGTTGCCACCCGCGCCGGCAGCGCCACCAATACCACCCGGTCGTTGTCGGCGGCCTGGTGCTTGGGCTGGCCGGAAATCAGAACCACGATGGCGTCGGTGGCCAGCACGCGGGAAACGGGCTGCGAGTCGTGCGTCGGTGCGGCCAGCACGTCGACGACATCGCCGACCCGGACCAGGTCGACCAGGGCACCGTCGGCCATATGTAGCGGCACGATGCGGGCGCCGGGCCCGGCCGTCGATTCGGCTAGCCGGCTGCCCAGCAACCGGACGTCGGTGAGCATCTCGCCGCGCCGGGTCGGACCGGCCAGGGTGGCACCGACGACCGAGCCCAGGTTGGTTTGTGATCCGTCGGGAACCGTGGTCGTCAAACGCTTCTCCAGCCGAACATCGTCGGCGGTCAGCGCGGTGCCCGGGCTGAGGTCACGCGCGGCCACCACCACATCGGTACGATCGCCGTCTGGATTCGACCGCAGCGTGGCCAACCCTGCCAACACCACGAGTCCGCCGGCGGCGATGCGTCGCGCCAGCACGGTTCGAGACCAGTCCGGTCGCAACGATGTTGATATCCGGCTGAGCAGGGTTGGATTCAGCGATTGCCGCACGCCGCAACCGTAGGCGCGGTGCGGCGTCGGCGATGCCGCTCAGCAACGTGATTTGTGGATAACTTGCTAGCTCGAGGCGGCGGTGGCGGTTTTGGCGGGCGTGGTGCTGCCGCTCGACTTTTCGCTTGATCCGGGCTTCTCGCTCGACCCAGAACCCGAACCCGACTCGCTCGTCGCGGATCCGTTGCTCGAGCTGTTGGCCTTCTTGCCTGGCTCGCGGCTATCGGTGCGGTAAAAGCCGCTGCCCTTGAAGACCACACCGACGGCGTTGAATAGCTTGCGCAGCCGGCCCGAGCACTGCGTGCAGGTGGTCAGCGCATCGTCGGTGAAGGCCTGCACAACGTCGAAGCGGTCACCGCATTCGGTGCACGCGTAGCTGTAGGTCGGCACAGAAAACCTCCGGATGATATAAACGCTGAGTTAGCACTCTACCGTGTCAAGTGCTAGAACCGCCACGTGAGCTGGATCATTCCCCACATGGCAACGCGATGACGCCGCGCTGGGGCGTGAGTGCGTGAGTCATCGGCACATCGTGCGGTTCTGCGGGCAGCTCGTCGACGAATTCGGCCTCGCGCACCATCGCGACCAGGTGCGTTTGCGGATTCCGAGCGCGCAACGAGCGGTCATAGAAGCCTTGGCCTCGCCCCAGCCGCACACCTCGACGGTCCACCGCCAGCGCCGGCAGCAGCACTAGGTCGGCCTCGGCCAACGCCGTCTCCGGCAGCCAGGGCGGTTGCGGCTCGAGCAGCCCCCAGCGCGCGGTGATCAGCCCACCCGCTCGGTATTCGCCCCAGCGCAGCGGCAACGGAGTGTTGTCGGCCGTGGTGCGCGCCACCGGCAACAGCACCCGATCCGCGCTGCGCAGCAACACATCCAGCATGTCGATCGAGCCCGGCTCGGCGCCCACCGGGACATACGCACAGACGGTACTGCCGCTGGTCACCATGCGTTCTAGGTGCTCACAGAGCATTCTGGCCTCGGCGGCGCGGACGTCGTCGGCAACGCGACGCCGGGCCGCCAGCAGCTGGTCGCGCAACGCTGCCTTGCCCGCGGTTGCCATGTCCTCAACGATGGCAGCCCGGGCTTTCACGCCGCCACAGCGACTCCGCAGATTTATGGGGCTATGGTTTGAACGATGTCACGCCCAGAAGTACCGATCCCATTTACGGCGATCGTCCCTGCCGCCGGCCTGGGCACGCGGTTCCTCCCGGCGACCAAGACGGTGCCCAAGGAACTGTTGCCCGTCGTCGACACTCCTGGCATCGAGCTGGTTGCCGAAGAGGCGGCGGCCGCCGGTGCCGAGCGCCTGGTGATCGTCACCTCCGAGGGCAAGGACGGTGTCGTTGCGCATTTCGTCGAAGACCTGGTGCTCGAGGGCACCCTCGAGGCTCGCGGTAAGAAAGCCATGTTGGCCAAGGTGCGTCGGGCCCCGGCATTGATCAAGGTCGAGTCCGTCGTGCAGGCCGAGCCGCTCGGACTGGGACACGCGATCGGCTGTGTGGAACCCACGCTGTCCGACGACGAGGACGCCGTATCGGTGCTGCTGCCAGATGACCTAGTGCTGCCGACGGGCGTGCTGGAGACGATGTCGCAGGTGCGGGCCCTGTACGGCGGCACGGTGTTGTGTGCCATCGAGGTGTCGCCGGATGAGATCAGCGCCTACGGCGTTTTCGACGTCGAGCAAGTTCCCGACGCTGACAATCCCGACGTGCTCAAGGTCAAGGGCATGGTCGAAAAGCCCAGGGCCTCCGACGCGCCGTCGATGTATGCGGCCGCCGGCCGCTACGTGCTGGACCGCGCCATCTTCGATGCGCTGCGCCGCATCGACCGCGGTGCTGGCGGCGAGGTGCAGCTCACCGATGCGATCGCGCTGCTGATTGCCGAGGGCCACCCGGTGCACGTTGTGGTGCATCGCGGTTCCCGACACGACTTGGGAAATCCCGGCGGCTACCTCAAGGCTGCGGTTGACTTTGCATTGGATCGCGAAGACTATGGCCCGGACTTGCGGCGATGGTTGGTGGCGCGATTGGGCCTGACCGAGCAGTAGCCGGCCGATATGACCGGCCCAGTTCGCCACATGGGTCGACGGAAAGGCGCGCTGTGCGTTCTGTGGAAGAGCAGCAGGCCCGAATAACGGCAGCAGCGGTAGCCCCGAGGCCGATACGTGTTGCCATTGCCGAGGCGCAGGGATTGATGTGTGCCGAAGAAGTTGTGACCGAACGCCCCTTGCCCGGTTTCGATCAGGCCGCCATAGACGGTTACGCCGTGCGCAGCGTCGACGTTGTCGGAGTGGGCGATGCCGGCGGAGTCGAGGTTTTCGCTGAGGGAGACCTTGACGGCCGCGACGTGCTGACCCTGCCGGTGATGGGAACCATCGAGGCCGGTTCCCGCACACCCAGCAGGCTGCAGCCGCGGCAGGCGGCCCGCGTGCAGACCGGGGCACCGCTGCCGACGCTCGCCGATGCGGTGCTGCCGCTGCGGTGGACCGATGGTGGCATGAACCGAGTTCGGATTCTGCGCGGTGCGCCGTCGGGCGCCTATGTGCGGCGCGCCGGCGACGACGTGCAGCCGGGCGACGTCGCGGTGCGGGCCGGCACGATCATCGGCGCGGCTCAGGTGGGGCTGTTGGCGGCGGTCGGCCGCGAACGAGTGTTGGTGCATCCGCGCCCGCGTCTGTCGGTCATGGCCGTGGGGGGCGAGCTGGTCGACATCTCGCGGACCCCGGGCAATGGACAGGTCTACGACGTCAATTCCTATGCGTTGGCCGCGGCAGGACGGGATGCCGGTGCGGAGGTGAACCGGGTCGGCATCGTCAGCAGCAACCCCAGGGAACTCGGGGAGATCGTCGAGGGTCAGATCAATCGAGCCGAAGTGGTGGTGATCGCCGGCGGCGTCGGCGGTGCGGCGGCCGAGGCGGTCCGCTCGGTGCTGTCCGAACTTGGTGACATGGAGGTCGTGCGGGTTGGCATGCATCCGGGATCCGTGCAGGGCTTCGGGCAGCTCGGCCGCGATGGCGTCCCCACATTCCTGTTGCCGGCCAATCCGGTCAGCGCCCTGGTGGTCTTCGAGGTGATGGTCCGGCCGCTGATTCGGCTGTCGCTGGGTAGGCGACAGCCGATGCGCCGAATCGTGCAGGCGCGCACGCTGTCCCCGATCTCCTCGGTAGCCGGGCGTAAGGGCTATCTTCGTGGCCAGCTGATGCGTGATCAGGACAGTGGCGAATACCTGGTGCAAGCATTGGGTGGCGGTCCCGGAGGGTCATCGCATCTGCTGGCAACGCTCGCCGAGGCCAACTGTCTGGTCGTGGTTCCCAGCGGCGCTGAGCAGATTCGCACCGGTGAGATCGTCGATGTCGCCTTCCTGGCTCAGCACGGCTGAGCGGGTGCACTCCGAATCCTCGTGAGCCTGTTGCGCCCAAATTCCCGGCATCCGGGCTGGCCGATGGAGGTTGGTCCGCTGCGGGTTCCGGCGGGCGTTATCCGGCTGCGCCCGGTGCGGTTGCGTGACGGCGCGCAGTGGAGCCGGATCCGGCTCGCCGACCGCGCGCACCTCGAGCCGTGGGAACCCAGTGCCGACGGCGATTGGAATGTCCGCAACACGGTTGCCGCGTGGCCGACGGTGTGTTCGAGTCTGCGTTCGGAGGCCCGCAAGGGTCGCATGCTGCCGTACGTGATCGAACTCGACGGGCAGTTCTGCGGTCAGTTGACCATTGGCAACGTCACGCATGGCGCGCTGCGGTCTGCCTGGATTGGCTATTGGGTACCGAGCTCGGCGACCGGGGGAGGGGTGGCCACGGGAGCTTTGGCGCTGGGGCTTGACCACTGCTTCGGCCCGGTCATGTTGCACCGCGTGGAGGCCACGGTGCGCCCGGAGAATGCGGCCAGCCGGGCGGTGCTTGCAAAAGTCGGATTCCGCGAGGAGGGGTTGTTGCGTCGCTACCTCGAGGTCGACAGAGTGTGGCGAGACCACGTCTTGGTGGCGCTGACCGTCGAAGAGGTCTACGGGTCGGTGGCCTCGACGCTGGTGCGGGCCGGGCACGCCAGCTGGCCCTGACGGATCGAGCATGGGTGTGGCTGGCGCGACACGTGTGGCGCGTGGTGCTTGTGGGAGAGAAATTACAGGTGTGTAATTGTCCTGGGCCGGCCGCGCTGGCCACCGATGCGCCTCGCCGGTGAAAGGAGCAGGTCATCATGCCAAGCATCCCGCAATCATTGTTGTGGATCTCGCTCGTGGTGCTGTGGCTGTTCGTGTTGGTTCCCATGCTGATCAGCAAACGCGACGCGGTCCGGCGTACCAGCGACGTGGCGCTGGCGACCCGGGTACTCAACGGCGGCGCGAGTGCGCGCCTGATCAAGCGTGGTGGTCCGGCCGCGGGTCATCGCAGCGACCCGGACTGGAAGCCGGAGGAAGACTGGACGCACGAGCCGGTCGATGAACAGCAAGCTGAGCAAGACAGTGACCTTGACGAGGAAGCCGACGAGGTGGACCATCGGCGCCCGGTTGTGATGAAGGTTGCCGCCGCCCAGGAGCCGGACGAGGCCGACTATCTGGACGTCGATGTCGTCGAGGACTCAGGCGCCCTTCCGGCGGGAGCGGGTTCCCTCGATGAAGTAGCTGAAGCGGAAGTCGCGGAGCCCGCGGCCGACCCACAGGCTGACCAGGAACGGGCCGACGACGAATACGAGTACGTCGAGGATTCGTCCGGTTTGGAGCCCGGGGGAGACGAGGACGACGACGAGGATGTGTTCGCATCGGTGACGCCGGGGGCATCCCGGCGACGCCGATTCGAAACAAAGACCGCCGCTGCGGTCAGCGCGCGCAAGTACGCATTCCGCAAGCGCGTGCTGATGATGATGGCGGTGATCCTGGTTGGCTCGGCCACCGCCGCGTTCGAAGTGACGCCGATCGCGTGGTGGGTATGCGGCAGTGCCACCGCGATAACGGTGCTCTACTTGGGGTATCTGCGCCGACAAACCCGGATCGAGGAGAAAGTCCGGCGCCGCCGGATGCAGCGGATGGCGCGTGCGCGGCTCGGCGTGGAGAACGCGCATGACCGCGAATACGACGTGGTGCCTTCGCGGCTGCGCCGCCCGGGCGCGGTGGTGCTAGAGATCGATGACGAGGACCCCATCTTCGAGCACTTGGACAATGCGGTGCCGATGCGCAACTACGGCTGGCCCCGTGACCTGCCGCGGGCTGTCGGCCAGTAGTCCTCGCGGTTCGGCCATTGGGGTTCGCGGCTGGTAGCCTGCTAGCGATCAGGGGCTATGGCGCAGTTGGTAGCGCGACTCGTTCGCATCGAGTAGGTCAGGGGTTCGAATCCCCTTAGCTCCACAGTGTGGTGAGCAGACGCAAAAGCCCCCGAAAACGGCCGTTTTCGGGGGCTTTTGCGTCTGCTCACCACACATGGGGTACTCGTTGTGAGTGGTTCCTGGCAACCCGGTGAGCACGCTGCTCGTCGATACCGACGACCTCGGTGAGGCCGAGGTGAAACTGAGTGCGGCCATTTCGAAGTTCCGGATCGGCACCCGTTCCGGGGACGCGCCAACCTGGACGCGTTGCTCGCGCTCACATGTCGGGTCGGTCACTATCGACGACGCATACCTCACGTACGACATGAGCTACGACAGCGAACCTTCCGACAAGATGCTGCTGTGCCGCGTCCGCACCGGCTTCATCGACGCTCAATACCCGGACTGGGAAGCCGGAACGTTCGGCACGGGTGAGGTGGCAGCGTTCGGTGTCACCGACGGAGTGCCATTCGGCGGCCACGTTGACCGAGCGCACTACACCATCGTCATGCTCGACAGGAACATGTTGGGCAAGGTCGCGGCGCTGGCGCCGGGCACCAAATCGCAAGCGGTCCGACTGACCGGATCAGCACCCGTGTCTCGCGCGGCCAACCAGCACATGGTCGACGCCATCGACTACGTATGCCACTGTGTCGCCGCCAATCCGCAGGCCATGGAGCAACCGCTTATCGCCGGGGCGGTCGAGCGTTATCTGGCCGCCAGCGCCCTGGCGACCTTCCCCAACAACGCCCCGCTTGACGCCACCGCCGAAGACCGCCATGACGGCACGCCGGCGGTGGTGCGACGGGCGATCGCATTCATTGAGGAGAATGCCCAGGCCGCCATCTCTGTCGCCGACATAGCCGCCGCCGTCTACATGACGCCGCGAGCGTTGCAGTATGCGTTCCGGCGCCACTGCGAGTGCACTCCAATGGAATACGTCCGCAAAGTCCGCCTGCAGTATGCGCATCGCGATCTTGCCGGGAGCGACGTGCTCGCGACGACGGTTGCCGACGTTGCCCGTCGTTGGGGATTCGGCCACCTGGGCCGGTTCGCGGCCTACTATCGGCAGGCCTACGGCCAAAGTCCGCACGACACGCTGCGCCAATAGTCGCTACCCTAGGATTTTCCGAGCGAAAACAATTCCGGTGCAACGGGTTTAGTGACATATGTGCGTGCACCCGACGAAACAGTAAGCACAATCGGTAGGCCGGCGAGACCTTTGGTCACATCGGCGAAGCGCTGCGCGTGCTGCATATCGGTGATGAAAATCGCACTCGCGCCAGGCGGGATGTCATGCGGAACCCGGGCCCCGCCGTCGGGTGCTTCGCCGGGTCCCAGTGATGTGCCGTCTTTCTCGGCGCGGATCGCCCACTCGTCGACATGGAACGGTGCCCGCCCGGTGTTGACGACCTTGACGCCGAGGACGAAGCGGCCGGGCTGGAGTTGGTCCGCCGCGCGCGCCAGCGCATCGCTCGCGTTGGAGCCGGCGTCGTTGGTGACCAGCCCGTGGGGTGTCAGTAGGCCGACTACGGGTGTCAATTTTGGTTGTGCGCCTCTGAGCCGGAAGGCAGCTAGTTGCCAGGCGAGCGATGCGGCCGCGAGTACCGTGGCAACGACACCGAGGACGAACGCGGCGACGGTCACGGTGCAAGGCCTGGCAGGGCTGTCGGCATTGCGATGGATTATCACGTTCTGGCGGCCGTGTCTAGCTCTGATGGTGCGGAATGCGCTGCGGCCGCACCGATTCGGCGTGAAGTCTGATGAAGTCCCAAAATTCGGCTGAACATTCGCTAAGACACGCGTGGCGACGCTGATCCCGCGTCGGGTTAACCCTACAGTCGGGACATGAGCACCAAGTACTATCTGCAGAAGGTACCCGTCGAATCCGTTGAGCCGGGCTTTTCGCTGGCCGTCCGCGACGGTGACGACTACCGCCTCTTTCAGGTCGAATGTACCCAGATGTCTCAGCGCAGCGGCCGGCCGGTGATGATCAAGTTGGTGTCCGAGCCCGTCGATGGCGGTGATCCGTGGGTCTTGGAACATGAAGCGGGCACGCCGGTAGTCCGGCTTCTTGGCGTTTGCGAGGCCGCGTCCTAAGCCTGTCCCAAGCTGCGTCTTAGCGCCTGTCAGCCGGCATTCTGATGCGGGCTTCGCGGCGGCGACAACCGCACTGAGGCCGTAACAGCAGACAGCATGAAATGTTTCGTTGCCTCCCGTCGGCAGATCTTCGGCCAACGGCGCGGTGAAATTGCCTGGGCCGCAAGCAACGTCGAGCAATCTGCCAGCGGTGGGCAAACCCAGAGCCGTCGCCGCGCGGCGTTGCCCGGCCCGCGTCGTAACGCCACTGGCGCGGTAGAAGGACGTTGGCCGCCATAGCCTTTGGGAGACGGTCGCAAAGAACGAGCTGTTCATCGCCCGGTGAGCGAACGTCGGAACCCCAGCGGTCGTCGATTCGCCCGATACGTCGCGGAATCCGTGCCGCACCACGGCGGCCTTGTTGCGGAGACTACATTTCGGTCCATCTTGCCGCGGCAACAGCCGACGCCATAACCTGAGTCCGATCTGATCGCGGAGCAGCAGGGCGGATATCGCAGTGGCCGAATTGATCGGCGCGCGGGTGGCGGAACTCGCGGGAATGGACATCTTCGAGGGATGCCCGGCCGAGGACTTGATGCCCTTGGCGGCAAGTGTTGCGCCCCTGCGGGCGGCCGCCGGCCAGGTGCTGATGAAGCAGGGGGAGCGGGCGGTCTCATTCTTGCTGATCTCCTCGGGTAGAGCCGAAGTCAAGCACCTTGGCGATGACGGTGTCGTGGTCGTCGGGCGGGCACTGCCGGGGGTGATCGTCGGCGAAATCGCACTGCTGCGGAATATTCCACGAACGGCGACGGTCACCACGATGGAACCGCTGACGGGTTGGATCGGTGACAACGACGCCTTCGCCCGGCTGGTGCACATCCCCGGGATCATGCGGCGGCTGCTGCGCACGGCTCGACAGCGTCTTGCCGCCTTTATTACGCCGATTCCAATTCGGATTCGTGACGGGACCGAGCTGTTGCTACGCCCGGTCCTGCCCGGCGACGACCAGCGCACCGTGCACGGCCACGTTCATTTTTCCAGTGAGACCCTCTACCGGCGGTTCATGTCGGCTCGCGTCCCCAGTCATGCTCTGATGCAGTACCTTTCGGAGGTCGATTACGTTGACCACTTCGTCTGGGTGGTGACCGACGAGGGCGACCCCGTGGCTGACGCGCGTTTTGTCCGTGACGATACCGATGCGACGATCGCCGAGATCGCGTTCACCGTCGCCGACGCGTACCAGGGACGGGGGCTCGGAAGCTTTCTGACCGGCGCGTTGTCCGTGGCCGCCAGCGTCGACGGCGTCGAAAGATTCTCTGCCCGGATGCTTTCCGACAATGGACCGATGCGAGCGATCCTGGACCGCCATGGCGCGATCTGGCAGCGTGAGGATGTCGGGATCATCACCACCGTCATCGATGTGCCCGGTCTGCATGACTTGGGTTTCGGGCCGGAGATGGCTGACCAGATCAAACGGGTCGCCCGTCAAGTGATTGGGGCGGTCGGCTGAAAGGCATGCGGCCGTTCTGGATTGGCTTGCTGGTAGCCCTGCCGGTGGCCGCGTGCGCGCACTCGCCCGCACCCACGTCGTCGCCAACCCCGTCGACCCATGCCCGTGCCGTCAACCCCGTCAACCCCGCCAACATCAAAAGGATTAGTCGCGAGCTGCCACCGGGCTACGAGGTGACAAGTGCCATTCCGGGCGGAGTCTCGCCGCGGGTGGTCTGGGGTCCTGCACCAAATGCACAGGCGAAACCGGCTGAGTGCGCCACACTTGCCGATCCAGGCGACGGAATTGGCCAATCCGCCCAAGGAGTGTCCGGCTCGGGCTCGGGGGGAGTGGTCAACGCTGTCGTGGTGGCCGTGCCCGTAACGCTCGACCGCAACGTGGTCGCACGCTGTGGGCAGTGGACCATGTCCGATGGGCACACTACCGCCAACGTCGGTCTGATCGACGCGCCGCATATCGATGGCGCCGACACCGTTGGCATGGTGGCCAACATTCGCAGGGCCGTCGAGTCAGGCGCCCAAATCGATTCGCGGACATACACATTCATCGCCTACCTAGGCGACTACTACGCATTCACCGCGTTGACCACCGACCCCGGTTCAATGCTGCCGCCGCTGCCGCCGCAGTTTGCCGCTGATCTGCTGGTCAAAACGGTGTCGACGTTACGCAACTGAGCCCCCGCGTTGGGTAGGGTGGCGACGGTGTTCAAGGTGGTGCTCGCGATGGCGTCAGCGTGCTTGCTGGTCGGCTGTTCGCCGGGCGCCGAGTCCTCGCAACCCGCCAAAACCGATATCGCCAAGGTTGCCGAGGTGAAGTCGAGCTTCGGACCCGAGTTCAAAATCACCGAAGTCACGCTCAGGGCCATCGATCCCGCGTTCTTCTCCTCCCGGAAGTTGCCCGAGGGGTTGAGCTTCGATCCGGCGAAGTGCGCGAAGATTGCCGCCGGGCCGGAGATGCCAGCGGGAATTCAGGGCAACATGGCCGCTGTTTCCGCGGAGGGCAATGGCAACCGGTTCGTCGTGATCGCGGTGGAGACGTCCCGGCCGCTGGCGGTCAACGACCCGGGGCAAGACTGCAAGAAGGTGGCATTCACCGGTGGGCGACTACGCGGCGCCATGGAGGTGGTCGATGCCCCGAAGATTGACGGGACGCAGACGCTGGGTATCCACCGCGTGCTACAGACGGTCGTTGGCGGGTCCGCGCGCACCGGCGAGCTCTACGACTACTCCGCGCACTTCGGTGACTACCAGGTGATCGTCATCGCCAATCCGCTGGTGATTCCGGACCAGCCGCTGGCCAAAGTCGACACGCAACGTGCCCGCGACTTGCTCGTCACGGCGACGGCCGCGATCTGTGCCTAACGCACGTCGCGCGGTCGGAATTGGATGCTGACGCGCGGCCCTGCGAACGCGGATGTCTTGGGGACGGAGTGCTCCCAGGTGCGTTGACACGATCCGCCCATCACCAGCAGATCGCCGTGCGCCAGTGGCAGCCGCAACGATGGGCCGCCGCCGCGCCGGCGCATCGCGAAAGTGCGCGTGGCGCCGAGGCTGACGATCGCCACCATGGTGTCTTCTGAGCTGCCACGGCCGATGGTATCGCCATGCCAGGCGACGCTGTCCGAGCCGTTGCGGTAACAGCACAGCCCGACGGTGGTGAACGGCTCGCCCAGTTCGCCGCCGTAGATGTCGTTGAGCCGCCGGCGCAGCCGCGCGAGTTGCGGATGCGGCGGGTCTTGGACGGTCAGGTCGTGAAAACTCACCAGGCGGGGGACGTCGACCACGCGGTCGTACATCTGGCGGCGCTCGGCTCGCCACGGCACCTTGTCTAGCAGCGCCTCCAGCAGGTCCTGGCCATCGGTCAACCAGCCCGCGCGGAAGTCGATAAAGGCGCCATCACCGAGTTGCCTGCGCTCGCTGTGTTGGAATAGCGAGCCCTGTACCGCGATCGCCACGACCACGAGTCTATCGCACACTAGTTCGATGATCCGGTGTGTGACGCGACCGCAGGCTACGTTTGACCTGTGGGTGTCGAGTTGGGTTCGGATTCCGAGGTCGGAACGCTACGAGTCGCGATCCTGCACCGCCCAGGCGCAGAGCTAGGCCGACTCAACCCGCGTAACAATGACCAACTGCTGTTCGACGGTCTGCCCTGGGTGGCGCGAGCGCAGGACGAGCACGACGAGTTCGCCGAGCTGCTGCGTTCGCGCGGTGTGGAAGTGCTGCTGCTGTCGGACCTGCTGACCGAGGCGCTGTATCACAGCGGGGCGGCTCGAATGCAAGGGGTTGCCTCCGCCGTCGATGCGCGCCGGTTGGGAATGCCGTTGGCGCAAGAGCTTTCGGCGCACCTGCGCAGCCTCGATCCGGCAAGGCTGGCTCATGTGTTGACGGCCGGCATGACCTTCAACGAGCTTCCGCCGGACACTCGGACCGCTGTGTCGTTGGTGCTTCGGATGCACCACGGGGCGGATTTCGTCATCGAGCCATTGCCGAACCTGGTGTTCACCCGAGACTCGTCAATCTGGATAGGGCCGCGGGTGGTGATTCCTTCGCTGGCGCTGCGGGCGCGGGTTCGCGAGGCGTCGTTGACCGACCTCATCTATGCCCATCACCCGCGGTTCACCGGTGTGCGGCGTGCCTACGAATCGCGCACCGCTCCCGTCGAGGGTGGGGACGTGCTGTTGCTCGCCCCGGGTGTGGTCGCGGTCGGAGTGGGGGAGCGGACCACCCCGGCCGGTGCGGAAGCATTGGCGCGCAGCCTTTTTGACGATGATCTTGCCGACACCGTGCTCGCCGTGCCGATCGCGCAGAAGCGCGCGCAAATGCATCTGGATACGGTGCTGACGATGGTCGATACCGACACGGTGGTGATGTACGCCAACATCGTCGACACGCTCTCGGCGTTCACGATTCAGCGCACGGCCGATGGTGTGACCATCAGCGACGCGGCGCCCTTTCTGGAAGCGGCGGCCCAGGCGATGGGGATCGACAAGTTGCGCGTGATCCACACCGGGTTGGACCCCGTCGTCGCCGAACGCGAGCAATGGGACGACGGCAACAACACCTTGGCGTTGGCCCCCGGTGTCGTCGTTGCCTATGAACGCAACGTGCAGACCAACGCCCGCCTGCAGGACGCGGGCATCGAAGTGCTCACCATCGCCGGCTCCGAATTGGGAACGGGCCGTGGCGGGCCCCGCTGCATGTGCTGTCCAGCCGCCCGTGATCCACTCAGTTAGAACCGCGAGCAGACGCAAAGGCCCCCAAATTCGGCTCGTTCTAGGGGCTTTTGCGTCTGCTCGGCACTAGCGCCAGCTGGGCAGCCAGATCTCCATGTCCCAGGTCTGCTGTGAGATTGGCAGACCAGTGAGCACCGGGAACAGCCACGCGAAATTCGTCACCACGAGAGCGACGTAACAGCACACGGTGATCAGACCCAAGGTGCGCCGCTCCCTACCTTGGCCAGGGTGGTAGAGGATATCGCCGAGAATCAGCGCGAGCGCCATCACCAGGAACGGCCCCATGGTCGCCGCGTAGAAGAAGTACATCTGCCGGTCAATGTCGGCGAACCACGGCAGCCAGCCAGCGCAATAACCAACCAAGACAGCCGCGTATCGCCAGTCCCGGCGAACAAACATGCGCCACGACGCGTACAGCAATACCGGCACCGCCAGCCACCACATGGCCGGGGTCCCAACCAGCATCACCGCCTTGACGCATGACTGGGGGCCGCAGCCGGGAACGTTTTGCTGGTCGATGGCATACAGCACCGGCCGCAGCGACATTGGCCAGCTCCACGGCTTGGATTCCCAGGGGTGGTAGTTGCCCGCGGAATTCGTCAGGCTCGCATGGAAGTGGAAGGCCTTGGCGGTGTAGTACCACAGCGAGCGAATGGCATCGGGCAGCGGGACCACGCTGTTGGGGCCGATTGTCTGGCCCACCTGATGCCGGTCGATCGCGGTCTCGGAGGCGAACCACCCCGCATAGGTGGCCAGGTAGACCGCGAAGGGAATCAGCGCCAATGCATACCCAGTGGGCACCACATCACGCCTGAGCGTCCCCAGCCAGGGCCGGGGCACCTGGTACTGGCGGCGCGCCGCCACGTCAAACGCCAGCGACATCGCAGCGAAGAACGCCACGAAGTACAGGCCGGACCACTTTGTCCCACAAGCCAATCCGAGCAACACTCCGGCACCGAACCGCCACCAACGCACACCCAGCCGCGGTCCCCACACCGTATCGGCGGTACGGTTCTCCACCGCAGCGACGTGCATCCGTTGCCGAACTTGATCGCGGTCAACGATCAGCGCGCCAAACGCAGCTATTACGAAGAACGTCAGGAATCCATCCAGCAGCGCGGTTCGCGCGGTGACAAAGCTGACGCCGTCGCAGATGAGCAGCAATCCCGCGATCGCGCCGACCAAGGTTGACCGGCTGACCCTCCTGACGATCCGTGTCACCAATGCCACCAGGACCACCCCCAGCACCGCGCCGGTGAATCGCCAGCCGAAGCCGTTGTAACCAAAGATGGCCTCGCCCATCGCGATCAGTTGCTTACCGACCGGTGGGTGAACGACCAGTCCGAACCCCGGGTTGTCTTCTACCCAGTGGTTATTGAGCACCTGCCACGCCTGCGGCGCGTAATGCTTCTCGTCGAAGATGGGGGTGCCGGCATCGGTCGGCGAGCCCAGGTTCAGGAACCGGGTCACCGTCGCGAGCAAGGTGATCACCGCGGTAACGAGCCAGCCCCGCAGCCGGTCTACCGGCCCGAAATCGGCGATCGGCAGCGTCGGCCCAGGGCTGACGACGGGTATCGCACTTTGCTCGACGGAGTCCTCGTTAAAGACGGAGCTTTCGGCAGGCGGGGCGGACATCGGTGTCGATCGTAGGCTGTCCGTCATGACCGCTGGCCGCCTATTGCTCGGTGCGACTCCATTGGGCCAGCCGTCGGACGCGTCGCCACGGCTGATCGACGCGCTGACGAGTGCCGACGTGGTGGCGGCCGAGGACACCCGGCGGGTGCGAAATCTGGCCAAGGCGCTTGACATCCAGATTGGCGGACGGGTGATCAGCCTGTTCGACCGGGTTGAAGCGTCGCGCGCGGCCGCCGTGGTCGCCGCGATCAGTGCCGGTGCGACCGTGCTCGTGGTCAGCGACGCCGGGATGCCGGCGATCAGCGACCCCGGCTACCGCCTGGTCGCGGCGTGCATCGAGGCCGGCTTGCCGGTGCAGTGCCTGCCCGGGCCGTCCGCCGTGACCACCGCCTTGGTGTTATCCGGTCTGCCGGCGGAGAAGTTCTGCTTCGAGGGCTTTGCCCCACGTAAGAGCTCGGCGCGCCGAGCCTGGCTGGCATCGTTGGCCGACGAGCAACGCACCTGCGTGTTCTTCGAATCACCCCGCCGGCTAGCCGCCTGCCTGCGAGATGCGGTGCAGCAGCTCGGGGGTGCGCGTCGGGCCGCGATCTGCCGGGAGCTGACCAAGGTGCACGAAGAAGTGGTGCGCGGCTCGCTGGGCGAGTTGGCGATCTGGGCGGACCGCGGCGTGCTCGGCGAGATCACCGTCGTTTTGGCCGGCGCGACCCCGCAACCCGACGTGGCGTCCCTGGTCGACGAGGTGGAGCGCCTCGTCGCCGCGGGCGTTCGCGTCAAGGACGCCTGCAGCGAGGTGGCTGCGGCGCACGCGGGGGTGCGCTCGCGCCAGCTCTACGACGCGGTACTCCAAACACGCCGAGATTCCGGCGAGTTGGAAGGATCGTAGGTGCGCGTCAGCTCAAGGCGTGCAGATCGGGGTATTTGGCAAGCAAACCACCGGATGCGGAATCACCGCCAGCGGTGACGGTGCGGATGGCAGCGCCGGCAGCGGGGGCGGCCCCGGCAGGGCCGGCAGACCGCCGGGTAGCGCCGGCAGCCCACCCGGGACACCAGCCCCGGCCAACAGTGCTGGCAGCGCGGCGGCCAGTGCCGCCGGATCCGTCGGTATACCCGGCGGGAGCGCCGGCAGGCCTGCAGCCGCTAGACCTGGCAGCGCGGCCGCCAGTGCTGCCGGATCCGCGGGTATCCCGGCCGCAGCCATCATTGCTGGCAGCGCGCTGGCCAGCGCCGCGGGGTCGAGCCCCGGTAGGGCCGGCAGACCGGCCGGCAGACTTGGCAACCCCAGCGCCTGGATGGCCGGCAGGACCGCCGCCAGCTGCGGCAGGCTGCCGGTCGCCAGTGCCAATACGTCCTGCGGTGACATTCCCGGCAGGCTCGGCAAGCCGATACCGGGCAGAGCGGCCGCGGCCATCCCTACCAGATCCTGCGGTGCCACGCCCGGCAGGCTCGGCAAGCCAATGCTGGGCAGGCTACCCGAGGCCACCAGCCCGACCAGGCTCGCGGGTGACAAGCCCGGGATGGCCGGCAGTCCGGGCAAGGTCAGCGTCGGCAGAGCCTCCGCCGCTGCGGGCAGCAGCATCGAACTCACCGTGTTCACTGCGCCGGTCACGGCGTTGTTGGCGGCCGGCAGGATGCCGGAGTTCTGCAGGGCGTTATAGGCAAGCACGACGTAAGTGATGCTCAACGCGGTCGCATTCACCAAGCCGACGACGCTGTTTCCGACGCCGAGGACGCCGTTGACGACGGCAGTGGCCGCGTTCACCCCTTGGGGGACTTGGGCCAAGCCGGTCACGTCGGGCACGCCGGGGATGCCGATCCCGGGGATGGTGAGGCCTGGTATGCCGAGGTTGGGTACCGCCGGCAGCCCTGCGTCCGGCAGGGCAGCCGCCGGGGGCGGCAACGCGGGGACTGCCGCGTTGGCCGCGTTGGGTCCGCCGGGCAACAGGCCGCCCGGCCCCCCTGGATTTGCTACCCCGGGTACCACGCGGGCGACCGCCGGCTCTGGTCGCGGCGGTGGTCCTGCCACCATCGCATGGGGTGGCTCGACGACCGCAGGTGCCGCGGTTGCGCCTGCGGCGGGTCCTGGCTGTCCCGTCGGCTGCGGCATCAATACCGACGCCAGCTTGTCGCATTGCTGGCCTGCGCTGCACGTCTCTTCGCCTGGAGTGTGCATCTGCTGCATCTGCCCGGTTAGCGTCAATGGCGCAACCGCCAGCGATGCGCCTACCGCGGCCGCGGCCGCGACGCCAACGACGGCGACTCTCATGAAAGACCCCTCTCAGATTCGACGCGCGATTCACACGGGTCGATCCAAGGAGCTTATGCCGACCCGGTCGCTCGTGGGGGCGTTACGGCCAAATTCGGCCGCATCCCGAGCCGGCGCAAGTTTGCTGATCAAACCACCCGCGGGGCGTTCAGCGCGGCCGGCAACCCCACCACCGGGGCGGCCTTGTGCAGGCATTCCTGCCATTCGGCATCCGGATCGGAGTCGGCGGTGATGCCGCCGCCCACGCCCAGCACGGCATTGCCGGCCGCGTCGAACTCGACCGTGCGGATGGCGACATTGAGTTCGCATCCGGCGACCGGTGACGCCAAACCGACTGTGCCGCAATATATCCCGCGCCTGTGCTGTTCCCATCGCGAAATTAGTTGGCGGGCACGAAGTTTGGGTGTTCCAGTGACCGAGGCCGGAGGGAACGCGGCATCCAGCAGGGCGGAGTTCGGCAACTCGACTGGAACCCGCGCCGACACCGTGGACACCAGGTGCCACACCCCGGGCGCACGCCGTACCACCAACAGCTCGGGCACCGTGACGGAGCCCGTAGTCGCCACGCGGCCAAGGTCATTGCGGACCAAATCCACGATCATGATGTTTTCGGCGACCTCTTTGGGCGAAGCCCGCAGCGCCGATGGCCAGGCCTGCAAAGGCAGGGTGCCTTTGATCGGGCTGGACGCCACGAGCTCACCGTGGCGCCGCAGGAAAAGCTCGGGAGACAGCGACGCCACCGCACCCCAATCGCCGGCGACGAAGGCCGCCCTGGCCGGAGCGGTACGGGCCACTGCGTCGATAAAGAAGTCCAGCGGTGAGCCGCTGACGGTCCCGGCGAATTGGGTGCACACACACGCCTGGTAGACCTCGCCGCCGGCGATCGCCTCCAGGCACGCCAGCACACCGTCGCGGTGTGCTGGCCGGTCTGCGGCCTCCCAATCAATTCGGCACGCGGGTGCCGATCGGGTGGCCGGCGCCGGGGTCGCTCCCAGCGTGCCGACCAGCCAGTCCGGCATGGCCGCACCTGACAGGCTCTCGTACCACCACTGCCCGGCGCGGTCGCGGCGCAACACGCAGTCGGTCCAGCCGCCGGCGGCTTCGGGAATTCTGCTGGGCCGCCCGTCCGCGCCGGGGTCCGGGTAGGACAGATAGCCGACCCAACCGCCGCCCACGGCGCCAGTTTCGAGTGCTACCCAGCGGCCGGGCTCGACTGGTCCGGCGAACGCGTCGTAGAAGTTCACTGGTCGCACCGCCACACTCGGCGCTATCACCGCCAGCGCACCAAACCATTCACCAGTCAGCGCGGCCGGCGGCGCCAGATCGAGTCGACTGGTGGCATAGCCGACCGCGCGCAGCACCGCAGCTGCGTCACCCAGATCACCAAGCCGGTCGACCCGCACCGCCCTAGCTTGACAGAACGGTGGACTTTCGCACGCCAGGGACCGGGTTAGCCGCGGCTGATCGCCCGTGCGGTGGCCAGGGCCGCCAGCTTGTCGGGATTGCGCATCACGTAGAAGTTGGTGATCTTGTCGTCGGCAATCTCCAACGTGATCACCCCCTCGAGGCTTTCGCCGAGATAGAGCAATATCGCCGGAGCGCTGTTGCAGGTCACTAACTCCACGTGCAGCTGCGGTCCAGCCTTTCGCATCAGCCCGGCAATGGCTCTGGCCACCCGCTCGGCGCCGACCACCGGCCGCCGCGCCGCGCTCACCTTGCCGCCACTGTCGGCCATCCAGGTGGCGTCGGGGGCCAGCATTGCCATCAGTGCTTCCACGTCACCGCTGGCGGCTGTGGCCAAGAACTGCGCGGTGATCTCCGCGTTGCGCTGCGGGTCAACGTCGCTAAATCGCTTGCGGCGCGCGCGTACGTGTTCGCGTGCCCGGTGTGCAATCTGTCGCACGGTTGGGGCCGGTTTGCCCACCGCGTCCGCGATCTCGACGTAGTCGAAACCGAACACTTCGCGCAGCACGAACACCGCCCGCTCGTCGGGGCTCAGAGTTTCCAGCAGCACCAGCATCGCCATCGAAACCGATTCCGCCAGAACCACATCGGCGGACGGGTCCTGGTCGTCGAGGAGCAGCGGCTCGGGCAGCCACGGCCCCACATACTCCTCGCGACGACGGCTGCCGGCCCGCAACGCGTTCAGCGCCTGCCGGGTAACCAGCTGGGCCAGGTAGGACTTGGTGTCATACACGGTCGACAGGTCGACCGCAGCCCACCGCAAATAGCTGTCCTGCAACACGTCGTCGGATTCGGTTGCCGAGCCCAGGATTTCGTAGGCGATGGTGAACAGCAACGGCCGCAGCAGGGTAAACCGTTCGGCGTGCTCTTCTGACGCTGACGTCATGGGAGCGCGACCCGCTGGTCGGTGGGCAGCTGCGCGGGCCGCTTGCCGCCCTTGAGCCAGAAGTAGGTGCCGGGCTTGGCGGCCTCGCGCCGGATCGACCACACGGTGCCCCTGCAGATCGCTTCCTTGATAGAGGCGGCGCTGCGGCCGCCGACAACCACGTTCACCGGGGTGTCGTCGGAGCGCGAGAGCTGAACGGTGCCATGCGAGCGGCCCAGGCTGATGCACTGCCCGACGAACGCCTGGCTCAGTGGCGCGGGGATGTCCCCGGCGATGCGGCTGAGCACCGTGTTTGCGGCCTGGGCCCCGAGTGGACCGGCCGCTTGGCAGCTCATGCGCAACGGCTGGCCCGACGGCGCGACCGCGTCACCAGCGGCGACGACACGGTCGTCGTCGAGGCTGGTCAATGATTCGTCGGTGAGCACCCGGCCCTCCGCATCGGTGCGAAGCCCGCTGCGGGTAGCCAGATCGGGCACGCCGAATCCCGCCGTCCACACCGTGACCGCGCTGGGCAGCACTGCGCCGTCGGCGAGCACTACCGCGTTCCACTGCACCTGGCGAACCGCCACGGCTTCGAGTAGCTCGACGCCGAGCTTGCGCAGTTGCTTGCGCACCGAACGCCGACCCCGTTCGCTCAGCGACGGCCCCAGGATGCCGCCGCAGACCAGCGTGACCCGGCGTCCCTGCTCGGCGAGCTCGGACGCGGCTTCGATGCCGGTCAAGCCGCCGCCGACCACGGTGACCGGAGCATCGAAGTGCAGATCCGCCAGGGCGTAGCGCAGCCGCGTTGCCCCTTCCAGATCGGCGACGGAATAGGCGAATTCGGCCGCGCCCGGCACCGCCGGCAGCGCCCCGGTGCTGCCCACCGCGTAGATCAGGTAGTCGTAGGTCAACTCCGCACCCGAGGCCAGCAGCAACTTCCGGTCGCCGGTGTCGATGCGGTCGACGGTGTCCACGACCAGCCGGATGCCGTCGCCGAGCAGCGTGCCGTAATCGACGGTGGCGGTGCCGGAGCCCGCGGCCAACTGGTGCAGGCGGATCCGTTCGACGAAGACGGGACGTGAGTTCACCAGAGTGATGTCGACGTCGGCACGTAGGCGCAGGTGGTTGGCGGCCACGGTGCCGGCGTAGCCCCCGCCGATAACGACGACGTGGCTCTTTCGGACAGGCAGCTCGGTCATGGTTTTCTCCTGTTCGTGCGAAGGTGACGTCCTTCAGACACCACGGACCGGCCAGGCGTGACAATACGGCCGCGACTTGTGAGCTGTCTCACTATGGCGACGGGCATTTGGCGGTGGGTTCCGGTGCGTTTCGGCGCGCTCACGGGACGGCTTCGCAGAAGGCCCGCATGCTACCCTCGTCTCGCTAATGTCGCGTCCGTTGACTGGGTTAGTCGCCGTTATTTGGGCACGTCGCCCATATCGGAAACGTTGCATACATCGGAGGTCCCAGTTGCCGCGCAGCCTTGAGGGTGCCGAAACCTCGGCTGCCGCACCAACTTTGATGCGACATGTCCGTCAGCGTACGCAAGGATACTTGGTGTCGCGCTGGATGCCGATGCCGTTCCTCGCTGACCGCGTGCCGCTGACGCCCGGCGCAATCAAGCTCTAGCAGAGAATGGTTCGAACAATTAGGAAACAAGTACTTGTTGTTGTCGCGACGGCGACCCTGGTGCTGGGTGGGCCGCTCAGTGGATGCGGCAGTAACCAGGACCACACCAGTCCGTTGACGGCGATGGTGAGTCCGGCGATACCGTCGAGCGCGCAGGAAATCCCGAATCCGCTGCGCGGCCAGTACGAAGACCTGATGCAACCGCTGTTCCCACAGGGCGCAACCGTGCAGCAGCGTTATCCGGCCTGGCCCGCCTCGTACGACGCCAGCTTGCGTGTCTCGTGGCGGCAATTGCAGCCCACCGATCCGCACACCCTGCCCCCCGACGCTCCTGATGATCGCAAGTACGACTTCAGCGCGATCGACGATGCACTGTCCAAGCTCGGCGAACGGGGCATGCGGTTGACGCTTGGGGTCTACGCCTACAACTCCTGCTGCAACGCGTCGTATCCGAACAACACCAACATCGCGATTCCCGATTGGGAGCGCGCGATTCCCGGCACTAACACCGCCTACCCCGGGCCCGCAAGCGGCTCCGCAGCCGGGGTGACGCAGGTGGTGCCGAACTTTAATGACCCGACGTATCTGAACGATTTTTCGCAGCTGCTGGCCGCACTGGGCCGCCGCTACGACGGCGACGAGCGGCTCAGCGTCTTCGAGTTCGCCGGGTATGGCGACTTCAACGAAAACCACCTCGCTTATCTGCGCGACGCGCTGGGCGCACCGGGACCCGGGCCCGACGAAAGCGAGAAGGCCCTGGGGTATTACAGCCAATTCAGCGACCAAACCATCACCGCCGCATCCATCCGGCAACTGGTCGCGGCCAATGTCGGCGCGTTCCCGCACACGCAATTGGTGGTCGCTCCCAACAATCCCGAAATCGTGCGCGGGTTGCTCGCCGATGAGGTGACGAAGCGGCTCACCGCGCCCGTTGGCGTGCGCTCGGATTGCCTGGGTGTCTCCGCGCCGCTACCGAACTGGGCCGAGTCGAACAGTTCCCGTTACGTCCAGACCAGAGACCCACTCGTCGCCGCGCTTCGGCAACGGCTCGCAACAGCGCCGGTGATCACCGAATGGTGCAAACTGCCCGGCGGAACCACGCCGCAGGCGTATTACGAGAAGGGCCTGCACGACGTCATTAGGTATCACGTGTCAATGACGTCGAGCATCAACTTCCCGGACCAGGCCGCGATGTCTCCGATGGATTCCAAGTTATATGTGCTGTGGGCCCAAGCCAACGCCGTCGCCGGCTATCGGTACTCGGTGGAAGCGCGTCCTGGGTCGCAGGCGCTGCAGGACAAGGTGGCGACGATATCCGTCGCGTGGACCAACTACGGCGCGGCCGCGGCTACCGAGAAGTGGGTGCCCGGTTACCGGTTGGTCGACTTCACCGGACAGGTGATTCGGACGCTGCCCGCCACCGTGGACCTGAAAGCTTTGGTCGCCGATTCGGGAGATCGCAGCAGTGACCAGCCGACACCGGCATCTGCTACCGAGACGGTCCGTGTTGATCTCAAGGGCTTGCAGCCGGGCCACTACACGCTTCGGGCCGCGATCGACTGGCAACAACACAAGCCGAACGGTTCACATGTGGTGAACTATCCGCCAATGCAACTGGCCCGCGATGGCCGCGACGATTCCGGCTTCTATCCGATTGCAACGCTTGATGTTCCGCGCGATCCCCAGACCGCAGCCAACAGCCAATGACCAGACATGGAGCTATTCACCCCTGATAGCGGGGGAACACACCCGTCGGCGGCGGCAGCACCGTGCCCGGAGCCAGCCGTACGCCTAGAGCGCTGAACGATCGCTGGTCTTCGGACTGGCCGAGCAGGTCCAGCAGCTTGGCGGCTGAGTCCGGCATCACGGGCTGGACCAGCACCGCCGCGACACGGACCGCCTCACACGTGGTGTAGAGAACGGTACGGAAC
Organism: Mycobacterium riyadhense; assembly: GCF_963853645.1. NCBI lineage: Bacteria > Bacillati > Actinomycetota > Actinomycetes > Mycobacteriales > Mycobacteriaceae > Mycobacterium > Mycobacterium riyadhense. The sequence goes on along the minus strand of NZ_OY970456.1, from coordinate 4,957,054 downwards.
CTGGCCTGGTCCGCCTCGGCCTCGCTCTTACGCAGCACCCACGGCTGCTGCGCGGAGAAATACTTGTTCGCGTCGCCGAGCATCAGCCAGATCGCCTCGAGGGCCAGGTGCATCGCCTGAGCGTCGAAGTTCGCGCGCACTCGCTCCAGCAAGCCGTCGGCCGTCGTCAGCAGCTCGGTGTCGGCCTCGGTGAACTCTGTCGGTTCGGGCACCACGCCGCCCAGGTTCTTGGCCACCATCGACAGTGAGCGCTGCGCCAGGTTGCCCAGCTCGTTGGCCAGGTCGGTGTTGGTCCGAGTGATGATCGCCTCGTCGCTATAGCTACCGTCCTGGCCGAAGGGAACCTCACGCAACAGGAAGTAGCGCACCTGGTCCGCACCGAATGTCTGCACCAGCGCAACCGGGTCGACGATGTTGCCCAGCGACTTGCTCATCTTCTCGCCGCGATGATGCAAGAACCCGTGCGCGAAAACCCTTCGCGGCAGCTCGATTCCCGCCGACATCAAAAACGCCGGCCAGTAGACGGCATGAAACCTGATGATGTCCTTGCCGATCATGTGCAAATCGGCGGGCCAATAGCGGCGGAAGAGCTCCGAATCGGTATCGGGGAAGCCGGCTCCGGTCAGGTAGTTGGTCAGCGCATCGACCCAGACGTACATCACATGGTCGGGATGCTCGGGCACCTGCACTCCCCAGTCGAACGAGGTGCGAGAGATCGACAGATCGTCTAAGCCGCCGGAGACAAAGCTGATCACCTCGTTGCGCCGCGTTTCGGGCGCGATGAAATCGGGGTTGGCGTGGTAGTGGGCCAGCAGCTTGTCGGCATACGACGAAAGCCGGAAGAAGTAGGTTTGCTCCTCGGTCCAGGTCACCGGGGTGCCGGTTTCGATCGCGATTCTGGTGCCGTCCGGCAGAAGTTGGGTCTCGGATTCGACGAAGAAGCGCTCGTCGCGCACCGAGTACCACCCGGCGTAGTTGTCCAGGTAGATGTCGCCGGCCGCCGACATCCGCCGCCAGATGTCCTTGGATGCCTCGTGGTGGTCGGCATCGGTCGTTCGGATGAACCGGTCGAAGGAGATGTTCAGCGCCTCCTGCATGCGCTGAAACACGTCCGAATTGCGCCGGGCATGCTCCGCGGTCGGCACGCCCGCGGCCGCGGCGGCCTGTGCGACCTTCAGGCCGTGCTCGTCGGTCCCGGTCAGGAAGCGCACGTCGAAGCCGTCGAGCCGTTTGAACCGGGCGATCGCGTCGGTGGCGATGTATTCGTAGGCGTGACCCACGTGCGGCGCCGCGTTCGGATACGCGATCGCGGTGGTGACGTAATAGGGCTTCATCGGGACTCCACCCTATTGTGTGCGGGTGAGTTCTAAGCGCCCAGCCAGACAAGAACCGCCTCCGGCGCCCGAGCCCTTGGCTCCGTTGATCGACGCCCATACCCACCTCGACGCATGTGGTGCCCGCAACGCCGAAGACGTGACTGCCATCGTTGAGCGCGCCGCGGCGGTCGGTGTGGTCGCGGTGGTCACCATTGCCGACGATCTGGATTCGGCGCGCTGGGTAACCCGGGCCGCCGACTGGGATCCGCGCGTGTACGCTGCGGTGGCGCTGCACCCGACTCGCGCCGACGCGCTCACCGACGCCGCCCGCGCCGAGATCGAGGAGTTGGTGGCCCATCCGCGGGTGGTGGCCGTCGGCGAGACCGGCCTGGATATGTACTGGCCGGGTCGACTTGGCGGCTGTGCACAGCCCGACGTGCAGCGAGAGGCCTTCGCCTGGCACATCGACCTTGCGAAGCGGGCCCGGAAACCGCTGATGATTCATAACCGGGAGGCCGACCGTGAGGTGCTTGACGTGCTGCGGGCCGAGGGCGCGCCGGACGCCGTGATCTTTCACTGCTTCTCGTCGGACACTGCGATGGCACGCGAGTGCGTGGCCGCCGGATGGTCGCTCAGCCTGTCGGGGACGGTGAGTTTCCGGAACGCGCGCGACCTACGGGAAGCCGTTCCGCTGATACCGATGGAGCAGCTGTTGGTCGAAACCGATGCACCTTTTTTGACCCCGCACCCCTACCGCGGCGCAGCGAACGAATCCTATTGCCTGCCTTACACCGTGCGAGCCCTGGCTGACCTGCTACATCGTCGGCCTGAGGAATTGGCGCAAGCCACCACGAGCAATGCTCGTCGGGTGTATGGACTGGAATGCGAGGTAGCCGATCGCATATAGCAGCCTCGCGTCGGAGTTGCCGAACATTGGCCGGTTCGTTACCGTCTTGTGATCGAACGGGTGGGCTCTATCTTCCGAAGGGCCCGTTTTGTCGTTTTCGGTTGCGAGGGTCGTTAAGTGTTACCTAGGTCGGGATAGCGCACATTGAATCTGCTTACAAAACTTCACCAAACCCAATCGCCAATATTGCGCCTCATGGTTGGCGCGCTGCTGCTGGCACTGGCGTGCGCCGGTGGTTACGCGGTCTCCTCGTTCAAGACGGTGACATTGACCGTCGACGGAACGGCGATGCGGGTGACGACGATGAAATCGCGGGTGATCGACATCGTCCAGGAGAACGGGTTCGCCGTCGGCGATCGCGATGATCTGTATCCCGCCGCTGATGTGGTGATCCATGACGCCGCCAATATCGTGCTGCGGCGCAGCCGGCCATTGGAGATCTCACTGGACGGCCACGATCCCAAGCAGGTGTGGACGACGGCGTCGACCGTCGACGAGGCGCTGGCCCAGCTCGCGATGACCGACACCGCCCCCGCCGCGGCTTCTCGTGGGAGCCGCGTTCCGCTGGCCGGCATGGCGCTGCCCGTCGTGTCCGCGAAAACCGTGCAAATCAACGATGCCGGCGTGGTGCGCACGGTGCACCTACCGGCGCCGAACGTCGCGGGGTTGTTGACCGCGGCCGGCACGCCGCTGCTGGACAGCGATCAGGTGATGCCCAGTGCGACGTCCCCGATCGTTGACGGTATGCAGATCCAGGTGACCCGTAACCGCATCGAGCGGGTCACCGAGCGGTTGCCGCTGCCGCCGAACGCCCGTCGCATCGAAGACCCCGAGATGAACATCAGCCGGGAAATCGTCGAAGATCCCGGTGCCCCAGGCACCCAGGACGTGACGTTCGCGGTGGCCAAGGTCAACGGCGTCGAGATCGGCCGGCTGCCCATCGCCAATGTGGTGGTGTCGCCGGCCCGCGAGGCTGTGGTACGGGTAGGCAGCAAGCCCGGCACCGAAGTGCCGCCGGTAAGCGACGGAGAGATCTGGGACGCCATCGCCGGTTGTGAGGCCGGCGGAAACTGGGCGATCAACACCGGCAACGGGTATTACGGCGGTGTGCAGTTCGATCAGGGCACGTGGGAGGCCAACGGTGGGCTGCGGTATGCCCCCCGCGCCGACCTGGCCACCCGCGAAGAGCAGATCGCGGTTGCCGAGGTGACGCGGCAGCGGCAGGGCTGGGGCGCCTGGCCGGTGTGCAGCGGCCGAGCGGGTGCGCGCTGACCATCCGGTTACTCGGGCGCACCGAGATCAGGAGGCTGGCCAAAGAGCTCGAGTTTCGGCCCCGGAAGTCGCTCGGTCAGAACTTTGTTCACGACGCCAACACCGTGCGACGGGTGGTTTCGGTCGCCGGGATCAGCCGGTCTGACCAAGTTCTCGAGGTCGGACCCGGCCTGGGGTCGCTCACGCTGGCGCTGCTGGACCGCGGCGCGACCGTCACGGCTGTCGAGATCGACCCCGTCTTGGCCGGTCGGCTGCCGCAGACGGTGGCCGAACACTCGAACAGCGAAATCCAGCGGCTGACGGTGCTCAATCGCGACATCCTGTCGGTTCGCAAGGACAACCTGGAGATGGGGCCGACAGGCCCGACAGCCTTGGTCGCCAATCTTCCGTACAACGTCGCAGTGCCCGCCTTGCTGCATCTGCTCGCCGAATTTCCGTCGATCCGTGTCGTGACGGTGATGGTGCAAGCCGAGGTTGCCGAGCGGCTTGCCGCGGAGCCGGGGGGCAAGGAATACGGGGTGCCCAGCGTCAAGGTGCGTTTCTTCGGACGGGTTCGTCGCTGCGGCACGGTGTCGCCGACTGTTTTCTGGCCTATTCCACGCGTCTACTCCGGGTTGGTCCGGATCGATCGGTACGAGGCTTCGCCGTGGCCCACCGACGAAACTTTCCGCGAGCGGGTGTTTGAGCTGGTCGACATAGCATTCGCGCAGCGGCGCAAGACATCGCGCAACGCATTCGCGGTGTGGGCCGGTTCGGGAAACGAGTCGGCGAACCGATTGCTGGCCGCCAGCATCGACCCGGCCCGTCGTGGCGAGACGCTGACCATCGACGACTTCGTCCGACTGTTGCGACGGTCGGCTGGCCAACCTGGCCAAGACGCGGTGCTGGGGCAGGCTTCGGCGGGCTAGGACGCTGCTGATTTAGTGGCCCGGGTTTCGGCGTGCCTGACCGGGTTTGGCGCGGGTGTGCCATGAGGATCGGTGGGTGGCGTTGGGATGTGAGAATCGGCAGGGCCGGTTCGATGACGCGATGCTTCTGGTGGGTGATCAGTTGCCCGAGGGCAGCATCTATCGGCTGTTGGCCGAGCACGGCGGCGCGCTGTTCGGCGATGACTATTTCGCCGACTTGTTCAAGGCCTCGACGCGGGGCCGCCCGACTGTGCCGGCGCGCGTGGTGGCCACGGTGATGCTGTTGCAGGCCTACGAGGGCTTGTCGGATCGGGAAGCGTGTGACCGGCTGGCTTTCGACTTGCGTTGGAAGGCCGCTGCCGGGTTGACAGTGGGGGCGGAGGCTTTTCACCCCACGGTGCTCGTTGGGATGCGCAACCGGCTGCGGAAGTCCGATCGGCCGCGGCGGTTGTTCGATGACGTCAATACCACCGCCCAAGCGGCCGGGTTGTTACGGGGACGGCGGCGGGTGTTGGATTCCACCCCGTTGTTTGATGCGGTGGCCACTCAGGACACGGTGATCCAGTTGCGGGCCGCGATCCGCAAAGTACTGTCCGTGGCTGACCGGGCCGATCCTGCGTTGGCGGGTGCGGTGCGGCAGGTGCTGACCCGCGACGATGACTACGCCAGCCTGGGGTAAGCCGCCGTGCGACTGGGACGACCCGAAAGCCCGAGAGTCGCTGGTGGATGCGCTGGCCCGCGATGCCCAGGCGGCGTTGGAGGTGCTGGATGGCCGCGAGTTGGACGGGCCGCTCGCCGAAGCCGCCCAGCTGCTGGGGTTGGTGGCCGGCCAAGACGTCGAGGCCGGCGAGGATGGGGTGTTTCGTATCGCCCGGCGGGTGGCCCGGGATCGGCTGATCTCCACCGTCGATGTCGAGGCCCGCCACGGGCACAAGTCACGGGCCCGTACCTTCGACGGTTACAAAAGTCACCTCAGTGTGGATCCGGATGAGGAGCTGATCACCAATGTGGCCATCACCGCGGCCAACACCGCCGATCGCGAGGTCATCGACGAGCTGCTGAACGAACCCGTCGCGGGCGCACCTGCCGATGCCGAATCGGACGATGACGATGACGACGGTAGCGACTCACAGAATGGTTCGGGGTCCAAAGGGTTTGAGGTGTATGGGGATTCGGCCTACGCCGGCGGGGCTACGCTGGATGAGCAGACCCAGCGGGGTCATGACATGCGCGCCAAAGTGCCTCCGGTGCGCAACGCCAACGGCTATTCCAAAGACCAGTTCAGGATTGATCTGGCCGGCCGCACCGTCACCTGCCCGGCTGATCACACCGTGAGCATCCGCGCTGGTGTGCGTCACCCCGTGGCGCGCTTCGGTGTGCTGTGTCAGTCGTGTCCGTTGCGGGCGGAGTGCACGAAGTCCCGTCGGGGGCGCGTGATCAGCATTCACCCGCGGGAAGCCGCGCTGCAGCACGCCAAAGCGGCGCCAACGAGATCCGGCCTGGCAGCAGGACTACCGGACCTATCGGCCGGTGGTGGAACGCAAGATCAGCCACTTCACCCACCGCCCCTGGGGTGGCCGAAGAGCCCGCTGCCGCGGACACAAACGCATCCTGACCGACATCCTGGCCCGAGCCGGCGCCATCAACCTCGCCCGACTGGCCGCCCTGGGCCTACACCACGGAGCCGCGGGCTGGGCGATTGCCTGACCCCACCACCGACCGACCATCCAAGGGGTCAATTTTCAGATGCCGTCACGGGTCAGAATTCGGACGCCGTCGACGCCAACCCACCAGGGGCCATTACATCAGCGGCGTCCTAGTCACCCATTGTTGGGCCGCCGCTTCGTGTGGTTCACCGGTTGCAGCGATAGTCTGCTGCCGTGTCGGTGGCTGGCAATGTCTGACGGAAGCACCGCTGTGCAATGGGTACCGACCGGGTCGGTTACCGTCCGGGTGCCCGGAAAGGTCAACCTCTACCTGGCCGTCGGTGATCGCCGCCGGGACGGCTATCACGAGCTGACGACGGTGTTTCATGCCGTCTCACTGGTCGACGAGGTGACGGTGCGCAACGCCGACGTGCTGTCGCTCGAGCTCGTCGGCGAGGGCGCCGACAAATTGCCCACCGATCACCGCAACCTCGCCTGGCGGGCGGCCGAACTGTTGGCCGAGCACGTGGGCCGGGCACCTGATGTGTCGATCATGATCAACAAGTCCATCCCCGTGGCCGGCGGGATGGGTGGCGGCAGTGCCGATGCGGCCGCCGTTCTGGTGGCGATGAACTCACTGTGGGAGCTCTCCTTGCCCCGCCGCGATCTGCGGATGCTTGCCGCGCGGCTGGGCAGCGATGTGCCGTTCGCCCTGCACGGGGGCACCGCGCTGGGGACTGGGCGCGGTGAGGAGCTGGCGACGGTCTTGTCCCGCAACACCTTCCACTGGGTGCTGGCCTTCGCGCAGAGCGGGCTACTGACCCCGGCGGTATTCGCCGAGCTCGACCGACTCAGGGATGCCGGGGATCCGCCACGGCTTGCTGAACCGGGGCCGGTGCTAGCCGCCCTGGCGGCGGGTGATCCGGAGCAGCTCGCGCCGCTGCTGGGCAACGAAATGCAGGCGGCAGCGGTCAGCCTGGACCCGGCGCTGCGGCGTGCGCTGCGCGCCGGTGTGGAGGCCGGCGCGCTGGCCGGCATCGTATCTGGCTCGGGCCCAACGTGTGCCTTCCTATGTTCCTCGGCGGCGTCGGCCATCGACGTGGGTGCGCAGCTGTCGGGGGCGGGCGTGTGCCGCACCGTCCGGGTCGCCACCGGGCCGATACCCGGAGCGCGCGTCGTGCCGTCGCCCATGACAGAAGCGTGACCTCGATGTGAAATCTGCCTCAAATCGTATGAGCGTTTGGCAGTTACTTAAGAGTTGCTTAAGATAACTCGCGGTGACGACCCAACATTGGGCCGTTGGCTCATCACCGAACCGAGACCTAACCGCTCCCCAACTGTATGCGCGCGCCTGTCGCAATGTGACATCCGACAGGCGGACTATGAAAACCCGGACCTTGGGGACAGTGCCGGAACCGAGGAGGTTGCCTTGAGCAGGTTCACCGAGAAGATGTTCCGCAACGCCCGCACCGCGACGACGGGCATGGTCACAGGTGAACCGCACGCGCCCGTCCGTCACACCTGGGGCGAGGTCCATGAGCGTGCTCGGTGCATCGCGGGCGGCCTGGCCGCGGCGGGTATCGGGCTCGGCGACGCGGTTGGCGTGCTGGCCGGCTTCCCGGTGGAGATCGCACCCACGGCGCAGGCCCTGTGGATGCGCGGGGCCAGCCTGACCATGTTGCACCAGCCCACACCGCGCACCGACCTGGCCGTGTGGGCCGAGGACACCATGACCGTCATCGGGATGATCGAGGCCAAGGCCGTCATTGTCTCCGAGCCCTTCCTGGCGGCCATCCCCGTCCTCGAGGAAAAGGGCATCAAGGTCCTCACCGTCGCTGACCTGCTGGCGTCGGACCCGGTCGACCCCATCGAGGTCGGCGAGGATGATCTGGCCCTCATGCAGCTCACGTCCGGGTCCACCGGGTCGCCGAAGGCGGTCCAGATCACGCACCGCAACATCTACTCCAACGCCGAGGCGATGTTCATCGGCGCCGAGTATGACGTCGACAAGGACGTCATGGTCAGCTGGCTGCCCTGCTTCCACGACATGGGCATGGTGGGCTTCCTCACCATCCCGATGTTCTTCGGTGCGGAGCTGGTCAAGGTCACGCCGATGGACTTCCTGCGCGACACGTTGTTGTGGGCCAAGCTCATCGACAAGTACAAGGGCACCATGACCGCGGCGCCCAACTTCGCCTACGCGCTGCTCGCCAAGCGGTTGCGTCGCCAGGCCAAGCCCGGCGACTTCGACCTTTCGACCCTGCGGTTTGCGCTGTCCGGTGCTGAGCCCGTCGAACCCGCCGACGTTGAGGACCTGCTCGATGCGGGCAAGCCGTTCGGCCTGAGGTCCTCGGCGATCCTGCCCGCCTACGGCATGGCCGAGACCACGCTGGCCGTGTCGTTCTCGAAGTGCAATTCCGGTCTCGTCGTCGACGAGGTCGACGCCGACCTGCTGGCCGCCCTGCGCCGGGCCGTTCCCGCCACCAAGGGCAACACCCGCCGGCTGGCCACGCTCGGTCCGCTGCTGCAAGACCTCGAAGCCCGCATCATCGACGAGCAGGGCGATGTCATGCCGGCCCGCGGCGTCGGCGTTATCGAGCTGCGCGGTGAGTCACTGACGCCGGGCTATCTCACCATGGGTGGCTTTATTCCGGCCCAGGACGAGCACGGCTGGTACGACACGGGTGACCTCGGCTACCTCACCGAGGAAGGCCACGTCGTGGTGTGTGGCCGCGTCAAGGACGTGATCATCATGGCCGGGCGCAATATCTATCCGACCGATATCGAGCGGGCGGCCGGCCGCGTCGACGGCGTCCGTCCCGGCTGCGCGGTGGCCGTGCGGCTCGATGCCGGACATTCGCGCGAATCCTTCGCCGTCGCTGTCGAGTCGAATGCCTTCGAGGATCCCGCCGAGGTTCGTCGCATCGAGCACCAGGTGGCCCACGAGGTGGTCAAGGAGGTTGACGTGCGGCCGCGCAACGTCGTGGTTCTGGGTCCCGGGACCATCCCGAAGACCCCGTCCGGCAAGCTGCGCCGCGCCAACTCCGTCACCCTGGTCACCTAGCGTTGGGCGAGCAGACGCAAAATCCCCTCGACACTTCGGTCGAGGGGGGATTTTGCGTCTGCTCGCCGAGCCGGTTACCAGGCGTGGACGCGGTTCTGCGCCGGTTCTAGGCCTAGCTCGACGAGCAATTCCGTTGCGTCGGCGGCCTGCTCGCAGATCGTGGGGACCTCGGCTCGCTCGGCCGCGCTGAAGTTTTCCAACACGAACACTGCGGGGTCTTTGCGGCCCGGTGGCCGGCCGATCCCGATCCGCACCCGCTGAAAGTCTTTGGTACCCAGCGCGGCTGCCACCGAACGGACGCCGTTGTGGCCACCTTCGCCGCCACCGAACTTGAGCCGGACCCGACCGAAGTCAAGGTCGAGCTCGTCGTGGACGACGATGATGTCAGCCGGGGCGATCGAGTAGAACTTCGCCAGCGGTCCCACCTGACGACCGGACTCGTTCATGTAACAGCGCGGCTTGGCCAACACAATGGAGCGTCCGGCTAGCCGGCCCGTGACGACTTCGGCGCCAGATCGCTTGTGCGCCTTGAATTTCGCGCCCAAACGCGCGGCAAGCAGGTCGGCGACGACGAAACCGAGGTTGTGCCGGGTCCGGGCGTAGTAGTCGCCGGGGTTGCCCAGGCCGACCACCAATTGCGGTTCGGCCATCTACTGAACCGCCTACTCGGACGCGGCCGCGGTCTCGGCTTCGCCAGCTTCTTCGGCAGCCGCTTCCTCTGCAGCCTCGCCTTCTTCGGGGGCGCCCGCTTCCTCGAGGTCGGCTGCGGTGGGCGCTTGGACCACGTTGACCACCAGCATGTCCGGATCCGAGATCAGGTTGACGCCCGCCGGCAGGGGGATTTGTCCGGCTGTGAACTGGGTGCCCGGTTCGGCGCCCTCGACCGATACGGTCAACTGCTCGGGAATCGACAGGGCCTCAGCCTCGATCTCGATCGCATTGGTGTCCTGGGTGACCAGGGTGTCGGGTCCCGCCTCACCCTCGACGACGACGCTGACCTCGACGACGACCTTCTCGCCGCGACGCACGACCAGCAGATCGGCGTGCTGGATAGTGCGACGGATCGGGTGGATGTCGAGCGCCTTGGTGAGCGCCAGTTGTTCCTTGCCCCCGATGTCCAGGGTCAGCACCGCGTTGGTGCCCGAATGGCGGAGCACGGCCGCAAAGTCGTGCCCGGGCAACTCCAGGTGCTGTGGATCTGCGCCGTGGCCATAGAGAACGGCGGGAATCTTGCCCTCGCGCCGGGCTCGGCGGGACGCACCCTTGCCGGTCTCGGTACGCACCGTGACGCTGAGCTGGTTGACTGCGGATTTCGCCATAGTGTCGCTCCTGTGGGTAAAGGCACGGCCAGGATCGCGACAGTCCGTCGGTCTCCGTCGATAACGGTGCTGGTAAACCCAGCGACCCTCGCCGTGACGCCCGGTCAGGTTAGCGCATGCGTGTCGTGGAGGGGAAATTCGGCACCGGAGATGTGACGCGGGCGGTTCAGAGCCGAAATTTGGTTCCGGTGAGCTGCTCAGAAAGCTCCCCGAGCGCGCCGGCGGTCGTCGCGTTTGGGCCCGCCGGCTGCGACCGACCGGCAGGGTGGGACCGACATAACCGAATCTGGGGCCGATGTAGGTGTTGCCCGGCAAGTCCTGCGAGGCCGCGCGCAGCGTTTGCCAGGCTCCGAAATCCGCATCGGTGGCGATCGCCCGGGTGACGGCCGACATGAAATCATCGCCGAGTTTGCGGCCAGACGCGCCTTGCGGGTTGGTGTGTGAGTAGCCGGGATGAGCTGCCAGCGCGCGCAGCGGCGAACCGGCTCCATCGAGGCGCCGTCGTAGCTCGCTGGTGAACAACAGGTTGGCCAGCTTCGCCTGGCTGTAGGCCAGCATGCGCTCGAAGAATTCGTGGGACTGCAACGCGTCAAAGGACACGTCAACGAACCGAAGTACGCCAAGATTATGACCAGAAAACGGCCGAGCGCGGCGTCCAGATCGGTCAGCGCGAAACCCTGCACATGACCGTGGTCGGGCCGCCTGGGACAGCCAAAACGTCCATCGCTCGGCTGATCTGCGAAATGTATTTCGGCCTAGGCATTCTCGAATCACCTGAATTCATCGAAGTCTCGCAAAAACAACTCGTCGGGGCCGTCATCGACGAAACCGAGGCGAAGACCAGCGCGGTCCTTGAAAGCGCGCGCGGGCGAGCTCTTTTCATCGACGAAGCACCCGAGCTTTACAAGCCTGACCTAGAACGCGACTTCGGCCACATCGAGTTGAACACAATGATGAAATTCGCCGAAGATCACCGCGGCGACACCATGATCGCGCTCGCCGGGTACGCCGCGCCAATGAACCTCATGCTGGCCGCCAACCCCGGTTAACGTTCACGGTTCCCACACCAACTCGAGTTCAGCTCAACACTCCCGATGAGCTGATACAGATCGCAGAACTGTTCGCCAGCCGATCCCACGTCAACATTCACGCCGAGGCGCTAGCGCATTTCAGTAGGATCGTTGAGTGGTTGTGCACCACACCTAGCACAAGCTCACCCGATGCGGCGGCGCTCATCGATACCGCCGCTAACGGACGGTTCGTGCGCACTGTTATCGAACAGGCAACACGAACAGCAAAGGTGCGCAACGCCGCTGACCCTGCCGCGGCTCGCCGGCATCAAGCGGGTTTCGCGCCGGGCCATGTCGGCCCCGTCGTCGGGCTCGTCGAAGGTGCACGCCGTCGAGCAGCAGGAGATTCTCGACACCGCGTTCGCCCGGTGACGGCGAGCGCCGGGACGGCGCGAGTAAGGAGCCGGGCAGTCAGTCACGCCCGGTGACGGCGCTCAGTCGTGGCCTGGGCGTTGCAGTTGGCCAACCCCGATGATCGCCTCTGTCGCGTTACGCCATCTCTCCAACTGCGCGGGGGTGTCGAACGGCTCGGGCAAGTGTCGACTCAAGTGCGACCGGAGTATAAAGGTGCCGAGCACAAGGGTCAGCGGGCTGAGGGTGCGGTAGATCGGGTCGAGGTTGGATCGGGTGAGGCCCTGTTCGTGAAGCTGCTCCCAGTGTTCGGTGCTGATTTGCACTAGAGCGTCAAAGATCCGCACACCTATCGGGGTGTTGTCGGCGATAGCCCGGGAGATGTAGTCGACGACCTCGGTGTGTTCGGCAAGCAGCAAGATCACCCGATCTGCGACGTCGGCGACAGGGTCGTCTGCTGGCTCCCTCACCAAGGGGGTAGCCAGCGTCTCGCTGAGCACGGTCAGCACATGATCGTTCACCGCCTCGATGAGGTTGGCCTTGGTGCCGAAGTGATGCTGAACCAACCCAATTGACACCCCCGCCGCGTCGGCAACCATCCGCAGCGATGTGGTTTCGGCGCCCCGGGCGGCCAAGAACACCAGGGCTGCGTCGCGGATCCGCTGGATGCTTGCCGGTTTGTCTCCGTCGTCCGGACTCGAAGTCCCCACGTCAGTGGGCATCACCCAGCTAGCTTAGACACCTCACCATCAAGGTGCGTGGATTTCTAACGCCGACGATGTCGACTGCCGCGATCACTCCCAGACGCGTCCTGAACAATCCCCAATCACCCCGCAATCTCGACAATATGCTTATATTGTCGAGATGCCCGTTGTCGATATGACCATATTGTCGCTCGGGTCCCGTCTGGTTGCCTGTTCCCGGAGATGCACATGTCCTACGTGATCGCAGCATCTGAGGCAATCGCGGCCGCAGCGGAGCAATTGACCGGTATCGGATCGGCCATCGAAGCGGCCGGTACGGCGGTGGCGACCTCGACAACACAACTGCTACCTGCAGCAGGGGACGAGGTGTCGGCGGCGATCGCGGCGTTGTTCGGCACGTTCGGTCAGGACTTTCAGTCGGTGCAGGCGCAGGCGGTGTCGTTCCACGCCCGGTTTGTCCAGGCGTTGAACACCGGTGCGGGGACGTATGCGGCGGCCGAGGCGGCTAATGTGCTGCCGCTGGCCGCTGCAGGCCAAGGCCAGGACCTATTGGCCGCCGTGGCGCACTTTCATCCGGTGCAGGACCTGACCGGCCGCCCGTTGTTCGGTAACGGCGCTGATGGCGCGCCGGGCACCGGGCAGGCTGGTGGTGACGGCGGGTGGCTGATCGGCAACGGCGGCAACGGCGGGTCTGGCGGCAACGGCGCCAACGGCGGCGCGGGTGGGGCTGGCGGGTCGGCGGGGTTGTGGGGTCACGGCGGTGCCGGTGGGGCCGGCGGGAATGCCACCACGGCCGGTGGGGTCGGCGGCAACGGCGGGGCCGGTGGAGCCAATGGGCTGATTGGCGGCGGTAACGGCGGGGCCGGTGGAGCAGGCGGTGGCGGCAGCGTTGGGGGTAACGGCGGAGCTGGCGGGCCCGGCGGGGCTAACCGGCAGCTGTTGTCGCTCTGGGGTGCCGGCGGTGTCGGTGGGGCCGGCGGTGGCGGCGGAGCGGGGGTCGGTGGCGTTTCGGGTACGGCAGTCGGGGTGGCCGGTGCGCCGGGCGCGGTCGGCGGCCACGGCGGGGACGGCGGGACGGGCGGGGCCAATCAAGCGTGGCTGGGCGGGACCGGCGGGACCGGCGGGGCCGGCGGCGTTGGCGGGGCCGGCGGCGCCGGCGGGGCCGGCGGCAGCGGGCTGGGCGCGGGCATGGCCGGAGCGGACGGAGGCACCGGCGGGGCCGGTGGTGTTGCCGGGAGCGCGGGGGCCGGGGGCAGCTCCACGGGCCTGTTCAACTTCTTCGGCAGGGCGGGGGCCGCCGGAGCGGCGGGTGTGGGTGGTAGCGGCGGACCTGGGGGTGCGGGCGGGGCCGGCGACAACGCCGCCGCGGCTGGGGGCGGCGGCTTTGACGGGGGCGCTGGCGGCGCGGGCGGTACCGGTGGCGCAGGGAGTCATGGTGCCGTGGGTGTGGGCGGCAACGGTAACGACGGCGGTGCGGGTGGTAACGGCGGACATGCAGGTGCGGGTGGGGCGGCTGGCGGTGGTGCGGGTGCGGCGGGCGTCGCGGGTGGTGCGGGCGTTGGCGGTAAAGGTGGTGCCGGGGGTGATGGTGGGACCGGCGGCAACGCCGTCACTGCTGGCGGCACGGGTTTCAACGGTGGCGACGGCGGTGCGGGCGGCGCCGGTGGCTCGGCCGGCTCTGGCGGCAGCAACGGCGCCGGTGGACGGGGTGGTCATGGCGGCAGTGGCGGTAATGGCGCTGCGGGGGTCGGCAATAGTCACGACGGCGGCAGTGGCGGCGATGGCGGTAACGGCGGCACCGGCGGGGCGGCCGGCGGCGGGCCTGGGGCGGCGGGCGTTGTGGGCAGCGGCGGCAACGCGGGCAATGGTGGTGCCGGCGGTAACGGCGCGGACGGCGCGGCCGGTACCGGTGTGGTAGGCGGCAACGGCGGTGTGGGTGGCGCGGGCGGCATCGGGGGTAGCGCCGGGGGTGCCGCGGGGACCAGCGGCGGCGGCGGCGCCGGTGGTCACGGCGGCAACGGCGGCAGCGGTGGGTCGGGTGTCACCGACACCGGCAGCGGCGCCGGCAACGGCGGTGCTGGCGGTGATGCTGGCAACGGCGGTAGCGGCGGGGCGGCCGGGGCGGTCGGCAGCGGTGGCAGCGTGGGCAATGGTGGTGGCGCCGGTGACGGTGGCAACGGCGGCCGGGGCGCCGACGCCGCGGTGGGCAGCGGTCACGCCGGCGGTCGAGGTGGCCTCGGCGGTAGCGGCGGCACGGGTGGTAGCGCCGGCGGCGCGGCCGCTGCCGCGGGCATTAGCGGCAACGGCGGTGATGGCGGCGCGGGTGGGGTGGGTGGGACCGGCGCGGCGCCGGGCGGTGCGGGGGCCGGCGGGGCCGGCGGTAACGGCGGCGCCGGCGGTATCGCGGCAACAGTCGGCATGGGTGCGACGGTGGGCAACGGCGGCAACGCGGGGGCCGGCGGTGCCGGTGGCGCCGGCATCGACGGAAACACCCATTCCGGTGTGGCCGGCGGTGACGGCGGTGTGGGTGGTGCAGGTGGCACGGGGGGTAGCGCCGGGGGCGCCGCAGGAACTAATGGCAGCGGCGGGGCCGGTGGTCGCGGCGGCAACGGCGGCAACGGCGGTTCGGGTGTCACCGACACCGGCAGCGGCGCCGGTAACGGCGGTAACGGGGGCCTCGGCGGCAACGGCGGTAGCGGTGGGGCGGCCGGCGCGGTCGGCAGCGGTGGCACGGTGGGCAATGGCGGGGCCGCGGGCGACGGCGGTCGTGGCGGCGCGGGCGCCGACGCCGCGACCGGCAGCGGTCACGCTGGCGGTCGAGGTGGTCTCGGCGGGAGCGGCGGCACGGGTGGTAGCGCCGGGGGCGACTTAGGGACTAGCGGCGGCGGCGGGGCCGGCGGCGCCGGCGGGACCGGCGGCAACGGCGGTTCGGGTGTCACCGACACCGGCAGCGGCGCCGGTAACGGCGGTAACGGGGGCCTCGGCGGCAACGGCGGTAGCGGTGGGGCGGCCGGCGCGGTCGGCAGCGGTGGCACGGTGGGCAGCGGTGGGGCTGCCGGCGCAGGTGGCGTCGGCGGCGCGGGCGCTGACGGCAAGGCGGCCACCGGTCACGTCGGCGGTCAAGGCGGGGCGGGCGGTAACGGCGGGCAGGGTGGTAGCGCCGGTGGCGCCGGCGGTACCGCCGGTATCAGTGGTAACGGCGGGGCCGGCGGGACCGGCGGCATGGGTGGCAGCGTGCCGGGCGGAGCCCCGGCCGGCGCTGGGGCCGGCGGTGCCGGGGGTAACGGTGGCGCCGGCGGCATCGGGGCCGCGGTGGGCAACGGTAGCGCCGTGGGCAACGGCGGCAACGGCGGCGCCGGCGGCGCTGGTGGCGCCGGCATTGATGGCAAGGCGGGCACCGGCGTGGCCGGCGGCAACGGCGGGACTGGCGGCGCCGGTGGCACCGGGGGTAGCGCCGGCGGCGCCACGGGGACCAGCGGCAATGGCGGGGCCGGTGGTCACGGCGGCACTGGCGGTAACGGCGCATCGGGTGTAGTCGGCTCCGGTAACGGCGGCGGTGGCGGTAACGGCGGTAACGGGGGTAACGGCGGGGCGGCCGGCGCGGTCGGCACAGGCGGACTCGTGGGTAATGGCGGTAACGCCGGTGTCGGTGGTCACGGCGGACAGGGTGCCGACGGCAACGCCGGTAGCGGTCACGCCGGAGGTAACGGCGGTGTGGGCGGCGCCGGCGGCACCGGGGGTAGCGCCGGCGGCGCCACGGGGACCAGCGGCAATGGCGGAGCCGGCGGTGCGGGCGGTACAGGCGGTAACGGCGCATCGGGTGTCGCCGACACCGGTGCAGGCGCCGGCCACGGCGGCAATGCTGGGAACGGCGGTAACGGGGGTAACGGCGGGGCGGCCGGCGCGGTCGGCACAGGCGGACTCGTGGGTAATGGCGGTAACGCCGGTGTCGGTGGTCACGGCGGGCAGGGCGCCGACGGCAGACTCGGCTCCGGTCACGTTGGCGGTAAAGGCGGCACGGGCGGCACCGGCGGCATCGGTGGCAGCGCTGGCGGCGCCGGCGGCACCGCCGGTGTCAGCGGCAATGGCGGGGCCGGCGGCCAGGGCGGCAGGGGCGGCAGCGCGGGGATCCCGACCCTCGCGGGGGACGGCGGGGCTGGCGGGGCTGGCGGCACCGGCGGCAGTGCGGCCTCGGTCGGCGAAGGTGCCGCGGTGGGCAATGGCGGCAACGGGGGCGCCGGCGGGGCCGGCGGGATCGGCGTGGACGGCGGCCCAGTCCTTACCGCCGGCGGCAACGCCGGTGCGGGCGGTACCGGCGGCACCGGTGGTAGTGCCGGCGGAGCCTCGGGGACCAGCGGCAACGGCGGAGCCGGGGGCGCCGGCGGTACCGGCGGCAACGGACATGCGGGCTCCACCGCCAGCCAGGACGGCGGTAGCGGTGGTAACGGCGGCAACGGCGGCACCGGTGGTGCGGCTGGCTCGGTCGGCAGTGGCGGCACCGTGGGCAGTGGCGGTACGGGCGGCGCCGGTGGTAGCGGCGGCCAAGGCTTGAGCGGCAATGCCGACACCGGTACCGCGGGCGGCCAAGGCGGCAACGGCGGTACCGGCGGCGCAGGTGGCAGCGCCGGCAGCGCGGCCGGCACCCGCGGCAACGGCGGGGCCGGTGGTCAGGGCGGCAACGGCGGTAATGGCGGTTCGGGGGTCCCGGACACCGGCGGGGGCGCCGGAGGCGGCGGTCCCGGTGGTAACGGCGGTAACGGCGGCGCGGGCGGGGCCACCGGCACTGTCGGCACGGCCGGGACCGCCGGCCACGGCGGCAACGGCGGTGCCGGCGGCAACGCTGGCAGCGGTCACAACGGCAAGGGCGGCGGCGCCAACGGCGGCAACGCTGGGGCCGGCGGCAACGGCGGCGGCGGCGGCAACGCGGCAGCCGGCGGAACCAACGGCAACGGCGGGGCCGGCGGCCACGGCGGGTTAGGCGGCAACGGCGGCAACGGCGGCGGCACCGGCGATGTCGGCGGCACCGGCGGCACCGGCGGCCGCGGCGGTAATGGGGGCAACGCCGGCACCGGCGGCAACGGCGGAACCGACGGCAACGGCGGGGGCGGCGGGGCCGGCGGCCGCGGCGGCAGCGGCGGCAACGGGACCCACGGCGACGCCCTCGGCGGCAACGGCGGCAATGCCGGCCACGGTGGTCACGGCGGTGCCGGTGGTGACGCCGGTACCGGTGGCATCGGTGGAACCGGTGGCGGCGGCGGCACGGGCGGCGACGGCGGCTGGGGTGGTACCGGCGGTAGTTCGAGGTATGGCCTCGCCGGCGACGGCGGGCGCGCTGGCGACGGCGGTGCCGGCGGCAACGGCGGCACCGGGTTCATCGGCGGCAATGGTGGCGACGGCGGCGGGGCTGGTGACGGCGGCGACGCCGGCAGCGGCTTCATACGAGACGGCAATAACGGCAACGGCGGCAACGGCGGGACCGGCGGGACCGGCGGCAACGGCAGCTCGGGCACCCCCGACACCGGGAATGGCGCCGGCGCCGGCGGAACCGGCGGCAACGGCGGCAACGGCGGCGCCGGCGGCGACCGCGGCGGCACGCAGATCCCCTATGGCCACAACGGCAGCAGTGGCAACGGCGGCGCCGGTGGCGTCGGCGGCAACGGTGGAAACGGCGCCGACGGCTTGACCGGCACCGGTCACAACGGCGGCAGCGGCGGCAACGCCGGGAACGGCGGCAAGGGCAGCAACGCCGGCGACGGCCCGGGCGGCCAGCCCGGCAGCGGCGGAAACGGCGGTGTCGGCGGCACCGGCGGCAAAGGTGCCGCCGGCTCGGACAGCACCGGCCAGAACGGCGGCAGCGGCGGCACCGGTGGTCACGGCGGCAGCGGCGGCGCCGGCGGCCATCCCGGCGGCGGCTCCGCATCCGCTGGAGCCAACGGCAACGGCGGGGCCGGCGGCAACGGCGGGGCGGGCGGCTGGGGCGGCCACGGTGTCGAGGGCGTCGGAAGTATCGGGGGCCATGGCGGCGCCGGCGGCAACGGCGGCCAAGCCGGTAACGGCGGAGCCGCCGGCTCCGGCGACGGGAGGCCGGGTACCGGCGGGGCCGGCGGCCATGGCGGCGCGGCCGGCCATGGCGGCGCCGGCGGCGCCGGTGCCACCAACTTCAACGGTGGCTCCGGTGGCATCGGCGGGACCGGCGGCGGTGGCGGCACCGGCGGTAGCGGCGGCAACGGTGGCGCCGGCGGCGCTGCTGGCGCCGGTGGGTGGGGCGGCCAAGGTGGCAGTGGTAGGGGCACCGGCAACGGCGGCACCGGCGGCCACGGCGGCAACGGCGGGCTCGGCGGCAACGGCGGCGCGCACCCTAGCACCGGCGCCGGCGGGAAGGGCGGGGCCGGAGGCGATGGCGGCGGCGGCGGAACCGGCGGTCTGGCCAGCGGCAGCGGCAGGGGTGGCAACGGCGGCGACGGCGGCGACGGCGGCAACGGCGGTAACGGCACCGGCGCGGCCGGCGGGTCGGGCGGTACCCGCGGCGTCGCTGGGGCCGGCATGCCACCCGGTGGCGGCCCCGGTCTGGAAGGCAAGGACGGGAAGGGCGGTACCAGTGTCTGATGCTGGTGTCGCCGCTTGTCGCCGGACAACGCTGGGCGCTCACTCACACCGCTGGGCTTAGCTCTAGCACCCGTGCCGCGCGACTCCGCGCGCGTCGGCGGCAACCTCCACCGGCCACGACGATTCAATCACCGAGGCAGTGATAGTCCCACGCCCGATGACTTGCCGCTGTACGGGCTGAGTCGTGGTGGTGACGGCGCCCTTTGCGGCCCCGTGTGTTTTGTCGCCGTTGAGCACGAGATACGTCCCGATAGCCCCACCGCCAACGCGATGACCACCACAAGCGGAACCCACACAACTGGCCGCTTCAACTTTTCCGCCCTGCTCACACGGGCATTCATAGGTCGCTGCCACAGCCGTCCGGGCACTCCGGTCAACTGACGACTAAACCGGTGCGCGCGATCCGGCAACGGTGCTGAACCCATTCCGCCGGTTCGGGACGGGCGCGCAACTCCGAATCGCGCTCACCTGGCAGTGGCCATCCAGCAGGACTGCACTGTCCTCGGCCTGCAGATTGGCCAGCCCGATTTCGAAGAAGGCGTTTACAGCCAACGCGAGTACTTAAATCCATTTTCAGTGTTGAACTTTGACTCCTGTCAAATTTGTTTTTGGCCCGCTATGGTGCAAAGTCATAGCGTGGAGAGACCGGACGACGCCCGCGAGGCTGCTCCTCGGAATTATGTCCTGCCAACTTCAAAACGGCGTGGGGACAAACAGCGGCAGGCGATTTTGCAGGCGGTTCGTGAACTACTGGCCGAGGTGCCCTTTGCGGAGCTGTCGGTCACCACGATCACTGACCGAGCCGGAGTGACCCGATCTGGATTCTACTTTTACTTCGAATCGAAGTTCTCGGTGCTAACCCAGATCATGGCCGAGGCAGCTGCGGATCTCACGGAGCTCACGCAGTATTTCGCTTCCCGTCAGCCAGGTGAGTCGCCCGAGGAGTTCACCAAGCGGATGGTCGGCGCTGTCGCCCTGGTCTACGCACACAATCATCCCGTCATGACGGCCTGTAATTCGGCCCGGCACAGCGACCGTGAGCTCTGGGACATTCTCGAACAGCTGTTTGATGGAGTCGTGTCCCAGCTTGTGGGGCTTGTCGAGGCCGAGGTGAGTGCCGGGACCGCGCACCCCATCAGTGAGGATCTCCCTGTGCTGATTCGCTCTTTGACGGCCTACACCGCGCTGATGCTTACCGGTGACCCGCTTTTTGTCGGCCGCGACGATGAGCTGGCCCGCCGAGTGCGGGTGCTCGAGCAGATGTGGCTCAACGCGCTGTGGCCCTCCCGGTAACCAGCGCAGCCGTGTCGTGCATGAGGTAATTGCTAGGTTCGACGCCACGCCAAACATAAATTGACGCGCCTTTTCCCTGGTAGTTGCGACATCTGTCAAAATATGGCCCTGGCGGAACGGGCAATGTCAACGGTGTCCCCGGTGGCAAACGGCGCCTCTGGCGCCCACGGCCGGGCTCGCCAACCGGGCTGACTCGCGTGAATATTGCGCGATCTCAACAACTTTCTTGGGACGCTGCAAAGGTTTTTGTCGGCGTCGGCTCGGCACCAAGCACAGCCAACGCCGCGAGGCGAACTCGGTTGATGGGGTTGGCGTCACCGGGCGGTGGCGCCGGCGGGCTGCCGTTGGACACCGACTGAATCGATGGGCGGCCGTAGCGACCGGAGGCGGTTAACACGTTGCGGCCGACGCCGATGTGCTTCCGGATTTCTTCACGCCCGTGCCACGCGCGTATTCCAGCAGATTGAACCGGGCTCGACGAACCCTGCCAACCCCGGTCACAGGGCGGCGACGCCCGAACTTTTGCGGGCACCACGTTCTTCGCGGGCGTTCATCTTAGGAACAGGTGCTCGGTTTCCGCGCGATTTGCGAAAACCCCAGACGTTACTAGCCACCCGCCGATACCCTTGACGCTTGAACCGACGAATGTCAAACATTTGTCAAATTCTGTTTCCGATGGTGGCTGCGACAGCTGTGCTCTCGCCGTGAGATAGGGGTAATCGATGTCGTACGTGGTGGTCTCACCGGACTTGATCTCAGCGGCCGTGCGGGACTTGGCGTCTATCGGTTCGGCGGTGAGTGCGGCTAATGCGGCGGCAGCATCGGCGACGACGGGAATGGCACCGGCGGCTGCTGATGCGGTGTCAGCGGCGATTACGGCGTTGTTCTCTGAGCACGGCCAGCAGTATCAGGCGATCAGTGCGCAGGCGGCGAATTTCCATCAGCACTTCGTGCACACGCTGGATGCCGGGGCGGGTTCGTACCTGGCAGCTGAGGTGGCTAATGCCGAGCAGAATGTCTTGGGCGCGATCAATGCGCCCACAATGGCGTTGTTTGGTCGTCCGATTATCGGTGATGGCGCTAACGCGAGCACTCCCGGTGGAGCCGGTGGGGATGGTGGGCTGCTGATTGGCAACGGCGGCAACGGTGCTGCTGGGGCGGCGGGTCAGGCCGGCGGGGCGGGCGGCTCTGCGGGGTTGTGGGGCCGCGGCGGCGCTGGTGGGGCCGGTGGGGTTGGTGGCGGCACGGGCGGGGGCGGCGGAGCTGGCGGCTTGTTGTTCGGCAAAGGTGGCATTGGCGGAACCGGCGGGGCCGGGGTGGCCGGCGGCACCGGCGGGACTGGCGGGTCTGGAGGGGCCGGTGGATGGGTGTGGGGCGGCGGCGGTGACGGCGGGGCCGGCGGGTTCGGTGGCGGTGCCGGCGGGATGGGTGGGCGCGCCGAATTGCTGTTCGGCGCCGGCGGGAGCGGTGGAGCTGGCGGGGCCGGTTACGACATCCTCCCTGGCGGCATCACCGGCGGGACGGGCGGTAACGGTGGTGCCGGCGGCGCCGGGGGATTGTTGGCCGGCGGCGGGACCGGAGGTAACGGCGGAGCTGGCGGGGCCGGCAGCAACGGCACAATCGGTGACACCGGCGGCACCGGCGGCACCGGCGGCGCCGGAGGCGTCGGAGGCGCGGGAGCGCTGCTCTTGGGCGTCGGGGGCCAGGGTGGTCTTGGCGGGGCCGGTGGAGTCGGCGGCACCGGCGGCACCGGCTTCGACGGCACTCTTGCTGGTTTGGCAGGCATCGGCGGCTCCGGTGGAGACGGCGGCCAGGGCGGGGCCGGCGGCCAGGGCGGGGCCGGCGGCGCTGGACAACTGCTGAGCTTCAGCGGCGCCGGCGGGGCGGGAGGTCAGGGCGGCATGGGTGGCACGGCCGGTGACGGTGGAGCCGGTGCGGCTGGCACCGCCGCCAACCCCGACGGTGGTGCCGGCGGCAACGGCGGTAACGCCGGCGCCGGTGGTGCCGGGGGTCTGGGTGGTTCGGGCTCGCGTGCCGGCGCCGCCGGCGCGGCCGGCGCAACACCCACCGGGACGGCCGGCAACGGCGGCAGCGGTGGGGATGGGTTTGACGCCACCACCGCAGGCGCTAACGGGGGTAACGGCGGCGCGGGTGGCAACGGTGGCAGTTATGGCAACGGCGGCGCCGGTGGGGCTGGCGGCAATGGGGCGTTCGGCTTTAATGGCCCGAATGGTGTCAATCCGGGTGATTCCGGGTTTGACGGCGGTGCGGGCGGTGCCGGTGGCGCTGGCGGCAATGGTGGTTTGGGCGGCGCGATCTCCGGCAGTGGCGGCAATGCCGGGGCTGGTGGCGCTGGTGGGGCCGGTGGTGATGGCGGCGACGGCGTGGCTGGGGCCAGTGGTGTTGGTGGGGTTAATGCTGGGGCCGGCGGCGCCGGCGGTATCGGCGGCCAGGGCGGTCAGGGCGGTCAGGGCGGCAACAGTGGGGCCGGTGGTGTCAACGGCGGCGGTGGCGCCGGCGGGGTCGGTGGTCACGGCGGTACCGGTGGGACCGGTGGTTCGGGGGCGGACAGCCTCACCGGTGTGGGCGCCGACGGCGGCACCGGCGGCCAGGGCGGCACCGCGGGGGCCGGCGGTGCTGGTGGTGTGGCGGGCAGCGGAGGCACCGGCGGCACTACAGGTGCGACCGGCAACGCCGGGATCGGTGGCACCGGTGGCCAAGGCGGTGCCGGCGGGGGCGGCGCGAGTGGGGCCGAGGCCGCGGCGGGTTCCGGTGCCGAGGGTGGCACCGGGTTCGCCGGCGGTGCTGGTGGTCAGGGCGGTCAGGGCGGCAACAGCGGGGCCGGTGGTATCAACGGCGCCGGTGGCGCCGGCGGGGTCGGGGGTCACGGCGGTACGGGCGGGACCGGTGGTTCGGGGGCGGATAGCACCACGGGTGTGGGTGGCGTCGGCGGCACCGGCGGCCAGGGGGGCACCGCGGGGGCGGGCGGGGCTGGTGGCGCGGCGGGCCAAGGCGGCCAAGGGGGCACCACCGGCGCTGCCGGCAACGCCGGGATCGGTGGCACCGGTGGCCAAGGCGGCGCCGGCGGGGGCGGCGCGAGCGGGGCCGAGGCCGCGGCGGGTTCGGGTGCGACCGGTGGTACCGGGTTCGCTGGCGGTGCTGGTGGTCAGGGCGGTCAGGGCGGCAATACCGGGTTCGGTGGTGTCAACGGGGCCGGCGGGGCCGGCGGGGTCGGGGGTCACGGCGGTACGGGCGGGACCGGTGGTTCGGGGGCGGATAGCACCACGGGTGTGGGTGGCGTCGGCGGCACCGGCGGCCAGGGTGGCAGCGCGGGGGCGGGCGGGGCTGGTGGTGTGGCGGGCAGTGGCGGCACCGGGGGCACCATCGGCGCTGCGGGCAGCGCCGGGACGGGCGGCCAGGGTGGCACGGGTGGTGTCGGCGGGGGCGGCGCGAGCGGGGCCGAGGCCGCGGCGGGTTCGGGTGCCGTCGGTGGCATCGGGTTCGCTGGCGGTGCTGGTGGGCAGGGCGGTCAGGGCGGCAATACCGGGTTCGGTGGTGTCAACGGGGCCGGCGGGGCCGGCGGGGTCGGGGGTCACGGCGGGACCGGTGGGACCGGTGGTTCGGGGGCGGACAGCTCCACCGGTGTGGGCGGCGTCGGTGGCACCGGCGGTCAGGGTGGCAGCGCGGGGGCGGGCGGGGCTGGTGGTGTGGCGGGCAGCGGCGGCACCGGCGGCACCACAGGTGCAACCGGTGATGCCGGCATCGGTGGCACCGGCGGTACGGGTGGGGCCGGCGGAGCAGGCGCAGACGGCACTGACGCCGCGGCGGGTTCGGGCGCCGTCGGTGGCACCGGGTTCGCCGGCGGCACCGGCGGCCAAGGCGGCACCGGCGGCAACACCTGGGCCGGCGGCATCAACGGCACCGGCGGCGCCGGTGGCCAAGGTGGCCACGGCGGTACCGGTGGGACCGGTGGTTCGGGGGCGGACAGCTCGACCGGTGTCGGCGCTGACGGCGGTACCGGGGGCACGGGTGGCAGCGCGGGTGCGGGCGGGGCTGGTGGGGCGGCCGGCAGCGGCGGCACCGGCGGCCAAGCGGGCACCACCGGCAACGCCGGCACCGGCGGCACCGGCGGCACGGGTGGCGCCGGCGGGGGCGGCGCGACGGGCGCCGACGCTCTCGCGGGTTCGGGTGCCATCGGTGATACCGGGTTTGCCGGCGGTGCTGGTGGCCAGGGCGGTCAGGGCGGCGATAGCGGGGCCGGTGGTATCAACGGCGCCGGCGGGGCCGGCGGCGTCGGCGGCAAAGGCGGTACCGGTGGGGCCGGCGGTTCAGGGGCGGACAGCGTCCCTGGTTGGGACACCACCGGCGGCTACGGCGGCCAGGGCGGCACCGGCGGAACCGCCGGTGCCGGCGGGGCCGGCGGTGCGGCGGGTAGCGGCGGCACCGGCGGCACCACAGGTGCAACCGGCAACGCCGGGACTGGCGGCACCGGCGGCCAAGGCGGTGCCGGCGGAACAGGCTCAGACGGCGCCGACGCCGCCGCGGGTTCGGGTGCCATCGGTGGTACCGGGTTCGCCGGCGGTGCTGGTGGCCAGGGCGGTCAGGGCGGCAACACCGGGGCCGGTGGTATCAACGGCGCTGGCGGCGCCGGCGGCGTCGGCGGCAAAGGCGGTACCGGTGGTGCCGGCGGTTCGGGGGCGGATAGCACCACGGGTATGGGCGGCGACGGCGGCACCGGCGGCCAGGGCGGCACCGCCGGGGCCGGCGGTGCTGGTGGTGTGGCGGGCAGCGGCGGCACCGGGGGCACCACCGGTACTGCGGGTAGCGCCGGGATCGGCGGCACGGGCGGCACGGGTGGTGCCGGCGGTGCCGGCGGGTCCGGGGCCGACGGCTCGGCGGGTTCGGGTGCCGTCGGTGGCACCGGGTTCGCCGGCGGTGCTGGTGGGCAGGGCGGTCAGGGCGGCAACAGCGGAGCCGGTGGTGTCAACGGGGCCGGCGGGGCCGGCGGGGTCGGGGGTCACGGCGGGACCGGCGGGACCGGTGGTTCGGGGGCGGATAGCACCACGGGTGTGGGCGGCGCCGGCGGCACCGGCGGCCAGGGTGGCACCGCGGGCGCGGGCGGGGCTGGTGGTCTGGCGGGCAGCGGCGGCCAAGGGGGCACCACCGGTACTGCGGGCAACGCCGGGATCGGCGGCACCGGCGGCACCGGCGGCCAAGGCGGTGCCGGCGGGTCCGGGGCCGACGGCTCGGCGGGTTCGGGTGCCGTCGGTGGCACCGGGTTCGCCGGCGGTGCTGGTGGCCAGGGCGGTCAGGGCGGTGACACCGGGACCGGCGGTATCAATGGCGCCGGCGGGTCCGGCGGCCAAGGCGGTAGCGGCGGCACCGGCGGTGTTGGCGGGTCTGGCACTACCGGCAGCGGCGACGGCGGTGTCGGCGGGACCGGAGGTCAAGGCGGTGCTGCCGGGGCCGGCGGGGCCGGCGGGGCCGCGGGCAGCGGCGGCACCGGCGGCCAAGCGGGCACCACCGGCAACGCCGGGACCGGCGGCACCGGCGGCCAGGGCGGTACCGGGGGTGCCGGCAACAGCGGCACTACCGGCACGACCGGCGGCACCGGCGGCGCCGGGTTCGCCGGCGGCGCCGGCGGCCAGGGTGGGCAGGGCGGAACCACCGGCGCGACCGGTATCAACGGCTCTGGCGGGCGCGGCGGGGAGGGCGGCGTCGGCGGCCAGGGCGGTACCGGCGGCACCGGTACCTTCCAACTCTTCCCCGGCAAAGGCGGCGTGGGCGGTACCGGTGGGGCCGCCGGCGCCGGCGGTGCGGCCGGCACCGGTGGCAGCGGCGGCACGGCGGGCAGCACGGGGACCGGCGGCACCGGCGGCAAGGGCGGCACCGGCGGTGCCGGTTTCGTGGGCAGCGACGCCGCCGCCAACACCGGCCAGATCGGCGGGTTTGGCGGCGAGGGCGGCACCGGCGGCAACGGCGGCAACGGCGGCTCCGCGGTCGGCGGCATCAACGGTGACGGCGGGGCCGGCGGCGACGGCGGGGCCGGCGGAACAGGTGGTCGCGGGGGGTCGGGCACCCTCGCGGGCAGCGTCGGGGGCACCGGCGGCGGCGGTGGTGGCGGCGGCAAGGGCGGGGCCGGCGGGGCGGCCGGTACCGGTGGTGTCGGCGGTACCGCTGGCAATGCGGGCAACGGCGGCCAAGGCGGCGACGGCGGTACCGGCGGTACCGGCAGCAACGCCGCCGCCAACAGCGCCGCCACGGGCTTTGCTGGCGGCGCGGGCGGCCAAGCTGGCGTCGGCGGCGCCGGCGGTAACGCCACCGCGGGTGCCATCGCCGGCTCCGGCGGTGCCGGCGGCGACGGCGGCGTGGGTGGTAAGGGTGGCACCGGCGGGTCGGGCACCCTGGCAGGCAGCGTTGGCGGCCAAGGCGGCACCGGCGGTAGCGGTGGCCAAGGCGCCGCCGGCGGGGCTGCAGGTACCGGCGGCACCGCAGGGACCGCGGGTACCGCGGGCACCGGCGGCACCGGCGGGCAAGGCGGTACCGGCGGCACCGGCAGCAATGCCGCGGCTAACAGCGCCGCCACCGGCTTCGCTGGCGGTAAAGGCGGCACCGCCGGGTCCGGCGGTCAAGGCGGCAACGCCACCACGGGCGGCATCAACGGCTCCGGCGGTGCCGGTGGCACCGGCGGTGTGGGCGGCACCGGCGGTGCCGGCGGATCGGGCACCCTGGCCGGCAGCGTCGGCGGTCAGGGCGGCACCGGCGGCACCGGCGGCGAAGCCGGCACCGGCGGTGCCGCAGGCACCGGCGGTATCGGCGGCACCACCGGCAACGCGGGCACCGGCGGCACCGGCGGCACTGGCGGCACCGGCGGTGCTGGCAGCACCGGCGCCGACGCCGCCGCGGGCACCGGCGCAACCGGAAACACCGGCTTCGCTGGCGGCCAGGGCGGACAAGGGGGGCAGGGTGGCACCACCGGCGCAACCGGTATCAACGGCACTGGCGGAGCCGGCGGGGTCGGCGGCCAGGGCGGCACCGGTGGGACCGGCGGATCCGGCACCACCGGCAGCGGTATCGGCGGCGTCGGCGGAAAAGGCGGCACCGGTGGAACCGCCGGGGCCGGTGGGGCCGGCGGCGCGGCGGGCAGCGGCGGTATCGGCGGCGCCACGGGTGCTACCGGTGATGCCGGCACCGGCGGCACCGGCGGCCAAGGCGGCCAGGGTGGCGCCGGGATGATCGGTAGCACCGGCAGCAGTGGCGGGTTTACCGGCGGCACCGGCGGAACCGGCTTCGCCGGCGGCCAAGGCGGCCAGGGTGGCCAAGGCGGCAACACCGGCGCCGGCGGCATCAACGGGGCAGGCGGGCTCGGCGGGCAGGGCGGTATGGGCGGCCAGGGCGGCACCGGCGGCACCGGCACATTCGACGGCGGTAATGGCGGCGTGGGCGGCAAGGGCGGGGCCGCCGGGACCGGTGGTGCTGCCGGGACCGGGGGCACCGGGGGCGCGGCGGGCAGCACCGGCACCGGCGGCACCGGAGGCACCGGCGGCACCGGCGCCGCCGGCGCCAAAGGCGCCAACGGCGGCCTGTTCAGCGGCGCCGACGGTCAGACGGGCGGTGTTGGCGGTAAGGGTGGCCAGGGCGGTCAGGGCGGCAGCGCCGTCGGTGGTATCAATGGCGACGGCGGCAAAGGCGGCCAGGGCGGCGCCGGCGGCAACGGCGGTACCGGCGGGTCGGCCCAAATCCTGGGCAGCGACGGCGGCGGTGGCGGTGATGGCGGGGCCGGCGGCAACGCCGGTGCCGGTGGTGCGGCCGGAAAAGGCGGCACCGGAGGCAAGGCAGGCGCCGCCGGCACCGGCGGGGCCGGCGGCCACGGCGGTGATGGCGCCGATGGCACCCCCGTAGCCCCGAGCGCCGCGGCAGGCAGCGGCGCCGACGGCCACGACGGCTACGCCGGCGGGTCCGGCGGCGATGGCGGGGCCGGCGGCAACAGCGGCGCCGGCGGCACCAACGGCACCGGCGGCCACGGCGGTAATGCCGGCGACGGCGGCGATGCCGGCGACGGCGGCTCAGCCACCGTCGCGGGCAGCAACGGCGGGTCCGGCGGTGATGGCGGGGCCGGCGGCAACGCCGGCGCGGGTGGTGCGGCCGGCACCGGCGGCACCGGAGGCAACGCAGGCAGCGCCGGCACGGCCGGCAACGGCGGCGATGGCGGTGATGGCGCCGACGCCACCCCCGTAGCCCCGAGCGCCGCGGCAGGCAGCGGCGCCGACGGCCACGACGGCTACGCCGGCGGGTCCGGTGGTGCTGGTGGGGCCGGCGGCAACAGCGGCTCCGGGGGTATCAACGGCACTGGCGGTCACGGCGGTGATGGCGGGGCCGGCGGCAACGCTGGCAACGGCGGCTCGGGCACCATCGCGGGCAGCAACGGCGGCGATGGCGGCGCCGGCGGGGCTGGCGGCAACGCTGGTACCGGCGGAGCGGCCGGTACCGGCGGGACCGGCGGCACCAGCGGCAGCGCCGGCGTCGGCGGCAACGGAGGCCACGGCGGTGATGGCGCCGATGGCACCCCTGTGGCCGCTGACGCTGCCGCAGGCAGCGGCGCCGCCGGGGCCGACGGCTTCGCGGGCGGGTCCGGTGGTGCTGGTGGGGCCGGCGGCAACAGCGGCTCCGGCGGCACCAATGGCAGCGGCGGTCACGGCGGTGATGGCGGTGACGGCGGCAACGCCGGCAACGGCGGCTCGGCCACCATCGCGGGCAGCGCCGGCGGCGACGGCGGCGATGGGGGGGCGGGCGGCAATGCCGGTGACGGCGGCTCGGCCGGCATCGGCGGCACCGGCGGCAATGCCGGCGATGCCGGCGCCGGCGGCACCGGCGGCAATGCCGGCAACGGCGGCACCGGGGCGAAAGGTGCCACCGACCAGGTTGGCGGATCTGGCGGCAACGGCGGCATGGGCGGCAGCGGCGGCTCCGGCGGGGCCGGCGGCACGGCGGCAGGCTTAGGCAACGGCGGCCAGGGCGGAGCCGGCGGGCGCGCCGGCAACGGCGGCTCTGGCGGGACCGGCGGCGAGGCAGGCCTCGCGCTGCAAGACAACCTCACTGCACCGGCGGGCGGGGCCGGCGGCAACGGCGGGGCCGGCGGCAATGGCGGCACTGGCGGGGCCGGCGGCCTGGCCCTGGGGTCAGGTGACGGCGGCCAGGGCGGCGCCGGCGGCCTGGCCGGCAACGGCGGAGCCGGCGGCAGCGGTGGTACCGGTGCGGATGGCGACATACCTCTATTGATGGGTGGCGGGACCGGCGGCAAAGGGGGTAGCGGCGGCAACGGCGGCACCGCCGGTTCCGGCGGAGTGGGTGGCGAAGCCAGGGGTTCAGGCAACGGCGGCATCGGCGGGTCCGCGGGCAATGGCGGTAGTGGTGGGAATGGCGGCACCGGCGGCATCGGCGGCGACACCGGGTTCGACGCAGTTCATCTCACCCCTCCCGCCGGGCTCGGCGGTGCCGGCGGGACCGGCGGCATGGGCGGGGCAGCCGGCAACGGCGGAGCCGGCGGGGCAGCCCAAGGTCCAGGCGACGGCGGTGCGGGCGGGGCCGCCGGCGACGGCGGCAGTGGCGGTCGCGGTGGCGACGGTGGGACCAGCGGCCTCGCCGACAGGGGAGTGGATGGCGGCAACGGCGGCGCCGGTGGCAGGGGCGGGGCCGCCGGCACCGGCGGAGCCGGCGGTGCGACCCTGGGTTCAGGTAATGGCGGTAACGGCGGAGATGCCGGGGTGGCCGGCAACGGCGGCGACGGCGGCAACGGTGGCAGCGCCGGGAACGCGCCCTTGAATGTGTGGGGTGGCCGGGGCGCTAAGGGCGGCGTTGGCGGCGACGGCGGGGTCGCCGGCAACGGTGGGGCCGGCGGTGACGCGCTGGGCTCAGGCAATGGCGGCAACGGGGGCGACGCTGGGGTCGGTGGCACGGGTGGCGCTGGCGGCAACGGCGGTCGCGGCGCCGACGGCGTGGTCCCCGGCCGTGGGGGCGGCAGCTTCTTTAGCGACCACCCCGGCGGTGGGGGCGCCGCCGGCGGCACGGGTGGTCGCGGTGGCAACGCCGCCACCGGCAGCGGCGGCAACGGCGGCAACGGAGGCGACGGCGGTAGTGGCGGCGACGGCGGCAACGGAGGCGACGGCGGCAACGCCACGGACCCATGGGCCGGCGAAAGCGGCGGCCACGGCGGCTTCGGCGGCCCCGGCGGTCCCGGTGGTGGCCTTGGCGCCGGCGGCAGTGCGGGCACCGGTCCCGGCGGCGTCGGCCTCACCGGCGTCTCCGGTGTTGCCGGAGACAGCGGCCAGACCGGCGCCAACGGACAAGACGGGACCACGCCGTGACGCGCTCGCCCCGTACACCACCTCGAGGTGTGCCTCAACATCGCGGGTAGTCATGCCGTGCGAATACAGAGACCACACCGCGGAATTGGCGTTGTTGAGCCGGCGGGCCTCTTCGTCACAATCGCCGGCTGGAACGATTCGTTGCGATCACGCGGCACCTTGATCTCGATTGGGCCGTTGACCGTGGCAACGGATTTCGGCGGCGAGCCGTTGCCGAGAATTGCCCGACCCTCGCTCGGCCGGATCCTACGATTCATAGCCAGGCTGATGCGTCAGCCCCGAATTCAGAGCCCGCTCTAGCACCGCCTTGATCAATTCGTTGAGCCAAACCGTCCGCACGGTCGATCGGGGGCCCGGATTTCACCGCATCTTTGATCAGCGAATCCGACCTTTCCGCGGTGAACGTCTCGGCCAACCGTCGCGCAGCAGCCTTATCCCACAGCGGGCGCGGGCATTTTCGGCGGCTGATCGATCATCGTGTGGCGCCTGACTGTGTTACGCGCCTTAGCTTGGTGGGTCGCGGCGTCACCAAAACTCGGGACTTTGATACTCCCTGAACTGGTCGTCGTTACCGTCCGCTGTGGCGACCGCAATCAGTGCTTGAACTCTGTGATGACCACGCGCAGGCATCGATGTCGGTCACACTGCCGTAGCCCCCGCCCGTGAACACGCCGTACGCGCCGGCGTTGTTCCCGGTGTAGGTTGCCCCGCCACCTCCGCCGCCGCCATGTGAGTCCTTCACAGTCACTGACCAGCCCTTGCCTTCGAGCGCTGTTTTGTACGCGGCCATCACCTCGCTCGGAGATCCATTGACGACAAAGTGCAGATGGATGCCATTGTCGATGGGATCGGGACCGTCGGTGCGTTGACTTTTGGCCGGTGTGGGGATCAACGACTGCAACTGTGCGCCGTTGCTCGTCGGCGTTGATGCCGTGGCTTGCGACGACGTCGTTGCACCGTCGATCATCCCTTGGGTTGTCGCCGTGGTGCTTGAGGAGGGAGAGCTACTGCACGCTGATACGACTAGACCGATCGCCAGTGCCGCTGCAGCCAAGGTATTGATATTGCCTCTCATGGTTCCTTCCCCATTCTGCTGCGTCCTGATCAGCAGCCTCTGGGACGCTACACCCGACGTGGATACCTGTCAAACAGATGTCAAACATCTGTCAAGACGCTTGATCAAGCACTAGTCAATTACTCCGGACTGTTGAACTGTCCCGATGCTCCTATGGTTGTGAAGCCGCTGTGGGGACCTTCCTTTCGTTCGGTGTTTGTGCTGGTGAGGGGCGTATATACCTGTCGGGCAAGGTAGCGATTCGGGCGCTGCGGATGTCTTTGGGAGACAACCGTTCTCGGGTATGTTAGGAGCCCGGTGCCGGAAATCATCATGTGCAACGGCAACTGGTTTTGGCGCTGGGCCGGGACGGGGGGCGACACCGTACAGTGCCGGCGAAGGCGGCCTCGGAGCCGATCCGGTCGGGATCCAAAGAGGGTGACCCCTCAACACCGCCAACCGGGGTTGCGCCGTCGATATCGCCTCTAGCGCTGGTGCGACACCCAACCGACGACGCACCAGTCGATCACACACGACTCACCGGCGAAGCCTCGTGGTCGAGGACGACCTTGGTCGACGGAGTCGAAGTGGCGATGGTCAAGGCGCGGGAGATCGCCGACGAATGAGGACGAATAAAGAGGACACTGAGCCGCGGACACCTGGAGCTCGAGGGCCCGGTCGTGGCGTGGTATGCCGGCCCCGCTATGTCAGGTACCCGGTCCGTCGCTGACGGCCGGGAGTCCTAGCGCCAATAGCCCTCATGAGGTTGTGCTGCTTCATCTTCGAGCAATGGGCCGATGATCGTAATTGCACGCTGTCCGTGTGCAAGAGCCTCGCGACAGGGGAGCGCAAAGGTCGGGTTCTCCGGATTGCTGCCGGTCAATTCGAGCAGTCGATGTTCAGACATGCCATAGACGATCCTGCCGATGCCCGTCCAGTACGCCGCGCCCGCGCACATCAGGCACGGTTCGGCGCTGCTGTACAGGGTGGCTTGATTCATCCCGTCGGTACCCAACACGTGCCACGCGGCCGCAGTGGTGACTACCTCTGCGTGTCGCGTCGGGTCACCGTCGGGAGGCGCCGATTGGTTGCCTCGTTCAACGATCACGTTGCCGCCGGCGTCCGCGACCAGGGCAGCGAACGGGGTGTTGCCACTCGCCTTGGCTTCATTGGCCAACGCGAAGGTGCGGCGGAGCAGTGCAAGGTCGGGCGCCTCGCCTGCGGGCGGTTCGGCGCCCGCCGGCTTGGCCCGCATGACGGGCCCGCCAACCATGCCCGCCAGAACCCCGGCACCGATCAATACCGCGCGTCGTCGCAAATTGTGCATGGCCGAGGATGCTAGCCACGCACCGCGAGTTCCCCCAAAAGCCGCAGCGTGTGGTCGCAGGGGCTGCGGAATCGTCGAGGGAGCAGTTTCCCTCAATGACCAAGGCATTTCGGGCAAACTCGACCTTCGGCCGGTCCGTATGGCTGAGTATTCGTTCCATCGCCCCTGAACTGGCTCCCCGGATCGAGTCGCTGTAGCTGGCGGCCATTGGGCGCAACGTGCGGCTGATGCCCGAACACTCCGTCAGTGCGCTGGTACTGGCCGTGCCGAAGGCCGACGGTTATGGCCATGGTGCGATCCCGGGCGGCCCGCGCCCGCGCGGGCCGCTGGTGCGCCCGACCTCGATGTCGCAACCGTCAACCAGACGCTCGGCGCTGGCTGACACAGTCTGGGGCGATGCTGACCGCGTTGCGCCCGCCGTCGCCCAGGAAGCGATCCGGCTCGGGTGGACATTACGCAAGGGCGCGGGCGCCGCAGTTTGGTCAAAACCCCAAATCATGCGACCACATCGTGGTACCCATAAGCATCTTCACAACTTGACGCTCATCAAAACACGCGTCAAACCGAGCCTCGGGAGGCCGCGATGTCGTACGTACTGGCAGAACTCGACATGTTGGCGGCCGCCACCGGCGATATGGCTGGCATTGGCTCGTCACTGAGCGCGGCCAACGCGGCGGCCGCCGCCTCAACCACCGGGGTGTTGGCCGCCGGCGGTGATGAGGTGTCGGCGGCCATCGCGGCGCTGTTTTCCAGCCACGCCCAGCAGTATCAGGTGCTCAGCGCCCAGGCGACGGAGTTTCATGCTCAATTTGTGCAGGCTTTAAATAACGCAGGGGGCGCGTATGCGGCCGCCGAGGCGGCCAACGGCGCCCCACTGCAGACGCTCGTGGACGACATCCTGGCGGTGATCAACGCCCCCACAAACGTGCTGTTGGGACGCCCAGTCATCGGCGACGGCAGCAACGGGGCGGCGGGGACCGGGGATGCCGGTGGGGCCGGCGGAATCTTGTGGGGCAATGGCGGCAGTGGCGGTTCGGGTGCGCCCGGGCAGGCCGGCGGTGCCGGGGGTTCCGCGGGGTTGCTGGGCAGTGGCGGCACCGGCGGGGCTGGCGGGATCGGTGGTGGGTCCGGCGGGGTAGGCGGCACCGGTGGGTGGTTGTGGGGTAACGGTGGGGCCGGCGGTGCGGGCGGGGTCGGTGGCCTGGGCGTGAACGGCGGGGCTGGCGGTGTGGGTGGCAGCGCGCTGTTGTTCGGCAACGGCGGGTTTGGAGGTGTCGGTGGGGCCGGTGCGGCTGGCGCGGTCGGCGACGCGGGCACTCCGGGCACTACGGTTTTTGCGGGCGGTACTGGCGGCGTTGGCGGCGACGGCGGTACCGCCGGGAACGGCGGGGCCGGCGGTAACGGCGGGCTGGTGTTCGGTGCCGGCGGAGACGGCGGCCAGGGCGGGGTCGGCGGGGCCGGCGGGACCGGCGGAGCCGGCGGGGCCGGTGGTGAGCCCACGAGGTTGGGCCAGGCCGGTGGCGATGGCGGCGACAGCGGCACCGGCGGCAATGGCGGCGACGGTGGCATGGGCGGGGCCGGCGGTAGGGGATCGGCCTTGTTCGGCACCGCGGGTGCCAACGGTAACGGCGGAGCCGGCGGTGCCGGCGGCGACGCTGGGGCCCCCGGTAACGGCGCCGACGGTGCGGCTGGCCGCGACGCAAGCACCCCGGGAGGTATGGGCGGCAACGGCGGCGACCCGGGCGGCGTGGGTGTCGGCGGCACCGGTGGCGCGGCCGGTGGTGTCGGTGCCAGCGCCGGCGCGACGGGCACGGACGGCAGCATCATCGCTGGCAACGGCGGCAATGGCGGCCACGGCGGCGCCGGTTTCAACGCCACGGGCAGCGGCCACGGCGGATCCGGCGGGTCCGGCGGGTCCGGCGGCAGGTACGGCACTGGCGGCACCGGCGGGGCGGGCGGCGCCGCCGCGGGCGACGGCAACGGCGGGCGAGGTGGCGACGGCGGGTTCGGGGGTTCGATGGGAGGCGCCGGCGGCGACGGCGGCGACGGCGGCGTCGGCGCTGGCAGCGGCAGCGGCGGCTGGGGCGGCACCGGCGGCCATCATCTGGTGACCGGAACCGCAAATGCCGTCGGCGGCACCGGGGGCGCCGGCGCCGCCGGTGGTTCCACCGGTGTCGGCGGTTTCGGGGGCGTCGGCGGCGACGCGAAGATCTTCAACGACGCCTCTACGGCCGTTGCCACCGGCGGCAACGGCGGCGCCGGAGGCGACGGCGCCAGCGGCGGCAACGGCGGCGACGGTGGGTGGGCATACACCGAGGGAATCGGAAACGTCACCCCCGGCACCGGCGGACATGGCGGCACCGGCACCACCTTCGGCGGCGGCAGCGGCGGCGACGGCGGCGGAGCGCAGATCGCAAACGGCGCCTCAACGGTTGTCGCTGTCGGCGGCACCGGCGGAGCGGGCGGCGACGGCATTGACAACTCCGGCTTTACCGAAGCCGGACATGGCGGGTCCGGCGGCGACGCGTTTATCGACAACACCGGCTCAACGGCCAAGGCCATCGGCGGCACCGGCGGAGCGGGCGGCAGCGCCAGCACCGGCACCGGCGGCATCGGCGGGGCGGGCGGTGACGCGTTCAATTCCGGCGCCGGAAGCGCCTTCGGCGGAACCCCGGGCGCCGGGGGCGCAGGCCCGGCCGGCGGGGACGGCGGTCAAGGAGGTGCCGCGTACGCACTCGGAACGGGAGACGCCACCGGGCACGCCGGCGCGCCCGGCACCAGCGTGGGCGCCAGCGGCGTCGGCGGGGCGGGTGGTGGCGGCGGCGACGCGCGCATCTTGAACAGCGCGTCTACGGCTACCGCGACCGCCGGCGACGGCGGCAACGGTGGCGACGGCACCAGCGGCGGGTCCGGCGGTTACGGCGGTTGGGCATACACCCAGGGAACCGGAAACGTCACGGCCGGCAACGGCGGCTATGGGGGCACCGGCAGCACCGGCGGCGGTGGGAGTGGCGGCGAAGGCGGCAATGTGGAAATCGATAACGACGCCTACGGGCACGACATCACCGGCGGCAATGGCGGAGCGGGCGGCACCGGCTTGAACCAGCTTGACGGCGGTTTCGGCAACGGCGGCGACGGCGGGACCGCGACCATCACCAGCGCCGGCTCAACGGTTAACGCCATCGGCGGCGCCGGCGGGGCCGGCGGCAACGCCACCACGTTTGCCGCAAGCGGCGGGTCGGGTGGGATGGCGATCAACCATGGCAACGGAAACGCCACCGGCGGCTTCGCCGGGGACGGCGGCGACGGCGCCCACGGTGGTAGCGGCGGCTCAGGCGGTTCCGCGTTCGGCTATGGAAACGGACTCGCCACCGGCGGTGTTGGCGGCACGGGCGGCAACAGCTCGGGGGTAGGCGCCAACGGCGGTGACGGCGGCGACGGCGGCAACGCCTACGCACATGTTTATCCGGCTAATGCCACCGAGGGGATTGGCGGAGCCGGCGGATCCGGCGATCCCGACGGTATCGCGGGCTTGGACGGCATCACCGGGCCGCTGTAACTAGTCATCTGGCGGCACTGCTTTTTGGCTTTGTCGCCAACCGCCCGTAGGGCGTCACAAACCCGTAATTCAGCCAAACGCTTTCCTCGTTATTTGGAAGTTATTTGGAAATCCGCGACATGTGAGGTGGGTGGGCAATCAATTCTGTGATTGAGGGGACCCGGCGTCACGCGGGCAACGGTCGCCGGGGCTGAAACGGCGGCGTCGGCGGGTAGAGGGCCCGACGAAATTCGAATTGTGTCTTTTGCCTGAAATCGTGACGTGTGGGGCGACGGGCAATATGCTCGTATTGTTTACGTGCGTCAAGGTATGTGTCAGTCGTGCGACGTTAGTCGAGACAGATGTCGAGATGCTCGTCAGTTTTGGTTGGGTCGGTAGGTGGTTGGCGAACGTTTTGGGAGGTCCCTGATGTCGTACGTGGTGGTCGCACCGGAGTTGTTGTCGGCCGCGGCTGGTGATGTGGCCGGTGTGGGATCGGTGCTGAGTAGTGCGGTGGCGGGGGCCGCGCCGGCGACGACGGGCGTGGCCGCTGCCGCAGCTGACGAGGTGTCAGAGGCGATTGCGGCGTTGTTCGGCAGCCACGGGCAGGAGTTTCAGGCGATCAGTGCCCGCGCGGAAGCGTTTCGTCAGCAGTTCGTGGCGGCGTTGAGGGCTGGCTCAGCGACCTACGGAGCCGCGGAGGCGGTCAACGCCGAGCAGGTGTTGTGGAGCGCGGTCAACGCTCCCACCCAGGCGTTGCTGGGCCGGCCGATCATCGGCAATGGCGCCGATGCCGCCACTGCGGGCGGGGCCGGCGGTGATGGCGGGTTGTTGTACGGAAACGGTGGCGCCGGCGCGGCAGGAGCTGCCGGGCAGGCCGGCGGTGCCGGGGGCTCGGCCGGCCTATGGGGCAGCGGCGGGGCGGGGGGCGCCGGCGGGAGCGGAGCCGCTGGCGGGACGGGGGGCGCCGGCGGCTGGTTGTTCGGTCGGGGCGGTGTCGGCGGTGTCGGGGGTGTCGGGGGTGGCACGGGTGGGGCTGGCGGTAACGGTGGCTGGATCTGGGGTGGCGGCGGTGACGGCGGTGCGGGCGGTTTTGGTGGGGGTACTGGTGGGGCTGGTGGGCGTGCGGAGTTGTTGTTCGGCGCGGGCGGTAGTGGGGGTGCCGGTGGGGCCGGGGCCCTTACCGGCTACGCCGGCGGTGCGGGGGGGCAGGGCGGGCAGGGCGGCGACAGCGCACCCGGCGGCTTCAACGGCGCCGGCGGCGCCGGCGGCGTGGGTGGTCAGGGTGGCCACGGCGGTGCCGGTGGCTCAGGCACGCTGGCCGGCTCGGCCGGGGGCACCGGCGGTACCGGTGGCGCCGGCGGGAACTCCGGTGCCGGCGGCGCGGCGGGGACCGGCGGCCTGGGTGGTATCAGCGGGGATTCCGGGGCGGGTGGCATCGGCGGGGTCGGTGGCACCGGTGGCGCCGGTAGCGCGGGTATGGATGCTGCGGCGGGCAGCGGCGCCGCGGGCGGTACCGGATTTGCCGGGGGTGCGGGCGGACCCGGTGGGCAAGGTGGCCTCGACGTCGGTGGCAACAACGCTGGCGACGGCGGTGTGGGTGGGCGTGGCGGTGTCGGCGGCCTGGGTGGCCACGGTGGCTCCGGGGTGGCGGGTGATGCCACCGCGGCGGGCAGCAACGGCGGTGTCGGTGGGCGGGGTGGCCAGGGCGGGCAAGCCGGCCAGGGCGGTGCCTCCGGCGGTTTGGGCGGTGTCACCGGCGCCACCGGCCAAGGCGGTGACGGTGGACTCGGCGGCACCGGCGGCACCGGCGGCAACGGCGGACACGGCGCCGCGGGTGGCACCGCGGTCAGCGGTGATGGTCTCCAAGGCGGCGCCGGTACCGCCGGCGGGGCTGGCGGCCAAGGCGGTCAAGGCGGCGCCGCGGGCGGAGCCGGCGGCACCGCCGGCAACGGCGGCCAAGGCGGCAACGGCGGCCAAGGCGGCACCGGCGGCACCGGCGGCAACGCAGCCGAGGTCACCGCCCTGGCCGTCGACGGCCACAACGGCGGGGACGGCGGCGCCGGCGGGAAAGGCGGCGCCGCCGGAGCGGGCGGGGCCTCCGGCGGTAGCGGCGGCAGCACCGGCACGGCAGGCCTCGCCGGTGACGGCGGCACCGGCGGCACCGGCGGCAACGGCAGCGCCGGCCGCAACGGCACCGACGCCGCCCCGGGCACCGGCGCCCAGGGCGGTGCCGGTGCCGCCGGCGGCGCCGGCGGACAAGGTGGCCAAGGAGGCGTGGCCGGCGGCACCGGCGCTCACGCCGGCGACGGCGGCCACGGCGGCAACGGCGGCAACGCCGGCAACGGCGGGGCCGGCGGCTCGGGCGCCACGGGCACCGCCACCACCGCCGGCGGACAAGGCGGACAAGGCGGACAAGGCGGCGCCGGCGGGAAAGGCGGGCTCGCCGGAGCCGGCGGCGCAGCCGGCGGCACCGGCGGCAGCACCGGCGCAGCGGGGGTCGCCGGCAACGGCGGCCACGGCGGCAACGGCGGCGCGGGTGGTAATGGTCTCGATGGCGGGGCCCACACCGGTGTGGCCGGCGGTAACGGTGGTGCGGGTGGTGCCGGTGGTAGCGGCGGTAATGCTGGCGGCGCCACCGGGACCAGCGGCAGCGGTGGGACCGGTGGTCACGGCGGTACCGGCGGCAACGGCGGTTCAGGCCACGCCGACACCGGAAGCGGCGCCGGTAACGGCGGTGCTGGCGGCAATGGCGGCACTGGCGGCACCGGCGGCGCGGCCGGCAGCATCGGCAGCGGCGGCGCCGTCGGCAACGGCGGTAGCGCCGGCACCGCGGGCAACGGTGGACAAGGCGCGGACGCCGCCGTTGGCAGCGGTCACGCCGGCGGCCAGGGCGGCCTCGGCGGTCACGGCGGCCAAGGCGGTAGCGCCGGCGGCGCCTCTGGCACCAGCGGTAACGGCGGGGCCGGCGGTCACGGTGGCGCCGGCGGCAACGGCGGTTCAGGCCACGCCGACACCGGAAGCGGCGCGGGTAACGGCGGTGCTGGCGGCAATGGCGGCAATGGCGGCAGCGGCGGCGCGGCCGGCAGCATCGGCAGCGGCGGCGCCGTTGGCAACGGCGGTAGCGCCGGGGCCGCCGGTAACGGCGGACAAGGCGCCGACGCCGCGCTTGGCAGCGGTCACACCGGCGGCCAAGGTGGCCAAGGCGGCCGCGGCGGCCAAGGTGGCAACGCGGGCGGTGCTACCGGCATCGCAGGCACCAGCAGCAACGGCGGCAACGGCGGCAACGGCGGACATGGCGGCAGTGTGTTGCCCGGTGCCCAGGCCGGGGCTGGTGCCGGGGGTACCGGTGGGGCCGGTGGCGCCGGCGGCATCGCGGCCGGGGTCGGCAGTGCTGCGACGGTGGGTGCTGGCGGCAGCGGTGGCGCTGGGGGTGCCGGTGGTGATGGCGTGGACAACGTGCACGGTGGGGCCGGTGCCAATGCAGGCGACGGGGGTGCCGGTGGTGCCGGTGGTAGCGCCGGTGGTGCGGCCGGTAAGAGCGGCAACGGTGGGGCTGGTGGTCACGGCGGCAACGGCGGCTACGGCGGCGCGGGAGATACCGACAAAGCCGGCGGTGTCGGTGGTCACGGCGGCAATGGTGGTGCCGGTGGGGTGGCCGGTGCGGTCGGCAGCGGTGGCACGGTGGGCAGCGGCGGCAACGGCGGTACCGGCGGTAACGGCGGGCACGGCGGCAACGGCCACGCCGACACCGGCAGTGGTGCCGGTAATGGCGGTGCTGGCGGTGACGGCGGTAACGGCGGTACCGGCGGAGCGGCCGGCGGCAGCGGCGGCACAGTGGGCAACGGTGGCAACGGCGGTGCCGGTGGCAACGGCGGGCACGGCCTCACCCCCCAGGACGGCTTTGGTCGTGACGGCGGTAATGGTGGTCACGGCGGCACCGGCGGCACCGGCGGAAATGCCGGCGGCGCCACCGGTATTAGGGGCAACGGCGGCGCCGGCGGCACCGGCGGCACCGGCGGCGACGGCGCTCTCGCCCACAGCGGCGGTAACGGCGGTAACGGCGGCAACGGTGCTAACGGTGGTAACGGCGGCGCGACCGGCACTGTAGGCACGGCGGGCACCGGCGGTAACGGCGGCGCCGCCGGTCACGGTGGTCAAGGCGGTGACGGCAGCAAGCTTGGCGGGATTGGCACCGGCGGCAGGGGCGGGACCGGCGGCACCGGCGGCACGGGCGGCGCGGCCAGTACTGGCGGCACCAACGGCAACGGCGGGGCCGGCGGCCAAGGCGGGAACGGCGGCAAGGCCGCGGTCGGCGTAGACGGCCAATTCGGCGGATGGGGCGGCGACGGCGGGAACGGCGGCAACGCTGGCACCGGCGGAGCCGGCGGAACTGGTGGCGCTGGCGGCAACGGCGGAAACGGCCGAAACGGCAGCAACGGCGAACTCGACCCCTTCTACGGCCGCGACGGCGGCCGCGGCGGCAACGGCGGCAACGGCGGCAACGGCGGCAACGGGTTCATCGCCGGCGCGGGTGGCAATGGCGGCGCAGCCGGCAAAGGCGGCAACGCCACCAGCGGCACCTTCCGGGACGGCGTTAGCGGCAGCGGCGGCAACGGCGGCAACGGCGGCAGCGGCGGCAACGGCACCTCGGGCACCCTGGACACCGGCGCCGGCGCTGGCGCGGGCGGCACCGGCGGGGCCGGCGGTAACGGTGGTGCGGGTGGCGCCGTCGGTACCGGTGGCAAGCCCGGTGGCGTCTCTGGCGTCGCTGGCAACGGTGGCGCGGGCGGCAATGGCGGTAACGGCGCCGCCGGCTTGATTGGTACCGATCACACAGGCGGCGCCGGCGGTGCCGCGGGCACTGGCGGCAACGGCGGTGTCGGCGGAGGCGGCACGGGAGCTGGCGGTGTCGGCGGCGCTGGTGGAACAGGAGGTACCGGCGGCGTCGGTGGAAGCGGCGGCGGTACGGGAGGCACCGGAGGCGTTGCGGGCAACGGCGGCACCGGCGGCGTCGGCGGAAGCGGTATCGGCGGAAGCGCCGGCGGAACCGGCGGCAGCGGGGGCGCTGCGGGCAGCGGCGGCACCGGCGGCAACGGCGGCGGCGCCAACGGCAAGGGCGGCGACGGTGGCACGGGCGGCGTCGGCGGGAGCGGCGGCACCGGCGGCCAGGGTGCGACCGGCGGCAAGGGTGGCGCAGGCGGCGTGGCGGCGATCGGTGGCACCGGCGGCAAGGGCGGCAATGGCGGTGGCACCGGAATTGGCGGAATCGGCGGTGTCGGCGGTGTCGGTGGCGGTGGTGGCGGCGGCGGTGCCGGCGATGGTGGCGCCCATCCCGGTACCAGCGGGACCGCGGGAGGCCCGGGATCTGCTGGGGTCGGTCCCAGCGGTATCACCGGCGGAAGCGGAGGCAATGGCGGCAAGGCCGGCACTGCCGGGTCCGGAGGCTCCGCCGCCTAATCAACCGTTGCCGGCAGCGCGGGCATAGTGCGGATTGGTCGCGGTCAATGGCCCGGATCATGCCCCTTGGGGTACAAGAGGTTGGTGAGAAAGTTGGTTGTTCGTTGGCGATGGTGCAGCGTCGGCCCCTTTTGAGCGCGATCATGCTGCACGGCCGGATTTCTCACGTTCAGACCAGCTGGGTGAAGCTAGGCATCGAACGCACCCAGGTGATGCTCAACGGCGGCGCCAACGATCTGGGCGGGCTCCGAATACAGGTCTGCCAAGACCGTTGCTGAACTGGTCGCGGTCGCCGAGGGCATCGGACGCCCGCGCGTCAGCGCACCACTGCCTACGCGCCGGTCGCGGCGTAGTTCGCAAAGGGGTGGGTAGACCGACATCATGCTGCGACCGATCGACAACGAGCGATTTCCCTCGTGGCAGCCATTCTCGATGGCCAGCACTTGCTTGATTTCAAGTGGGACTAAATTTGGCGGCCATCAATTCTCTTTTGGCCCGCGGTAGTGCAGGGTTCACAGCCGTGACGAGCCCATCAGCGAGGATCTCCCTCTGTTGATTCGCTCCCTTACGGCCAATACAGCGCTGATGCTTACCCGGGAGCCAATTTCGCCGGCCCCGACGATGACCTTCAGGAGTGCAACCCCCGGCTGGCTACCCGGTCCGTCGCTGACGGCCGGGAGCCTTAGCTTTATTGGCCCACGCGAAAGCGCGCCGGAGCAGTGCGGTGTCAGGTGTCTTATTTGCGCGGCGGTTCGGCGCCGGCGCCACCGGCCAAGACGGCGACGGCGGACTCGGCGGCAACGGCCGCAACGGCGGCCACGGCGGCAACGGCGCCAACGGCACCTCAGGGACCACCACCACCAACACCAACGGCGGCCAAGGCGGACAAGGCGGCACCGGCGGAAAAGGCGGGCTCGCCGGAGCCGGCGGGGCATGCGGCGGCGCCGGCGGCACCACCGGCA
Organism: Mycobacterium riyadhense; assembly: GCF_963853645.1. Taxonomy (NCBI): domain Bacteria; kingdom Bacillati; phylum Actinomycetota; class Actinomycetes; order Mycobacteriales; family Mycobacteriaceae; genus Mycobacterium; species Mycobacterium riyadhense. Next base: position 4,913,893 of record NZ_OY970456.1, on the reverse strand, counting down.
CGGCGCCACCCCCCAGGATGGCTTTGGTCGTGACGGCCGTAATGGTGGTCACGGTGGCAACGGCGCCACCGGTATCAGGGGCAACGGCGCCGCCGGCCACCACCAGGAATTTGGCTTCGACGCCCAAAATGGCGGTAACGGCGGTACCGGCGGTAGCGGTGGTAACGGCGGCGCGACCGGCACCGTAGGCACGGCCAGCGCGCGGTAACGGCGGGGCTGCCGGTTGGCGTGCCCGCCGGTCGCTTTGCTGCCGTTGCCACCGCTACCGCCGTTCCCGCCGTTGCCACCGGCCCCGCCGAAACCGCTTTCGATGGCGCCGCCGGTTCCGCCTGCGCCACCGGTCCCGCCGCTTCCACCGTTTCCGCCTTTGCCCTGGTGAGGATACGCATCCGCAGCTTGCGCCGTGCCGCCATTGCCGCCGGCGCCGCCTTCGAAGGGTCGCTGGGCTGTGATCAGTGCCGCCTGGGTTTGGCCAAGGTGCGGTGCGGACCGGCGCCCAGCAGGGGACCGAACCGCTAGGAGATATGTGGCTACCCGTCCGCAGAGCTGTGCTGGCGGCGCCCTCGCACCGTGGGGGTCGGCGGTCCGGGCATCCCGGAAAGCCGGAGCTGGGATGAGGCCAGCCCCTCCGGTGTACTGTCGTCGCCGTTTCTGCCAACTTTGACGGCCCCGCCGTTTGCCGCTACCGCCGGCCTTGCGGGCGAATAAGCCCTGATGAGGAGCGGAGCCCGCAACGGCTCAGCTGTATGCAAGGGGTTTGCCTGATAGCCGAACCGATATCGGTCAAATCTTGCGAGGCCGCAAAGACGCCGATTTCGGAACGATAGACGCATGTGGACTCAACTAACTCGGGTGAGTTCCGCGCGGATACGACGCCGTGGACCACCCAGGGTTGGACCGGACGGGAGGGAGCGCGCGCGGGTCAAGGGAAACGCTGAGGCGGCCGGACTTCTTGGCTACCCGTGCGTGCCGGCGTTGCCGGCGGCGCCTTGTGCGGTGTGGGAGCCCTGGGTGCCGCGCGTCGTGAGTGCCGCTGGCGCCGGTGCATCCACGGGTGAAGTGGTGGACCGGCGCCTTGGTTTTGGTCCGGGATGCGGGCCCGGACTGCTGCCTCAGCGGGTGAGGGGACCGCTGCGGCAAAACCAGAGTTGTGGCTATCCGTGGGCGCCTGCGGTTCCGTTGAGGCCTGTGTGGCCGGCGGCGCCCGCCGCGCCGGTGTCGCCGGCCTTGCCGGGCGTGATGCCGCCGCTGCCGATGGCGATACCGGCGGCGCCGGCCCTCCCGCCCGCGCCACCCGAACCGCCGGATCCGCCGGTACCGGCCGCACCGCCGGCTCCGCCGGCGCCGACCGTGGCGCCGGGGCCTGCGCCGCCGTGGCCGCCCGCGCCGCCGTCGCCGCCATCGCCACCGTTGGCGCCGTTGCCGCCGTTGCCGCCGTCGCCGCCGTTGCCGCTCTTAACTGCCCAGTCGGAGACGACGTCGCCGCCGGTGCCGCCGTGGCCACCATTGCCGCCGCTGGCGCCGATGCCTCCGTTGGCCCCGGCCCCGCCCGCGCCGCCGGCGCCGCCGACGACACCGGTCAGGTTGCCGACCGTACCGGCGGCCCCACCGTTACCCCCGGCCCCACCGGAACCGCCGTTGCCGCCGCCGCTGGTGGGTCCGGCGGCGTTGCCGCCGGCGCCCCCGTTGCCGCCCCTGCCGCCGTCTGCTGCACCGCCGGTGGCGTTCGTGCCGCCGTTGCCGCCTTCGCCGCCGTTGCCGCCGACACCGGCGTTGCCGCCGTTGCCGCCACGGCCGGCCGCACCGGTCGTATTCGCGTTGAGGATGCTGCCGCCGTCGCCGCCTCGGCCGCCGTCGGCGCCGGTGCCGCCGTTTCCGCCCTTGCCGCCTTGGCCGCCTTGACCGGATTGGACTCCGGGACCTTGATATTGGACGTTGCCGCCGTTTCCGCCGGCGCCGCCGTTGCCGTTGACGGCGCCGTCGCCGCCGGCTCCGCCCTGGCCGCCGACGGGCATTGCGCTGTTGCTGGCCGTCCCGGTGCCGCCGTTGCCGCCGGCGCCGCCGACCGTCCCGGCGGGTCCCAAGATGACGTTGCTGCCGGGACCGCCGTTGCCGCCGACGGGGTTACCGTCTTGGCCAACCGTGCCGTTGGGACCGTGGATCGAGCCCGAGAGGTTGGGGGGATTGGCGCCATTGGAGCCTGGGGCGCCGCTGCCGCCGGCTCCGCCCTGGCCGCCGTTGCCGGCGGTGCCCATGGCGCCCGCGGCTCCGCCGCCGCTGCCCGCGCCACCGGCACTACCGTTGCCGCCGGCTCCGCCGGTTCCGCCGGCCGCGCCGCTGCCGCCCGCGGCGCCAGCGAAGGTGCGAGTCTGGCCGTTTCCGCCGGCGCCACCCGTGCCGCCAACCCCGCCGTTACCGCCGTGGCCGCCGCTGGCGCCAGCCCCGCCCGCCGCGCCACCGATGCCGCCGTTGCCGGCGGCCCCGCCTTGGCCACCTGCGCCGGCGTTGAGGATGTTGCCGCCGTCGCCGCCTCTGCCGCCTTGGCCGCCGTTGCCGGCGTTGCCGCCGTGGCCGCCGTTGCCGGCAAGGGCGCCGGTGCCGCCGGCGGCGCCGCCGTTGCCGCCTGCGCCGCCGTTGCCGCCTGCGGTCCCGGCCCCACCGTGGTTACCGGTTTCCGCGGTGCCGGCGCTGCCGGCGCCGCCGAGCCCGCCGGTGCCGCCGTTGCCGCCGTGGCCGCCGTTGCCGGCAAGGGCGCCGGTGCCGCCGGCGGCGCCGCCGTTGCCGCCTGCGCCGCCGTTGCCGCCTGCGGTCCCGGTCGCCCCGCCTATGGTGCCGTTGCCGCCGAGCCCGCCGTTGCCACCGAGCCCGCCGTTGCCGCCGTTGCCGGAGGTGCCGGCGGCGCCGGTGGTGCCGCCGGCACCTCCGGCGGCCCCGCCCGCTCCGGCGACCCCGCCGGCCCCGCCGTTGCCGCCTTGTCCGCCTGGTCTGCCGGCCAGCACAGAGGTGCCCCCGGCGCCGCTGCCGCCGTCGCCGCCGTTGCCGCCTGCGCCGCCGTTGCCGCCGTGGCCGCCGCTGCCGGCCAGGGCGCCGGTCCCGCCAGCGGCGCCGCCGACTCCGCCGGCGCCGCCGTTGCCGCCTGCGGTGCCGGCGCCACCCTGATTACCGCTGCCCGCGGCGCCGTTGCCGCCGGTGGCGCCGAGCCCGCCGTTACCGCCAAGCCCGCCGTTGCCGCCTGCGCCAGCGCTGCCTGCCGAGCCGGGGATGCCGCCGGATGGGGTGGCCCCGCCTGCACCTGCGGCCCCTCCGGCGCCCCCGGCCCCGCCGATTCCGCCGTGGCCGCCGGCCAGGAGGCCACTGCCTGCGGAGCCGTTGCCGCCGGTACCGCCGGTGCCGCCGACCCCGCCGTTGCCGCCGTTGCCGGCCAGGGCGCCGGTCCCGCCGGCGGCGCCGCCGACTCCGCCGCCGCCGCCCTTGCCGCCGGCGGCGCCGGTACCGCCCTGGGCGCCGGTGCCCGGGGCGGCGTCGCTGCCGAAGAGGCCGTTGCCGCCGGTGCCGCCGTTGCCGCCGTGTCCGCCGTTGCCGGCCACGGCGTCGGGGCCGCTGGCTGCACCGCCAGCGCCGCCAGCCCCGCCGTTGCCGCCGTTGCTGGCGACGGTGTGGTCGCCGAAGCCGCCGGCGCCGCCGTTGCCGCCGTTGCCGCCGTGGCCGCCGCCGTAGCCGCCGTCGCCGCCGCTCCCGCCGGTGCCGCCCGCGCCGCTACCGCCGTTGCCGCCGTTGCCGCCGGTGCCACCGTTGCCGCCGATGCCCATTTCGCCCGCGGCCCCGCCGTTCCCTCCGGATGCCCCGCCGGCCCCGGCGGCGCCACCGGCCCCGCCGTTCCCGGCGGCGTATATGGAGGCGCTGGCGTTGCCGCCGGTGCCGCCGTTGGCGCCGTTGCCGCCTTGGCCGCCGTCACCGGCCGCAGCGCCGGTGCCGCCGGCCGCGCCGCCCTGTCCGCCTTGTCCGCCGTAGCCGCCCTTGCCGCCCTGTTCACCTGGGCCGAAGGAGGGACCACCGTCGTGGCCGTTGCGGCCGGCGCTGCCGTTGCCGCCGGTGCCGCCGGTGCCGCCGTCACCGGCGAGGCCTGCCGTGCCGGTGCTGCCGCCGCTACCGCCGGAGGCCCCGCCCGCTCCGGCGGCGCCGCCTTTCCCGCCGGCGCCGCCGGCCCCGCCGTTGTGGCCGTCGACGGCCAGGGCGGTGACCTCGGCTGCGTTGCCGCCGGTGCCGCCGGTGCCGCCTTGGCCGCCGTTGCCGCCTTGGCCGCCGTTGCCGGCGGTGCCGCCGGCCCCGCCCGCGGCGCCGCCTTGACCGCCTTGGCCGCCAGCCCCGCCGGCGGTACCGGCGCCGCCTTGGAGACCATCACCGCTGACCGCGGTGCCACCCGCGGCGCCGTGTCCGCCGTTGCCGCCGGTGCCGCCGGTGCCGCCGAGTCCACCGTCACCGCCTTGGCCGGTGGCGCCGGTGACACCGCCCAAACCGCCGGAGGCACCGCCCTGGCCGGCTTGCCCGCCCTGGCCACCCCGCCCACCGACACCGCCGTCGCTGCCCGCCGCGGTGGCATCACCCGCCACCCCGGAGCCACCGTGGCCGCCGAGGCCGCCGACACCGCCACGCCCACCCACACCGCCGTCGCCAGCGTTGTTGCCACCGACGTCGAGGCCACCCTGCCCACCGGGTCCGCCCGCACCCCCGGCGAATCCGGTATCGCCCGCGGCGCCGCTGCCCGCCGCAGCATCCATACCCGCGCTACCGGCGCCGCCGGTGCCGCCGGTGCCGCCGATGCCACCCGCCCCGGAATCCCCGCTGATACCACCCAGGCCGCCGGTCCCCGCCGCGCCGCCGGCACCGGAGTTCCCGCCGGCGCCACCGATACCGCCGGTGCCCCCGGCCGAGCCGGCCAGGGTGCCTGAGCCACCGGCACCGCCGTGGCCACCCTGACCACCCACGCCGCCGGCGCCGCCGGCGCCGTTGAAGCCGCCGGGTGCGCTGTCGCCGCCCTGCCCGCCCTGCCCGCCCGCACCGCCGGCGTAGCCGGTACCGCCTTGGGCGGCACTGTGGGCGAACCCATCCACGCCAGCGCTACCCACGCCGCCGGTGCCACCGCTACCACCGATGCCACCCCAACCGACACCGCCGTCACTGCCACCACTGCCGCCGACGCCGGCCGCCCCACCGATGCCCGCCGCACCACCTTGGCCGCCGTGTCCGCCGGTCCCACCGACCGAGCCGGCCAGGGTGCCCGAACCGCCAGTGCCGCCGTCGCCGCCGAAACCACCAACCCCACCCCGACCGCCGTCGCCGTTAACCCCGCCCGGGGCGGCATCCCCACCTCGGCCGCCGGTACCGCCCTGCCCACCGGCATATCCCGTTCCGCCCTGGGCACCGGTGGCCGCGGCCGCGTCAACCCCGGCGCTGCCGGCCCCGCCCTGGCCGCCCTGCCCTCCAGCACCACCGCTACCAGCCACACCGCTGATCCCCCCGACACCGCCGCTACCCGCCGCCCCGCCCGCCCCGGCCGTCCCGCCCGTACCACCGATACCACCGACACCGCCGGCCGAACCCGCGACGGTGCCCGAGCCACCGGTGCCGCCCTGTCCGCCGACACCCCCGCGTCCGCCGGACCCGCCGTCGCCGTTGATCCCGCCGGCGTAGGTGCCACCACCTTGTCCGCCGGCCCCGCCGGTACCGCCGGTGTCGCCGGTGCCGCCCTGCGCGGCGCTACCCAGGCCGGCATCAAGACCCCCATCCCCAGCGCCGCCGGCACCGCCGGTACCACCGGTGCCGCCGACCCCGGCGCTACCGAGGCTGCCGCCGGCCCCGCCGGTACCGGCCTTACCGCCGGCCCCAGCGTGCCCACCGGTGCCACCGCTACCACCGGCCCCGGCGAGTCCGGTGTCACTGGACGCCCCAGCACCACCCATACCACCGGCGCCGCCCGCGCCGCCGAGCCCACCGGAACCGTTGATGCCGTCGGGGCCGGCGTCACCGCCCGCACCGCCGTCGCCGCCAGCCCCCCCGGCGAAACCGGTGCCGCCTTGATCACCACTGCCCACGACCGCGTCGACGCCCTGGCTGCCGGCCCCGCCCGCGCCGCCCTGCCCGCCGATTCCTCCGGCGCCGGCCTTGCCCATCACACCGCCGCTGGCGCCGGTGCCTGCCGCGCCGCCAGCGCCGGCCAACCCGCCTTGGCCGCCGGTGCCGCCGTGGCCGCCGACCGAACCCGCCAGGGTGCCCGAACCACCGGCCCCGCCGACACCACCGGCGCCGCCCGCACCGCCCAGGCCGCCGCTACCCCCGACCCCGCCGGCAAAACTGCTACCGCCCGCACCGCCGACACCGCCGGCACCACCGGCGAAGCCGGCACCACCCACCTCGCCGGTGTTGGCCGGGGCGTCGAGGCCGTGGCTGCCGATCCCGCCATCCCCACCTTGTCCGCCGGTCCCGCCCGCACCCGCCGCCCCCGCGGCACCATCAAAACTCAACAATCCTCGTGCCCCGCCGGCCCCACCGTGGCCGGCGTTTCCGCCGGCACCTCCAGCACCGCCGGTGCCGCCGATACCACCCAAACCGGCCAGATCCCCGCTCACCCCGGTCCCGCCGGTGCCGCCGGCCCCACCGGCCCCACCCAGACCGCCGGCACCGCCGGCACCTAACAGCAGGGCGCCGGATCCGCCGGCCCCGCCGTCACCGCCGGACCCGCCCACACCACCGACCCCGCCCGGCGCCACAGCAGCCGCACCGGCACCACCCGCGCCACCGATACCGCCGGCACCGCCACCAGCCAACAAGCCGCCAGCACCACCAACACCACCGGCACCACCGCCGCCACCCGGGATCACCAGCGTGCCCGGGATCCCGGCCCCACCGGCACCCCCATTACCGCCCGCGCCGAACAACAACTCCGCACGCCCACCGGCCCCCCCGATGCCGCCACCGGCCCCGCCGGCGCCGCCGTCACCGCCGCCACCCCAGATCCAGCCACCGTTACCGCCAGCCCCACCCGTGCCACCCCCGACACCCCCGACACCGCCGACACCGCCCCGACCGAACAACCAGCCTCCCGCACCACCAGCCCCACCGGATGCGCCGGCCCCGCCGGCCCCGCCGGTACCGCCGCTGCCCCATAGGCCGGCCGAGCCCCCGGCACCGCCGGCCTGCCCGGCAGCTCCTGCCGCGCCGGCGCCACCGTTTCCGTACAACAACCCGCCATCACCGCCGGCCCCGCCCGCAGTGGCGGCATCGGCGCCATTGCCGATGATCGGCCGGCCCAGCAACGCCTGGGTGGGAGCGTTGACCGCACTCCACAACACCTGCTCGACATTGACCGCCTCCGCGGCACCATAGATCGCTGAACCCGCCCTCAACACCGCCACGAACTGCTGACGAAACGCTTCCGCGCGCACACTGATCGCCTGAAACTCCTGCCCGTGGCTGCCGAACAACGCCGCAATCGCCTCTGACACCTCGTCAGCTGCGGCAGCGGCCACGCCCGTCGTCGCCGGCGCGGCCCCCGCCACCGCACTACTCAGCACCGATCCCACACCGGCCACATCACCAGCCGCGGCCGACAACAACTCCGGTGCGACCACCACGTACGACATCAGGGACCTCCCAAAACGTTCGCCAACCACCTACCGACCCAACCAAAACTGACGAGCATCTCGACATCTGTCTCGACTAACGTCGCACGACTGACACATACCTTGACGCACGTAAACAATACGAGCATATTGCCCGTCGCCCCACACGTCACGATTTCAGGCAAAAGACACAATTCGAATTTCGTCGGGCCCTCTACCCGCCGACGCTGCCGTTTCAGCCCCGGCGACCGCTGCCCGCCGGTACCGCCAATACCGCCGGCCCCGCCCGAACCGTTAATCCCACCAGCACCGGTGTTGCTGCCAGCCCCACCAACCCCACCGACCCCGCCAGCCCCACCAGCAAACCCGGTACCACCATCAGCCCCCGAACCACCGGCGGCATCCGCGCCCTGACTGCCCACCCCGCCGACCCCGCCGGTCCCGCCGGTGCCCGCCGCGCCGGCCGCGCCGCTAGAACTCAACAACCATCCGCCGGCGCCGGTCGGGCATACGATTCTTCGAATTGACACGAGTCAATGCGCTTATCAAGACGTATGTCGAGGTTGGGCGGTAGTTGGCGATGGTGTTCTGTCGCCACGGGATGGCAGGAGCCCGTAGAGGCGGCGAACGTGGGCAGCGTCCTGACCGGTTGGGGCAGCGCTCGGGGTCCGGGTCGGGATTATCCCTGTGGCTTCCGCACTGTTGGCGAGTGTGTTGGGCCGGCGCCTGCGGCCATTTGAGGGAGCCCCAACCTTTACGCACGGGGCAGAGGTAGGCCGGCGGCACCGGCGGCCTCGCCCAACCAGGCGGCCAGGACGGTAAGCGGGGCGCCAACGGCCAGGACGGCAACAGCCTCTAGCTGCACGCACTCGCCCGACACGCTGCCAAACCATCCCTGAGCGCTGACGACTAACGGCACCGGCTACCGGATCAACTGTCGAACACTTTCCCTTGTTATTCCGCAATCCGCGACGGGTGGGGCGATCGGGCAATACGCTCTTATTGTTTACGCATGTCGAGATATGCGTTAGTCGTGTGTCAACACCGCGGATGGTGAGTGGCAATGGTGTGTGTATCGCGCTGGGATGGCAGGAGTCCTTGATGTCGTATGTGTCGATCGCTCCGGATGTGCTGGCTGTGGCCGCCCGGGAGGTGGCGGGTATTGGTGTGTCGGTGGGTGCGGCGAACGCGGCGGCGGCATCGTCGACCACGGTGTTGGTGGCTGCGGCTGGTGATGAGGTGTCGGCGGCGATTGCGGCGTTGTTTGGTGCCTATGGCGTGGAGTATCAGGCGTTGAGTGTGCAGGTGGCGGGGTTTCATGAGCGGTTTGTGCAGACTTTGGCGGTTGGGGGCGCAGCTTATGGTTCGGCGGAGGCAGCCAACGCGGCGCAGGTGGTGCTGGGTGTGGTTAATGCGCCGAGTCAGGGGTTGTTCGGCCGTCCGTTGATTGGTGATGGGGCGAATGCGAGCACCCCGGGTGGGGCGGGTGGGGATGGTGGGTGGTTGTGGGGCAGTGGTGGTGCCGGGGCGGCGGGGGCGGTCGGGCAGGCCGGCGGGGCTGGCGGGTCGGCGGGGTTGTGGGGTAATGGCGGGGCCGGCGGGGCTGGGGGTGCTGGTGGGGCGACCGGTGGGGCCGGTGGGGCTGGCGGGTGGTTGTTGGGGGTTGGTGGGGCCGGTGGTGCCGGTGGTGCCGGCGGTGGGGCCGGCGGTGTCGGGGGTAGCGGCGGGCTGGTGTGGGGCGGCGGCGGGGTCGGCGGTGTCGGCGGGATCGGTGGCGGGACCGGAGGGGCTGGTGGGCGTGCGGAATGGCTGTTCGGTGCTGGCGGGGCCGGCGGGGCTGGCGGAGCGGGTTTTGATGCGGTTGTTCCCGGCACCAGCGGCGGGGCCGGTGGGGACGGTGGGGCCGGCGGAGCTGGAGGCTTGTTGGCCCCTGGTGGGGCCGGTGGGGCCGGCGGGGTCGGCGGCAACGGCACTACTAGCACCGCGGTCGGCGGGACCGGCGGGGTCGGCGGGGCCGGCGGTAATGGCGGCGTTGGGGGCGGCGGGGCGCTGCTGCTGGGTGCCGGCGGACAGGGCGGGACCGGCGGAGTCGGGGGGATCGGCGGTGGCGGCGGGACCGGCGCCGATGGCGCGGTGGCTGGGCTGGGCGGCGTCGGCGGTGACGGCGGCACCGGCGGTGCGGGTGGCAGCGCCGGTCATGGCGGGGCTGGCGGGGCTCGCGGGCTATTGAGCGCTAATGGCGCGGCCGGTGGTGCGGGCACTGGCGGGGTCGGGGGAGTCGGCGGTCAGGGTGGGGCGGGCAGCCAAGGCTCGGATGCCGCCGCGGGCTCTGGCGCCACCGGCGGCACCGGGTTTGCTGGTGGGGCCGGCGGTACCGGCGGTCAAGGCGGTCAGGCCGCGGTGGGGGGCATTAACGGCTCTGGTGGTCTCGGCGGGGCCGGCGGCATTGGCGGAGCGGGTGGAGCGGGCGGGTCAAGTGTCACCGGGCCGGCCGGTGTCGGTGGTGTCGGCGGGGTCGGCGGCGACGCTGGAGCTGGTGGCGCCGCCGGGGTCGGCGGCTCGGGCGGGGCGTCTGGTCGCGCGGGCACCGGTGGTACTGGCGGGATGGGCGGTACCGGTGGCACCGGGGATCACGGTCTTGACGCGGCTGCGGGTTCCGCCGAACAGGGCGGCACCGGTGATACCGGCGGTGCCGGCGGGGCCGGTGGGGCCGGTGGCAACACCGGGGTTGGAGGTATCAACGGAACCGGCGGGACCGGCGGCACCGGCGGGACGGGCGGTGCCGGTGGGGCCGGCGGCAGCGGCACCATCGGTGGGTCGGCCGGTGGCGTCGGCGGGATCGGCGGCACCGGCGGGGCTGCTGGCGCGGGTGGTGCGGTCGGTACCGGGGGTATCGGCGGGACGGCTGGCAATGCGGGCACCGGCGGTCAGGGCGGCACCGGTGGTCACGGCGGGGCCGGTTCGGTTGGTAGCGACGCCGCCGCGGGTACCGGCGCGACCGGCGGCACCGGGTTTGCAGGTGGGGCCGGCGGGGCCGGCGGCGCCGGTGGTCACGCCGGCATCGGAGGCATCAACGGTGACGGCGGCACCGGTGGGACCGGCGGCACCGGCGGACACGGCGGGGCCGGCGGCTCGGGCACCACCGGCAGCGCCACCACCGCCGGCGGACAAGGCGGACAAGGCGGCGCGGGCGGAAAAGGCGGGCTCGCGGGAGCCGGCGGAGCATCCGGCGGCACCGGCGGCAGCACCGGCGCAGCTGGGGTTGCCGGCAACGGCGGCAACGGCGGGGCCGGTGGCGCCGGCGGTAATGGTCTCGATGGTGGGGCCCACACCGGCGCGGCCGGCGGTAATGGCGGGGCCGGCGGTGCCGGTGGCAGCGGTGGTAACGCTGGCGGCGCCTCTGGCACCAGCGGCAGCGGTGGGGTCGGCGGTCACGGTGGCGCCGGCGGCCACGGCGGCTCGGGCCACGCGGACACCGGAGCCGGCGCGGGTAACGGCGGTGCTGGCGGTAACGCCGGCGGCGGCGGCAGCGGCGGCGCGGCGGGCAGCATTGGCGGTGGCGGCACTGTCGGCAATGGTGGTAACGCCGGCACCGCGGGTAGCGGTGGACAGGGCGCCGACGCCGCCGTTGGTAGCGGTCACACCGGCGGCCAAGGCGGACAAGGCGGTCACGGCGGCCAAGGCGGCAGCGCCGGCGGCGCTGCTGGCATCGCGGGCACCAGCAGCAACGGCGGCACCGGCGGACAAGGCGGCACCGGCGGCACGGGGGGTGCTCCGGGCGGTGCTGGGGCCGGTGGTGCCGGCGGGGCCGGTGGCACCGGCGGCGCCGCGGCCTCGGTCGGCAGCGGGGCAAAGGTGGGCAACGGCGGGGTCGGCGGCAACGGCGGCGCCGGCGGTAATGGTCTCGATGGTGGGGCCCACACCGGCGGGGCCGGCGGTAATGGCGGGGCCGGCGGTGCCGGTGGCAGCGGTGGAAGTGCTGGCGGCGCCTCTGGCACCAGCGGCAGCGGCGGGTCGGCGGTGGCACGGTGGCGCCGGCGGCCACGGCGGTTCGGGCCACGCGGACACCGGAGCCGGCGCCGGTAACGGCGGTGCCGGCGGTAACGCCGGCGGCGGCGGCAGCGGCGGCGCGGCGGGCAGCATCGGCGGTGGCGGCGCCGTCGGCAATGGTGGTAACGCCGGCACCGCGGGTAACGGTGGACAGGGCGCCGACGCCGCCGTTGGTAGCGGTCACACCGGCGGCCAAGGCGGACAAGGCGGTCACGGCGGCCAAGGCGGCAACGCCGGCGGCGCTGCTGGCATCGCGGGCACCAGCAGCAACGGCGGCACCGGCGGACAAGGCGGCACCGGCGGCACGGGGGGTGCTCCGGGCGGTGCTGGGGCCGGTGGTGCCGGCGGGGCCGGTGGCACCGGCGGCGCCGCGGCCTCGGTCGGCAGCGGGGCAAAGGTGGGCAACGGCGGGGTCGGCGGCAACGGCGGCGCCGGCGGTAATGGTCTCGATGGTGGGGCCCACACCGGCGGGGCCGGCGGTAATGGCGGGGCCGGCGGTGCCGGTGGCACCGGTGGAAGCGCCGGTGGCGCCACGGGCACCAGCGGCAACGGCGGACACGGTGGCACCGGCGGTGCCGGCGGAAGCGGCGGTTCGGGCCACGCGGACACCGGAACCGGCGCCGGTAACGGCGGTGCCGGCGGCAACGCCGGCGGCGGCGGCAGCGGCGGCGCGGCCGGCAGCATCGGCGGCGGCGGCGCCGTCGGCAACGGTGGTAATGCCGGTACCGCCGGTAACGGTGGACAGGGCGCCGACGCCGCCGTTGGCAGCGGTCACACCGGCGGCCAAGGCGGACAAGGCGGTCACGGCGGCCAAGGCGGCAACGCCGGCGGCGCTGCTGGCATCGCGGGCACCAGCAGCAACGGCGGCACCGGCGGACAAGGCGGCACCGGCGGCACGGGGGGTGCTCCGGGCGGTGCTGGGGCCGGTGGTGCCGGCGGGGCCGGTGGCACCGGCGGTACCGCGGCCTCGGTCGGCAGCGGGGCAAAGGTGGGCAACGGCGGGGTCGGCGGCAACGGCGGCGCCGGCGGTAATGGTCTCGATGGTGGGGCCCACACCGGCGGGGCCGGCGGTAATGGCGGGGCCGGCGGTGCCGGTGGCACCGGTGGAAGCGCCGGTGGCGCCACGGGCACCAGCGGCAACGGCGGACACGGTGGCTACGGCGGCGCCGGCGGCCACGGCGGCTCGGGCCACGCGGACACCGGAACCGGCGCCGGTAACGGCGGTGCCGGCGGCAACGCCGGCGGCGGCGGCAGCGGCGGCGCGGCCGGCAGCATCGGCGGCGGCGGCGCCGTCGGCAACGGTGGTAATGCCGGTACCGCCGGTAACGGTGGACAGGGCGCCGACGCCGCCGTTGGCAGCGGTCACACCGGCGGCCAAGGCGGACAAGGCGGTCACGGCGGCCAAGGCGGCAACGCCGGCGGCGCTGCTGGCATCGCGGGCACCAGCAGCAACGGCGGCACCGGCGGACAAGGCGGCACCGGCGGCACGGGGGGTGCTCCGGGCGGTGCTGGGGCCGGTGGTGCCGGCGGGGCCGGTGGCACCGGCGGTACCGCGGCCTCGGTCGGCAGCGGGGCAAAGGTGGGCAACGGCGGGGTCGGCGGCAACGGCGGCGCCGGCGGTAATGGTCTCGATGGTGGGGCCCACACCGGCGGGGCCGGCGGTAATGGCGGGGCCGGCGGTGCCGGTGGCACCGGTGGAAGCGCCGGTGGCGCCACGGGCACCAGCGGCAACGGCGGACACGGTGGCTACGGCGGCGCCGGCGGCCACGGCGGCTCGGGCCACGCGGACACCGGAACCGGCGCCGGTAACGGCGGTGCCGGCGGCACCGGCGGTGGCGGCGGCAACGGCGGAAAGGCCGGCGCCGTCGGCAGCGGCGGCGCCGTCGGCAACGGTGGTAATGCCGGTACCGCCGGTAACGGTGGACAAGGCGCCGACGCCGCCCCTGGCAGCGGGCGCACCGGCGGCCAGGGCGGACAAGGCGGCCACGGCGGCCAAGGCGGCAGCGCCGGCGGCGCTGCTGGCATCGCGGGCACCAGCAGCAACGGCGGCACCGGCGGACATGGCGGCACCGGTGGCACGGGTGGTGCTCCGGGCGGTGCTGGGGCCGGTGGTGCCGGCGGGGCCGGTGGCACCGGCGGCGCCGCGGCCTCGGTCGGCAGCGGGGCAAAGGTGGGCAACGGCGGGGTCGGCGGCAACGGTGGCGCCGGCGGTAATGGTCTCGATGGTGGGGCCCACACCGGCGTAGCCGGCGGTAATGGCGGGGCCGGCGGTGCCGGCGGCCAAGGTGGAAGCGCCGGCGGCGCCACGGGCACCAGCGGCAACGGCGGACACGGTGGCTACGGCGGCGCCGGCGGCCACGGCGGTTCGGGCCACGCGGACACCGGAACCGGCGCCGGTAACGGCGGTGCCGGCGGCAACGGCGGTGGCGGCGGCACCGGTGGCGCGGCCGGCAGCATTGGCGGCGGCGGCGCCGTCGGCAACGGCGGCAACGCCGGCACCGCCGGTAACGGCGGACAAGGCGCCGACGCCGCCCCTGGCAGCGGCCACACCGGCGGCAACGGCGGCCAAGGCGGCCACGGCGGCCAAGGCGGCAACGCCGGCGGCGCTACCGGCACCGCGGGCACCAGCAGCAACGGCGGACAAGGCGGCAACGGCGGCACTGGCGGCTCAGGCCGCACCGACACCGGCAGCGGCGCCGGCAACGGCGGTGTCGGGGGTAACGGCGGCAACGGTGGCAATGGCGGCGCGGCCGGCACCATCGGCAGCGGCGGCACCGTCGGCAACGGCGGCAACGCCGGCGCCGCCGGTAACGGCGGCCAAGGCGGCGGTACCAACTTCCTCAGTCATGCCGGCGGTCAAGGTGGTCACGGCGGCCAAGGCGGCACCGGCGGTAACGCCGGCGGCACAGCCGGTACCAGGGGCAACGGTGGGGCCGGCGGCCACGGCGGCGCCGGCGGCAACGGCGCCGCTGGCTATGACGTTGGAAGCCACGACCAGCCCGGCGGCGCTGGTGGTAGTGGCGGTAACGGTGGTAGCGGCGGAGCGGCCGGCACGGTAGGAACGGCCGGGACCGGCGGTACCGGCGGAAACGCCGGTGCTGGCGGTAACGGCGGAGGCGCCGGCGCTAACGGAACCACTGCCGCCGGTGGCAATGGCGGAGCCGGCGGCACCGGCGGCGCGGGCGGCGCGGCCAACGCTGGTGGAACCAACGGTAACGGCGGGGCTGGCGGCCAAGGCGGGATCGGCGGCACCGGTGAATTCGACGCTGCGTACGCCGGCCAGGGCGCCCGTGGTGGCGACGGCGGCCACGGTGGTGCCGGCGGCAACGCGGGCACCGGCGGGACCGGTGGAATCGGCGGGACCGGCGGAACCGGCGGCCACGGCGGCAACGGTGGCCTCGGCACTGCGAACTTGCTTGGTTACGGTTATGACGCCGGCAATGGCGGCTCCGGCGGCTCCGGCGGCAACGGCGGCAACGGGTTCATAGCGGGCGCGGGTGGCAACGGCGGCGCGGCCGGAAACGGCGGCAACGCCGATATCGGCGTCCTCAAAGACGGCACCGTTGGCAGCGGCGGCACCGGCGGCAACGGCGGCAACGGCGGCAACGGCAGCTCGGGCGCCGCGGACACCGGGGCCGGGGCCGGCAACGGCGGCATCGGCGGCGCGGCCGGCAACGGCGGCCGAGGCGGCACCGCCGGCAAGGGCGGCCACCCCGCCAGCGGCGGCGCCGGCGGCACCGGCGGTGTGGGCGGTAGCGGCGGCGACGGCGCCGCCGGCTTGGCCGGCACCGGTCACAGCGGCGGTGTCGGCGGCATCGGCGGCGCCGGCGGCCACGGCGGTGTCGGCGGCGACGGGTATGGAGGAATCGACGGCAAAGGCGGGACCGGCGGCAACGGCGGGGCCGGCGGCACCGGCGGTACCGGCGCCGCAGGCATCGGATCCGTTGGTAACGGCGGGGCCGGCGGCGCCGGCGGCACCGGCGGACAAGCGGGTAACGGCGCGATTGGCGGCGGCGACTTCGGCGCGCCGGGCACCAGCGGGACTGGCGGTCACGGAGGCGCGGGTGGCCAGGGCGGCAACGCCAGCGGTACCGGCACAGCCGGTGCCGGCGGCACCGGCGGCACCGGTGGTGGCGGCGGCAACGGCGCGTTCGGCAACTCCCACCAGGGCAGTTCCGGCGGCACCGGCGGTGCCGGCGGCCGCGGCGGCACCGGCGGCCTAGCCGCTAGTGGCGGCACCAACGGCAACGGCGGCACCGGCGGCACCGGCGGCACCGGCGGCGACGGCGGCAACAGCGCCGCAGGCGGCACCGGCGGTACCGGCGGCCTAGCGGGTAACGGCGGGACCGCTGGCTTCGGCGCCGGCAAAGCAGGCAGCGGCGGTGCCGGCGGTCACGGCGGCATGGGTGGGACGGGCGGCCACGGCGGCAACGGCTATGGCGGCAGCAACGCCGGCACCGGCGGCACCGGCGGCACCGGCGGCGGCGGCGGGCAAGGCGCTGCCGGTGTGGGCACCAACGCCAACGCCGGCAACGGCGGCGCTGCCGGCGCCGGCGGAACGGGCGGAAGCGGCGGCAACCTCGACGACCTTGGCACCGGAAAGGGGGGCAGGGCCGGTACCGGCGGCACGGGCGGTACTGGCGGCCTCGGCGGCTCCGGCGGCGCGCCCACTGGCACCGGTACCGGCGGCAGCGGCGGCGCCGGCGGCTCCGGCGGCGGCGGCGGCGCCGGCGGCAAGGTCCTTAGCGGCCCTGGCAACGGCGGCGACGGCGGCGACGGCGGACACGGCGGCAACGGCGGCAACGGCAGGAGCGCGACCGGCGGGCACGGCGGCACCGGCGGCACCGGCGGGCCTGGCTACCAAGGCGGCCACGACGGTAAGCGGGGCGCCAACGGTCAGGACGGGAGCAACCTCTAGCTTCACGGTCACGCTCCCTACCAATCCCCTGGCCGCTGACAACTCACAACACCAGCTATCACTCGCGGCCGGGGGCAGCGCTTGGCTCGAGGCGTTGGCAGTGAACCTCCCGTGCTTGCGCCGCCCGCCACCGGTGTCGGCTGCAGAAGGATCGAGCAACTAGCACTTTCCCTTGTTATTTGGAAATCCGTGACGTAAAGGGCGATCGGGCAATACGCTCTTATTGTTTACGCATGTCGAGATATGCGTTAGTCGTGTGTCAACACCGCGGATGGTGAGTGGCAATGGTGTGTGTATCGCGCTGGGATGGCAGGAGTCCTTGATGTCGTATGTGGTGATTGCTCCGGATGTGCTGGCGATGGCTGCCCGGGAGGTGGCGGGTATTG
Source organism: Mycobacterium riyadhense (assembly GCF_963853645.1). Taxonomy (NCBI): domain Bacteria; kingdom Bacillati; phylum Actinomycetota; class Actinomycetes; order Mycobacteriales; family Mycobacteriaceae; genus Mycobacterium; species Mycobacterium riyadhense. Next base: position 4,896,920 of record NZ_OY970456.1, on the reverse strand, counting down.
GTGTGTCGGTGGGTGCGGCGAACGCGGCGGCGGCATCGTCGACCACGGTGTTGGTGGCTGCGGCTGGTGATGAGGTGTCGGCGGCGATTGCGGCGTTGTTTGGTGCCTATGGCGTGGAGTATCAGGCGTTGAGTGTGCAGGTGGCGGGGTTTCATGAGCGGTTTGTGCAGACTTTGGCGGTTGGGGGCGCAGCTTATGGTTCGGCGGAGGCAGCCAACGCGGCGCAGGTGGTGCTGGGTGTGGTTAATGCGCCGAGTCAGGGGTTGTTCGGCCGTCCGTTGATTGGTGATGGGGCGAATGCGAGCACCCCGGGTGGGGCGGGTGGGGATGGTGGGTGGTTGTGGGGCAGTGGTGGTGCCGGGGCGGCGGGGGCGGTCGGGCAGGCCGGCGGGGCTGGCGGGTCGGCGGGGTTGTGGGGTAATGGCGGGGCCGGCGGGGCTGGGGGTGCTGGTGGGGCGACCGGTGGGGCCGGCGGGGCTGGCGGGTGGTTGTTGGGGGTTGGTGGGGCCGGTGGTGCCGGCGGGACCGGCGCCGGGACCGGCGGTATCGGGGGTAGCGGCGGGCTGGTGTGGGGTAACGGGGGGGCCGGCGGTGCCGGTGGTTCGGGCGGTGCGACAGGCGGGGCCGGCGGGACCGGCGCCGGGACCGGCGGTATCGGGGGTAACGGCGGGCTGGTGTGGGGTAATGGCGGGGCCGGCGGGGCTGGGGGTGCTGGTGGGGCGACCGGTGGGGCCGGTGGGGCTGGCGGGTGGTTGTTGGGGGTTGGTGGGGCCGGTGGTGCCGGTGGTGCCGGCGGTGGGGCCGGCGGTGTCGGGGGTAGCGGCGGGCTGGTGTGGGGCGGCGGCGGGGTCGGCGGTGTCGGCGGGATCGGTGGCGGGACCGGAGGGGCTGGTGGGCGTGCGGAATGGCTGTTCGGTGCTGGCGGGGCCGGCGGGGCTGGCGGAGCGGGTTTTGATGCGGTTGTTCCCGGCACCAGCGGCGGGGCCGGTGGGGACGGTGGGGCCGGCGGAGCTGGAGGCTTGTTGGCCCCTGGTGGGGCCGGTGGGGCCGGCGGGGTCGGCGGCAACGGCACTACTAGCACCGCGGTCGGCGGGACCGGCGGGGTCGGCGGGGCCGGCGGTAATGGCGGCGTTGGGGGCGGCGGGGCGCTGCTGCTGGGTGCCGGCGGACAGGGCGGGACCGGCGGAGTCGGGGGGATCGGCGGTGGCGGCGGGACCGGCGCCGATGGCGCGGTGGCTGGGCTGGGCGGCGTCGGCGGTGACGGCGGCACCGGCGGTGCGGGTGGCAGCGCCGGTCATGGCGGGGCTGGCGGGGCTCGCGGGCTATTGAGCGCTAATGGCGCGGCCGGTGGTGCGGGCACTGGCGGGGTCGGGGGAGTCGGCGGTCAGGGTGGGGCGGGCAGCCAAGGCTCGGATGCCGCCGCGGGCTCTGGCGCCACCGGCGGCACCGGGTTTGCTGGTGGGGCCGGCGGTACCGGCGGTCAAGGCGGTCAGGCCGCGGTGGGGGGCATTAACGGCTCTGGTGGTCTCGGCGGGGCCGGCGGCATTGGCGGAGCGGGTGGAGCGGGCGGGTCAAGTGTCACCGGGCCGGCCGGTGTCGGTGGTGTCGGCGGGGTCGGCGGCGACGCTGGAGCTGGTGGCGCCGCCGGGGTCGGCGGCTCGGGCGGGGCGTCTGGTCGCGCGGGCACCGGTGGTACTGGCGGGATGGGCGGTACCGGTGGCACCGGGGATCACGGTCTTGACGCGGCTGCGGGTTCCGCCGAACAGGGCGGCACCGGTGATACCGGCGGTGCCGGCGGGGCCGGTGGGGCCGGTGGCAACACCGGGGTTGGAGGTATCAACGGAACCGGCGGGACCGGCGGCACCGGCGGGACGGGCGGTGCCGGTGGGGCCGGCGGCAGCGGCACCATCGGTGGGTCGGCCGGTGGCGTCGGCGGGATCGGCGGCACCGGCGGGGCTGCTGGCGCGGGTGGTGCGGTCGGTACCGGGGGTATCGGCGGGACGGCTGGCAATGCGGGCACCGGCGGTCAGGGCGGCACCGGTGGTCACGGCGGGGCCGGTTCGGTTGGTAGCGACGCCGCCGCGGGTACCGGCGCGACCGGCGGCACCGGGTTTGCAGGTGGGGCCGGCGGGGCCGGCGGCGCCGGTGGTCACGCCGGCATCGGAGGCATCAACGGTGACGGCGGCACCGGTGGGACCGGCGGCACCGGCGGACACGGCGGGGCCGGCGGCTCGGGCACCACCGGCAGCGCCACCACCGCCGGCGGACAAGGCGGACAAGGCGGCGCGGGCGGAAAAGGCGGGCTCGCGGGAGCCGGCGGAGCATCCGGCGGCACCGGCGGCAGCACCGGCGCAGCTGGGGTTGCCGGCAACGGCGGCAACGGCGGGGCCGGTGGCGCCGGCGGTAATGGTCTCGATGGTGGGGCCCACACCGGCGCGGCCGGCGGTAATGGCGGGGCCGGCGGTGCCGGTGGCAGCGGTGGTAACGCTGGCGGCGCCTCTGGCACCAGCGGCAGCGGTGGGGTCGGCGGTCACGGTGGTACCGGCGGCCACGGCGGCTCGGGCCGCGCGGACACCGGAACCGGCGCGGGTAACGGCGGTGCTGGCGGCAACGCCGGCGGCGGCGGCAGCGGCGGCGCGGCGGGCAGCATTGGCGGCGGCGGCACTGTCGGCAATGGTGGTAGCGCCGGGGCCGCGGGTAGCGGTGGACAGGGCGCCGACGCCGCCGTTGGTAGCGGTCACACCGGCGGCCAGGGCGGACATGGCGGTCACGGCGGCCAAGGCGGCAGCGCCGGCGGCGCTGCTGGCATCGCGGGCACCAGCAGCAACGGCGGCACCGGCGGACAAGGCGGCATCGGTGGCACGGGTGGTGCTCCGGGCGGTGCTGGGGCCGGTGGGGCCGGCGGGGCCGGTGGCACCGGCGGTGCCGCGGCCTCGGTCGGCAGCGGGGCAAAGGTGGGCAACGGTGGGGTCGGCGGCAACGGTGGCGCCGGCGGTAATGGTCTCGATGGTGGGGCCCACACCGGCGTAGCCGGCGGTAATGGCGGGGCCGGCGGTGCCGGTGGCAGCGGTGGAAGTGCTGGCGGCGCCTCTGGCACCAGCGGCAGCGGTGGGGTCGGCGGTCACGGTGGCGCCGGCGGCCACGGCGGTTCGGGCCACGCGGACACCGGAGCCGGCGCGGGTAACGGCGGTGCCGGCGGTAACGCCGGCGGCGGCGGCAGCGGTGGCGCGGCGGGCAGCATCGGCGGTGGCGGCACTGTCGGCAATGGTGGTAACGCCGGCACCGCGGGTAGCGGTGGACAGGGCGCCGACGCCGCCGTTGGTAGCGGTCACGTCGGCGGCCAAGGCGGACAAGGCGGTCACGGCGGCCAAGGCGGCAACGCCGGCGGCGCTGCTGGCATCGCGGGCACCAGCAGCAACGGCGGCACCGGCGGACAAGGCGGCACCGGCGGCACGGGGGGTGCTCCGGGCGGTGCTGGGGCCGGTGGTGCCGGCGGGGCCGGTGGCACCGGCGGCGCCGCGGCCTCGGTCGGCAGCGGGGCAAAGGTGGGCAACGGCGGGGTCGGCGGCAACGGCGGCGCCGGCGGTAATGGTCTCGATGGTGGGGCCCACACCGGCGGGGCCGGCGGTAATGGCGGGGCTGGCGGTGCCGGTGGCACCGGTGGAAGCGCCGGTGGCGCCACGGGCACCAGCGGCAACGGCGGACACGGTGGCACCGGCGGTGCCGGCGGAAGCGGCGGTTCGGGCCACGCGGACACCGGAACCGGCGCCGGTAACGGCGGTGCCGGCGGCAACGCCGGCGGCGGCGGCAGCGGCGGCGCGGCCGGCAGCATCGGCGGCGGCGGCGCCGTCGGCAACGGTGGTAATGCCGGTACCGCCGGTAACGGTGGACAGGGCGCCGACGCCGCCGTTGGCAGCGGTCACACCGGCGGCCAAGGCGGACAAGGCGGTCACGGCGGCCAAGGCGGCAACGCCGGCGGCGCTGCTGGCATCGCGGGCACCAGCAGCAACGGCGGCACCGGCGGACAAGGCGGCACCGGCGGCACGGGGGGTGCTCCGGGCGGTGCTGGGGCCGGTGGTGCCGGCGGGGCCGGTGGCACCGGCGGTACCGCGGCCTCGGTCGGCAGCGGGGCAAAGGTGGGCAACGGCGGGGTCGGCGGCAACGGCGGCGCCGGCGGTAATGGTCTCGATGGTGGGGCCCACACCGGCGGGGCCGGCGGTAATGGCGGGGCCGGCGGTGCCGGTGGCACCGGTGGAAGCGCCGGTGGCGCCACGGGCACCAGCGGCAACGGCGGACACGGTGGCTACGGCGGCGCCGGCGGCCACGGCGGCTCGGGCCACGCGGACACCGGAACCGGCGCCGGTAACGGCGGTGCCGGCGGCACCGGCGGTGGCGGCGGCACCGGTGGCGCGGCCGGCAGCATTGGCGGCGGCGGCGCCGTCGGCAACGGTGGTAATGCCGGTACCGCCGGTAACGGTGGACAAGGCGCCGACGCCGCCCCTGGCAGCGGCCACACCGGCGGCAACGGCGGCCAAGGCGGCCACGGCGGCCAAGGCGGCAACGCCGGCGGCGCTACCGGCACCGCGGGCACCAGCAGCAACGGCGGACAAGGCGGCAACGGCGGCACTGGCGGCTCAGGCCGCACCGACACCGGAACCGGCGCCGGTAACGGCGGGGCCGGCGGTACCGCCGGCAATGGCGGCAGCGGCGGCGCGGCCGGCACCATCGGCAGCGGCGGCACCGTCGGCAACGGCGGCAACGCCGGCACCGCCGGTAACGGCGGACAAGGCGCCGACGGCGCCGTCGTCATCGGTCACGCCGGCGGCCAAGGTGGCACCGGCGGCCACGGCGGCCAAGGCGGCAACGCCGGCGGCGCTGCCGGCATCGCAGGTACCAGCAGCAATGGCGGCACCGGGGGCAACGGCGGCACCGGCGGCACGGGGGGTGCGCTCGCCGGTAGTGGGGCCGGTGGGGCTGGCGGCAACGGCGGCGCCGGCGGCACCGCCGCCACGGTCGGCAGCGGCGCAAAGGTGGGCAACGGCGGGGTCGGCGGCAACGGCGGCAATGGCGGCAACGGCATCGACCACACCGGCGTGGCCGGCGGTAACGGTGGTGCGGGCGGTGCCGGTGGCACTGGCGGTAACGCCGGCGGTACCACCGGCACCAGCGGCAACGGAGGGGCCGGCGGTCACGGCGGCGCCGGCGGTAACGGCGGTTCAGGCCACGCCGACACCGGAACCGGCGCCGGCAACGGCGGTGCTGGCGGTAACGCCGGCAGCGGCGGGAACGGCGGCGCGGCCGGCACCATCGGCAGCGGCGGCGCCGTCGGCAGCGGCGGCAACGCCGGCACCGCCGGTAACGGCGGACAAGGCGCCGACGCCGCCCTTGGCAGCGGCCACACCGGCGGCAACGGCGGCCAAGGCGGCCGTGGCGGCCAAGGCGGCAACGCCGGCGGCGCTACCGGCATCGCAGGCACCAGCAGCAACGGCGGCAACGGCGGCAACGGCGGACATGGCGGCAGCGTCCTGCCCAACGCCCCGGCCGGCGCAGGCGCCGGCGGCGCCGGCGGCACCGGCGGCACCGGCGGCACCGCCGCCACGGCCGGCAGCGGAGCAAAGGTGGGCAACGGCGGGGTCGGCGGCAACGGCGGCACCGGCGGTGACGGCATCGACAACACGAACGGCGGCGCCGGCGGCAACGCGGGCCACGGCGGTGCCGGCGGCACCGGCGGAAACGCCGGCGGTGCGGCCGGTAATAGCGGCAGCGGCGGGGCCGGGGGCCACGGCGGCAACGGCGGCAACGGCGGCGCCGGGGGCATCGACGCAGCCGGCGGCGCCGGTGGTAACGGCGGTGACGGCGGCGCCGGCGGAGCAGCCGGAACAATCGGCAGCGGCGGCACCGGCGGCAACGGCGGCAACGCCGGCAACGGCGGCAAAGGCGGACAGGGCGGCAACGGCCACGCCGACACCGGCAGCGGCGCCGGCAACGGCGGCAACGGCGGTCAGGGCGGCAACGGCGGCAACGGCGGAGCAACCGGCGCGGGCGGCAGCGGCGGCACCGTGGGCAACGGCGGTAACGCCGGCGCCGGCGGCAACGGAGGTCAGGGCGGCACCGGCCAGGCTGGCTCTGGTCATGTCGGCCGTCAAGGTGGCCACGGCGGCAACGGCGGCACCGGGGGCAACGCCGGCGGCACCGCCGGTATTAGGGGCAACGGCGGCGCCGGCGGCCACGGCGGGACCGGCGGCAACGGCGGCTCGGGCTTCAACGACGACGGCTTCGGCGCCCAACCCGGCGGTCATGGTGGTGACGGCGGTAACGGCGGGACCGGCGGAGCGACCGGCACGGTAGGCACGGCCGGGACGGGCGGCGCCGGCGGCGACGCTGGCGTCGGTGGGAACGGCGGAACCGGTGGTACCGGTAAAGGCTCCGACGGCGGCGGAGACGGCGGCAGGGCCGGAGCCGGCGGCACCGGCGGCACGGGCGGCGCGACCAGTGCTGGCGGAATCAACGGCAACGGCGGGGCGGGCGGCCACGGCGGGGTCGGCGGCCAAGGCGGCAACGGCGGCGACAACTTCTTCAGCGGTGGGAACGGCACCCGTGGTGGCGACGGCGGCCAGGGCGGTGCCGGCGGCAACGCGGGCACCGGCGGCGTCGGCGGAACCGCCGGTGCCGGCGGAGACGGCGGCACCGGCGGCAATGGCGGTAACGGCGGTCCGTCGACCCTCGTGGGCGGCCACGGCGGCGCGGGCGCCAACGGCGGCAATGGCGGCGCCGGCGGCAACGGGTTTACCGCCGGCGCGGGTGGCCACGGCGGCCACGGCGGCAAGGGCGGCAATGCCAGCACCGGCACCGTCAAAGACGGCACAGCCGGCAGTGGCGGGGTCGGTGGTACTGGCGGAAACGGCGGCAACGGCAGCTCGGGTGCCGCGGACAACGGGAGCGGCGCCGGCGCCGGGAGCGCCGGCGGCGCGGCGGGCCACGGCGGTCAAGGCGGCGACGCCGGCACCGGTGGCCACCTCGGCAGCGGCGGCGCAGGCGGCGCAGGCGGTGTCGGCGGCAACGGCGGCAACGGCGGGGTCGGCCTGGCCGGCACTGGTCATAGCGGCGGCGCCGGCGGCAGCGGCGGTACCGGCGGCAGCGGCGGCGGCGGCGGCTACGGCAATGGAGGACCCAACGGTGCCTCCGGGGCCGGCGGCAGCGGCGGGGTCGGCGGTCAAGGCGGTACCGGCGCCGCGGGCGTCGGTTCCGTCGGGAACGGTGGTCAAGGTGGCACCGGCGGCGCCGGCGGACAAGCTGGTTACGGCGGGATCGGCTGGGGAGCGCCGGGCACCTCCGGTGCCGGCGGCCACGGAGGCGCGGGTGGCCAGGGCGGCAACGCCAGCGGTACCGGTACCGGCGGCGCCGGCGGCGCCGGCGGCGCAGGCGGGACCGGCGGCGGCGGCACCGGCGGCGACGGTACCAACCTCCCTGGCGGCAACGGCGCCAACGGCGGCACCGGCGGTGTCGGCGGGACCGGCGGCACCGGCGGCGCGGCAGCTATTGGCGGAACCAACGGCGCCGGCGGCACCGGCGGAGCCGGCGGAGCCGGTGGCCACGGCGGCGTCGGCGGCGACAACAACAGCGGGGACGGTGGTCACGGGGGTGCCGGCGGCACCGGCGGTCTAGCGGGTAACGGCGGGGCTGCCGGCTCTGGCACCGGCAAGGCAGGCAACGGCGGGGGCGGCGGCCAGGGCGGCGTGGGTGGGGCCGGTGGCCAGGGCGGCACCGCCTTCGCACAAGGCAACGGCGGCGCTGGCGGGGGCGGCGGCAACGGCGGCGGCGGAGGAAAAGGCGCTTCCAGTTTCGGCAACGCCGGCAACGGCGGCGCTGCTGGCGCCGGCGGGGCGGGCGGCCAAGGCGGCAACTTCGACAGCGAGGGCTCCGGAAAGTCGGGCACGAGCGGCACCGGCGGCAACGGCGGTACCGGCGGCCTCGGCGGCGCCGGCGGCGCGCCGACTGGCATCGGTACCGGCGGTACGGGCGGGGCCGGTGGCAACGGCGGAGGCGGCGGCAACAGCGGCAGGATCATCGGCGGCACTGGCGCCAGCGTCATCGACGGCAACGGCGGCAACGGTGGCAATGGCGGCAACGGCGGCGACGGCAGGGCCGCGCCCGGCGGGCCCGGCGGCACCGGCGGCAGCGCCGGGCTCGCCCACGACGGCGGCCACGACGGTAACCAGGGCGCCAACGGGCAGGACGGCCATATCCTCTAGCAAGACCCGGTCAAGACGTTGGTAGCAGGCGTATCAGCTGTATGCGAGGAGAACCCGGGTGGGGTGTGGCTTCGGCCCCGCCGGTTTCGACGAGCGACGGGGCCACGTCAAGCTCGTCAAGTCCAACGCTCAGCCCCACGACGAGGAGCGGCGGCGCCGGCTCTGGATCGTCTCCGAAAGCACCGGCGTCAGCTTCGGAGTCTGACGGGCCGAACGGCCCGATGCAGTCAGTCCTGCGGTCAGTCGAAGAACGTCAGCGTATGGAGCGGAGATGACCCGGGCCAGTTCCGGCGGCACGGCTTCGCTGACGGCAGGCCCAAGGTGTGCCCCTGGTAGACGACGTGGTAGCGCCGTGGTCGCTGCTGGTTTTCGACAACTCCGTGATGGACGGTGCGGACGATCGTCCATCGCGAGCCGATCGGTGTGGTGGGCGCGATCGTGGCCTGGAATGTGCCGCTGTTGCTGGTGAACAACAAGCTGGGCCCGGCGCTGCTGGCCAGCTGCACGGTGGTGCTCAGGTCGGCTGCCGAAACACCGTTGAACGCAGACTGTGAACCGGCAGCTCGGCGGTCGGCACGGAGATCGTCGGCGCGCCGCGGACTTGCTTAAGCCGTGCACATTGGAGCTCGGCGGGAAATCGGCGGCCAGCATCCTCGACGAGGAGATCGGCTCGCGGATCTGGCAGAGGCAGCGCGCCCCGGTCGAGGGCTGCACCGCCAACGGCATCGACGAGGGCGCCGGGTGGTATGCGGCGGCAGGCGTCCCGAGGGCTGGACAACGGCTGTTTCGTGCAGCCCACCGTCTTCGCCGACCCCGACACCAAGATGACGATCGCGCCGGAGGAGATCGTCGGACGGTGCTCGCCGCCATCGGTTACGACACCGAGGAGGACGCGATCATCGCCAACGATTCGGCGTACGGGCTGGCGGGCGCTGTCTGGACTACCGGCATCCCCAAGGGCATCGAGATTGCGGAGAAGATCCGCAACCGTAACTAGCTCGAACAATTTGGTGCGCTTTTGATCCCTGCTGTCCCTTCGGCGGCTACGAGAATTCCGGCGTCGGCCGGGCGAATGGGCTAGAAGGCGTCGAGCGCTTCACCCGGCAGTAGAGGGTGCTGATGTCGATGGGCTACGCCGTGGACAGCGAAGTACGTCTCGGCCGAACACTGCGATGCAGTCGCGTATCGGGGAGCCAGGAAACGGCTAGCGGCCCTGGTGGTGTGGCTGCGGCGGCGCAACGAACGCCTGCACGCCCTCGGCGGCGTCCGCGCCGGCGAACAACCTGGCCCCGGCGGGGCGCATGCGCTCGATCGCGGGCCCCGCCTCACCATGCTCGCGCCCGCGTCGATATCACGTGTTTTCGCCGCGAAAGTTCGAATACCACCGGCTTTTCCTTGTTGTGGTGAAAACGGGGACAGGGTGGGGGAGCGGGCAATACGCTCTTATTGTTTACGCGCGTCGATATATGTGTTGAGCGTGTGTCGACACCGCGGATGGTGGCGTGGCGATGTGTGTGTCGCCGTGAGATGGCAGGAGTCCTTGATGTCGTATGTGGTGATTGCTCCGGATGTGCTGGCGATGGCTGCCCGGGAGGTGGCGGGTGTGGGTGCGGCGGTGAGTGCGGCCAATGTGGCGGCGGCGTCGTCGACCACGGCGGTGGTGGCCGCTGGCGGTGATGAGGTGTCGGCGGCGATTGCGGCGTTGTTTGGTGCCTATGGCGTGGAGTATCAGGCGTTGAGTGTGCAGGTGGCGGGGTTTCATGAGCGGTTTGTGCAGGCGTTGGGTGCGGGGGCGGGTGCGTATGGGTCGGCGGAGGCGTCTAATGCGGCGCAGGTGGTGTTGGGGTTGGTGAATGCGCCGAGTCAGGGGTTGTTTGGGCGTCCGTTGATTGGTGATGGGGCGAATGCGAGCAGTCCGGGTGGGGCGGGTGGGGATGGTGGGTGGTTGTGGGGCAGTGGTGGGGCGGGGGCGGCGGGGGCTGCGGGGCAGGCTGGTGGGGCTGGTGGTTCGGCGGGGTTGTGGGGTAATGGCGGGACCGGGGGTGCTGGTGGTGCTGGGGGTGCGATGGGTGGGGCTGGTGGTGGCGGGGGCTGGTTGTTCGGTCGGGGCGGTGTCGGCGGTGTCGGGGGTGTCGGGGGTGGCACGGGTGGGGCTGGCGGTAACGGTGGCTGGATCTGGGGTGGCGGCGGTGACGGCGGCGCCGGCGGGGCCGGTGGCGGCATCGGGGGGGCGGGTGGGCGTGCGGAGTTGTTGTTCGGCGCGGGCGGTAGTGGGGGTGCCGGTGGGGCCGGGATCCCGGGCACGCTGGTGATCCCGGGTGGTGAGGGTGGCGCGGGTGGTGTTGGTGGTGCCGGCGGCTTGTTGGCTGGTGGCGGTGCCGGCGGTATCGGTGGCGCGGGTGGTGCCGGTGCGGCTGCTGTGGCGCCGGGCGGGGTCGGTGGTGTGGGCGGGTCCGGCGGTGACGGCGGGGCCGGCGGATCCGGCGCCCTGCTGTTAGGTGCTGGTGGTTCCGGTGGTCTGGGTGGGGCCGGTGGGGCCGGCGGCACCGGCGGGACCGGGGTGAGCGGGGATCTGGCCGGTTTGGGTGGTATCGGCGGCACCGGCGGTGCTGGAGGTGCCGGTGGAAACGCCGGCCACGGTGGGGCCGGTGGGGCACGGGGATTGTTGAGTTTTGATGGTGCGGCGGGGGCGGCGGGTGCGGGCGGGACCGGCGGACAAGGTGGGGATGGCGGGGTCGGCAGCCACGGCCTCGACGCCCAGGCCAACACCGGCGAGGTGGGTGGTGCCGGCTTCGCCGGTGGTGCCGGTGGGGTCGGCGGTGTGGGCGGTAGCAGTTTTGCCGGCGGGGTCGGGGGTAGCGGCGGCCTGGGCGGTGCGGGCGGCGCCGGTGGTGTCGGCGGGGCCGGTGGTTCGGGCACCCTGGCGGGTTCGGTCGGCGGCCACGGCGGCACCGGCGGCCAAGGCGGGTTGGCCGGCGCTGGCGGCGCGGCCGGCACCGGCGGAAGTGGCGGTGTGATGGGCAAGGCCGGCGCCGGAGGAACTGGCGGGCAGGGCGGCGCGGGCGGGGCCGGCAGCCAGGGAGTCGACGCGGTCGTGGGCAGTGGTGATCAAGGCGGCACCGGTTTCGCCGGGGGGGCTGGCGGCGACGGCGGTGCGGGCGGTGACGCCGGCCCCGACGGCATCAACGGTTCCGGTGGGCTCGGCGGCGCGGGCGGCGCCGGTGGTGTGGGTGGTGCTGGGGCGTCCAGTGACACCGGACCCGCCGGGGCCGGTGGTAGCGGTGGCACCGGTGGGCACGCTGGGGCCGGCGGTAAGGCCGGTACCGGCGGGGCCGGCGGCAGCCTCGGTAGCGCCGGGGTCGGCGGCACCGGTGGTACCGGCGGTGCCGGCGGCGCTGGGGATGGGGGTCTTGATGCCGGCCTGGGTAGCGCCGCGCAGGGCGGCACCGGCGACACCGGCGGTACCGGCGGGGCCGGCGGACAAGGTGGTGGCACCTACGCCGGCGGGATCAACGGCGATGGCGGGTCCGGCGGCCGCGGGGGTGTCGGCGGACAGGGCGGCACCGGTGGGTCGGGCACGGTCGCGGGTTCGGCTGGCGGTGTCGGTGGTATCGGTGGTACGGGCGGGACGGCCGGGGCCGGTGGGGCGGCGGGTAGCGGCGGTGTCGGGGGGATCAGCGGTGTGGCTGGTAGCGGTGGTGCTGGAGGGCAGGGCGGCCAGGGCGGGGCCGGCAGCGCCGGGGTTGACGCGGCCGCGGCCACCGGTGCTCAGGGCGGCGCCGGGTATGCCGGTGGGCAGGGCGGTACCGGCGGCCGAGGTGGGGATGCCGCCCCGGGCGGGGTTAACGGCGACGGCGGTCGGGGTGGGGTTGGTGGTTTCGGCGGCGACGGCGGCACTGGCGGTTCGGGCACCCTGGCCGGCTCGGTCGGTGGGACCGGCGGACACGGCGGCCAAGGTGGTGCGGCGGGCATCGGCGGGGCGGCCGGCGCCGGCGGCAGTGGTGGCAGTGACGGCGGTGTCGGTTGGGGTGGCATCGGTGGTAGCGGTGGCACCGGCGGCGTGGGTAGCGCTGGCGTGGATGGGTTCGCCCACAGTGCCGCCCAAGGCGGTACCGGCTACGCCGGCGGTGCGGGCGGGCAGGGCGGGCAGGGCGGCGACAGCGCACCCGGCGGCTTCAACGGCGCCGGCGGCGCCGGCGGCGTGGGTGGTCAGGGTGGCCACGGCGGTGCCGGTGGCTCAGGCACGCTGGCCGGCTCGGCCGGGGGCACCGGCGGTATCGGTGGTGCCGGCGGGAACTCCGGTGCCGGCGGCGCGGCGGGGACCGGCGGCCAGGGCGGTATCAGCGGGGATTCCGGGGCGGGCGGCACCGGCGGCACCGGCGGGCTCGGCGGGACCGGCAGCGCCGGCATGGACGCTTCGGCGGGCAGCGGCGCTACGGGCGGCACCGGATTCGCCGGCGGCGCGGGCGGACCCGGCGGGCAAGGAGGCTTCGACGTCGGCGGCAACAACGCCGGCGACGGCGGCGCGGGTGGGCGTGGCGGTGCCGGCGGCCTCGGTGGCCACGGTGGCTCCGGGGTGGCTGGCGATGCCACCGCGGCGGGCGCCACCGGCGGGGCCGGTGGGCAGGGTGGACAGGGCGGACAAGCCGGCCAGGGCGGTGCCTCCGGCGGTTTGGGCGGTGTCACCGGCGCCACCGGCCAAGGCGGTGACGGTGGACTCGGCGGCACCGGCGGCACCGGCGGCAACGGCGGCACCGGCACCACCGGCACCTTCGGCACCGGCGGAACCGGCGGCGCCGGTACCGCCGGCGGGGCTGGCGGCCAAGGCGGTCAAGGCGGCGCCGCGGGCGGGGCCGGCGGCAACGCCGGCAACGGCGGCCAAGGCGGCAACGGCGGGGACGGCGGCACTGGTGGCCTGGGTGCTGCCGGTGAGGGCATCCACCCCAACGCGGGCGCCGGAGGCACTGGCGGGGCTGCCGGCGACGGGGGCGTTGGCGGCGCGGCCGGCGGGACAGGCGGCAACGGCGGCAACGGCGGTAACAGCGGCGTCGGCGGCAAAGGCGGCCAAGGCGGTCTCGGCTTATCCGCCCCTGCCAACCTCCCCAGCTCCTGGGGCGGCGCCGGCGGCGCCGGCGGTATCGGCGGTAGCGGCGGCAACGGCGGGCAAGGCGGCGCCGCCGGCGCCGGCGGCGCCGCCGGCCACCTCGGCACCGCCGGTAACGGCGGCCAAGGCGGCCAAGGCGGCAACGGCGGCAACGGCGCCAACGGTGCAAACCCCGTTCACAATGTGGACGGCACCGCAGCTAGCGGCACCCCCGGCGCGGACGGGGTCAGCAAGGGCGGCAACGGGGGGCCCGGTGTGAACGGCATTTTGCCCGGGACAACCGGCGGCACTGGCGGCCACGGCGGCACCGCAGCACTACCACCTGGGTCCTCAGGCACCATGATTGGTGGCAATGGCGGCCAAGGCGGAACCGGCGGCAACGGCGCCGATGGCGGCCTCGGCGGAACCGGCGGTGGCATTCAGAGTGCAGGAGGCGGTGACTTCGCCAACGGCCATGGGGGTACTGGCGGCGACGGCGGCACCGGGGGCTCCGGCGGGAATGGCGGCAACGGCGGCAACGGCGGCAGCATTCAAGACACGTCGTTTACCCAGGGCGACGGCGGCGCGGGCGGTAACGGCGGTGCTGCCGGTGCCGGCGGCGTCGGCGGCAACGGCGGCACCGGGGGGGTCGGCAACAGCCACTTGGGTAGTCGCGGCGGCCACGGCGGCAACGGAGGGGCCGGCGGTAGCGCCACGGCGGACTTCGGCCCCGGCGGGGGCGGCGGCAACGGCGGGGGCGGTGGAGCGGGCGGGGCCGCGGGCACGATCGGTGACTTGACCGGCGTCACCGGCGGGGCCGGCGGCATCGGTGGCGTCGGCGGCAACGGCGGCAACGGCGCCGACGGCGGCGCCGGCGGCAACGGCGGCAACGGCGGCTTCGGCACCTCCACGGATCCGATCTTCCCGAACCACAGCGGCAACGGCGGCAATGGCGGCAACGGCGGCTATGGCGCCGCCGGCGGTGCAGCCGGCAACGGCGGTAACGGCGGCCATGGCGGAGCTGGCCCCACCACGGGCGTTGGCGGAGCCGGAGGTGCCGCCGGAATCGCCGGGGCCGGCGGCACCGGCGGTGCAGGCGGTGCCGCCGGAGCTGCGGGCGCCACCTCCGGCACGGCCCTCCCCGGTGCCCCCGGGGCCGCCGGCGCCCAAGGCGCCCACGGCGCTCAAGGCGCAGCCGGCAAAGCAGGCGCGCACGGGTAACCACAAGCCCGGCGTTCGGGATTCCTGCCAGGAGGGCTTACCGATCAAGGGCGACACTGCCGCTGCGGGTGTGCCCGGTAGGCGCATCAGACCCACGGGATGCACCAAACAAATCTCGGTGTCCTACGAGACACGCCTACGACAGTCGGCGCAGCTGGAAGTTTGTGACGCATCTGATGATGATCTGCGCTGTGATGTGTGAAATGTCGTTGGTGGGGCCAATTTTCGCTTCTTGCACCGCAACCAACGGATCCAGTCTTCTCACGCGAACCGGAAAACCCTTGAGCCGCGACGCGATCGAGCGCAGACCCATCGGATGCGTTGCGGGCCTTTCTCGAATGTCGATCGGCATAATCCGAACGTCGGCAAAAGTTTCATTTCCGGCCCAACATGCTCGCCCAGGTGCCCAAGGGGTCTGCGGAGATGGTCGCCGCTGCGGTCCGCACCATCTTCGCCCAACCCGACGCGATCGCCGATGCTCATCTAAAAGCCGAGACGCGGTGGCGGTCGGGTATACGTCCCCGTCGTTGACATTCGTCAAACACGCGTCAACTGCGATGTAATCAACTCAGAGTAGCGATGGTGTGGGTGTCGCCCTGGGATGGCGGAGTCCTTGATGTCGTATGTGTCGATCGCCTCGGATGTGGTGGGTCTGGTGACGCCGGTCCCACTGGTTTCGCCGGCGGGGGCGGCGGAAAGGGCGGCAACACCGGCACTACCGGCGCAGCCGGCACGGACTAATCAAGCGCTAGTGGCTGCGCGAGGATAATACGAATAGACGCCGTTCCCCGGGACCTAATCGCGACTCGTTGACAATGGCCCCTTGGTCCTCGACAATTGCGTATTATGAAGCCTCCAGTATTGGCGACCGACCGCTTAGTCTTACATTGCGTGACGTCGGCCGACGAGGATGCCATCGTTCAAGCCTGTAACGATCCACTGATAGTGGATTATTTGCCGTTCCCAGTGCCATATACTCACGAAGATGCTCGCAAATTTATTGCCGACTCAGCCGTCGGCTGGGCCGAAGACACCACTTACGGCTTCGGATTTTATGACACCGCAACGGATCAGCTTGCCGGCACCTGTGCGCTAATGAAAACCCATCTGCGCGGAGTCGTAGAACTCGGCTATTGGACTGCGCCGGATTGTCGCAATGGCGGATTCACCATCGAAGCAGCGCGAAGATTGTGCCAATGGGGATTTGATCAACTAGCCATACACCGAATCGAGGGCTGGGTAATTGTGGGAAATGAGAGGTCGAACGCCGTGGCACTCAAAATAGGTTTCGAGAGAGAAGGAATGTTACGTCAGCGGGCATATCGAAAAGGCCAACCACGCGACTGGTGGGTATATGGGTTATTGTCCCGCCCTTCATAATCCTGTCAAGATCAACGACTTGACCTCGACCGCTACGAACACCGACATCGCCGAAGCGCCCTGCAGCGGCCGACACGAGCGGCGCCCCGCCACGTCGCGGCACCACACCACGGCGGCGAGCTGCATCTGGGTCAGCGAGCTCCACTCCCGGCCCCGCCAAACAAATCCCGCACATAGGGCATCGGCCTTCCACCCGCGGTTTGTCGTTGGCTTGCCGGCCCGGGCGCGATCAACCAACGTGCCGTAATGGCAACATAATTCGGCGCAGGAACGGTTGATCTTCGGGTCATACAGGTCCGGGCGCTCCACCCGGTGCCCAGGTTATCCGGCACCAACCGCTTCGGGACACCGCCGAAGAACCGAAACGCCCCGACATGGCATTGCGTCCAGGCTCGCTGATCCAAACTCAGCACCGGGCGCACAAACATCAACCGCGACAACGCCAGCACCATCACGAACGCCCAAACCCGGCGCCTGGGCCCACCCATCGGTCCATGACCCCAGATATCCGTAGTCGATCTGGGCTTCCTCACCCGTCGGCGGATCCTCGCGCAACACTGTCACCCGCTGCCGCATGCTCTCTTCAGGCAGGATGGCGTCCATATAGCGCTTCAGCGACGAGACCGAGGCGGTCAGGCTGTGCTCGTCACGCAGCCCGCTGCCAGATCGTCCGCCGATTCACCAAAGCCCGGGGCATCGCCACGATGAAATCGCGGTGCTGGTCGATCTCCGGCCACGTGGTTTGCCGCAGCTGGTGTCGGCCATGTGGGGCAGCTTTGGCGGCATCCAATAGCGCGACACGGGCCAAGCCGACGCCGCGATCGGGCACCACGGGTCACGCCCTTAGGCACCGTCACCGCAGCCGCGAGCATCGGAGCCGGTCAACGAGTCGGTCACTGTTTTGACTAACGCAGTGGCACGAGAAAGCGCCAACCTAAGGCCAGCTAGCCAACGCGCTAAGGTAATCGTCAATGACGCTCAGATACGTTGCGCCGGCACTGACACTGGCACTAGCACTGGCTTCGGCATCCACGGTTGTCACCGCGCCCGCGGCTAGTGCCGACCGAGCGCAACCAGTCCCGCTTTTTGGCTCATACGACACCGTCTTGGACCACGCGAAGCAGACCTTCAACGGTCAGCCGCGTGGTTCGGAACCATCGACACAAGCGGCCAGCTTCTCTACGACGTGTGATGCGTCGGGCTGTACTGCGCACTGGCTGCTAGTGAACAAGTTGGAGGAAAACCCAAACGCGCCTTCCCTTTTCGACTATCACTGGGCTGTCGACCGGTGGGTATCGAGCTCGGAGTATCCATTCCATTGTGATGGCGGCGGCACGGTGACGGCGACCCGATCAGACTTCCTGATTCCCAACGGCGACGGCAGTTTCCACGGAGAGCGGACTTTCACGGTAGGCGCACCCGGATGCCCCGGAGATGGTCCAGGCATGTACTGGTTGCCGTTCACGCTCACGCCCACTTAGCCCGATCGCCCACTCCGGCGGCACGGCGGGTGGGGGATACCCGCCGCGCTGGATTCACGGGAGCCACCTGATGCCGTATTCGAGCTCGTCGCCGGCGTCGTCGTCGGAGCTGGGATCGTGTGGAACGTTCTCCTCCGGGGCCAGCATCTCCTGAACGGCTTTCATCGAACCCCAGTGGCCACGGTTTCCGCCGCTGTCGCTGCAGCGATGGTGTCGTCGTTATGCTCCAATCTCGAGCAGCCGACGGTGTCGAGGAAATCGTAGGGTTCGCTTCGGCGTTCATAGTGGGCGGCAACGCTTCGGATCACGGGCCTCAAAGGCAGCAAAACGAATTGCACAGGCGATAACGTCGTTGGTTTACTGGCTGGGCTGTCGACGGTATTTGCCCCCACCCCCCCAAGTATGCGGCAACGGGCCAGCGGCGATGTGACGGGAGATGACCATGAAGCTCTGCTTCGTCGGAGGACTGGCTGCCATGCTGATGGCCGGAGAGCTGATCGCCTCAGCGCCGCCGGCCGGCGCCGGCTGCCAGTATGGAGGACTCGTAGTCAGCAGGTGCGACGGACCCGTCCAGCCTGACGGTACCTGGCAACGTTGTGTGGTATTTGGCTGGACGAGTAGCGGCTCCAGCTACCGAGGGCCCGACACGCGCTGCGACTTGATGGGTCCTGATCAGCATCCTTGGGGTTTCGCCTTCGCTGACCCACCGACGCACATCGACGACTGAGGCGTGAAAGTTTCGTGAAGGAAAGGACCCGGAGCCAGGTACTCGATGGGCCTTTTGAGGTGTCCTCGCGCTTTGAGTTCTTTGGCTGATTGACTCAGCGCGACGAGCATGAGGTTTTCGTAGGATGCGTAAGGCAGGAACGCTTTGACGGCGCTGAGCCGCAACGTGACCGTCCAGGCGTGTCGCGGCGCTCATCGGTCATCCAGGTCAGCCATCCTTTCAGGGGCCACATATCGGTTGTTGGGGTCCTGCACATATCCCATGAGCAGATCATTTGACAGCGGATACCTATTCCGGACTGCCTGTGGTGTCGGACAGGCGAGTTGTGGGCACCCTGCCCACTCAGCACCGGCTCTACTTCGGAATCCACGGCGCCGAGGGAGACAGTCTTGCCTGGCGATCTCAACCTGCAAGGGGTCAAGCCGGATCACCTTCTGCGACGACTTCGCCTACAAGCGAACGCAATTCGGCCACGGCCTGCTCCTGCACGGTCTCCGGCGACAGCTTGCGGGTCGGCTTCTTGCGCCGGGCGGCGGCAAGGTCCACGACCTCAGCACTGACATCACCGGGACCGGCATCGCTGCCGCTGCCGCCGTCCTCGGGTGAGGCGTCGGCCGTCGCCTTCGGTGCGTAGGTCTTACGCGTGGTGTCCTTCTCGGTGTTCATCGGCGGCAACTCGACTAGATCGGCAACGGCCGCGTCGTGATCGTTGTACAGCTCGGTCAGGGCGAACGGATAGGGCTGCGGCGGTACATCCGGTCATAGCTGACTAGCCTAGTGAGTTACTTTGCGGCAACAACAAATCCGCGGATGATCGCCTCGATGTCGTTACTTTGGGTGACGGCCTCGTCGGCCAGGCTGGTGATCGTCAGCTGAACCAGGTAACGCTGAGTGGCCGGGGGTGCGCCAGTGGCGATGACGACCCGGCTGTAGCTATGCATCCGTGCGCCTTTGAGGTCATAGCTGCCCTGGATCATCGATGAGGGAAAGCCGTTGAAGTTTGCCGTCGAGGCGTCCAGCTGCTTGAAGCCCTCGGGGAGATCGGCGTTGGCGTGCGTAATCGCTTCGGCGGGATTGAAATCCCCGCGCAACTTGAACACCACCAGCAGAGCTGCCGGATACTTGTCACCCTTGGCGATCATCACCGCATTCGGCGCGGCCTTCGGATCGCCGTGCGGCGCCCAGCCCGGCGGTGTCGGGATGGACACGGTCAAATCGGTCAAAGCGTTGGGCGCCACCGGCTCGCCGGTGACACCGTTGCTCTCCAGGTACTTCGACAGCGGGACGGGCTTGCCTGTCGTCGTCGGCGCGGCGCTCGTTGTCGAACTTGTCGCCCAGATCGACTGGTAGTCAGGGGTTTTCGGTGCGCAACCGGTCACTGAAACCGTCAGGGCGGCAGCCGCGACCGCGATGCCGAAGGGTCTCACAGAATCTCGCGGACCGCATCAATAGGCCGCGCCAGCCTGGTCCCCTTCGGAGTGACAACAAACGGCCGCTCGATCAGGATCGGGTGTTGGGCCATGGCGTCGAGCAGTTCGTCATCCGTGGCGTCGGCCAAATCGAGTTCGGCATACAGTGGTTCGCGCTTGCGCACCGCGGTACGCACGTCAATGCCGGCGTCGTGGATCATGCGCACCAGCTGGTCCCGGGTTGGCGGGGTTTTCAGATACTGAACGATCGTTGGTTCGAAACCGCTGTCTCGCAACAGGTCCAGCGTCTTACGAGAGGTGCTGCATTTGGGATTGTGGTAGATGACGGTGTCGGCCATCTATGCGTCTCCGTCGAATAGTCCTGTGACCGAGCCGTTTTCGAAGACCGCGCGAATGGTGCTGGCCAGCAGTGGCGCGATGGACAGAACGGTGAGCTGAGGGAAACGCTTCTCTTCGCCAATCGGGAGCGTGTTCGTGACGATCACCTCGCGGGCACCGCAGCCGGCCAGCCGCTCCGCGGCCGGCTCGGACAGCACGCCGTGGGTAGCCGCGATGATCACGTCGGAAGCGCCGTCGTCACGCAGTAGCTGTACCGCGCCGGCGATGGTGCCACCGGTGTCGATCATGTCGTCGATCAGCACGCAGGTGCGCCCGGCGACTTCGCCGACCACTCGGTTGGACACCACCTGGTTGGGCACGCGCGGGTCGCGCGTCTTGTGGATGAAGGCCAGCGGAACGCCGCCCAAAGCGTCGGCCCACTTCTCGGCGATGCGGACCCGGCCGGAGTCGGGGGAGACCACGACCATGTTGCCGTCGGGGTAGTTGTCCTTGATGTAGCCGGTCAACAGGTTCTGTCCGCGCATGTGGTCGACGGGACCGTCGAAGAACCCCTGGATCTGGTCGGTGTGCAGGTCGACGGTGACGATCCGGTCCGCGCCCGCGGTCTTGAGCAGGTCGGCCACCAGTCTCGCCGAGATCGGTTCGCGGCCGCGGTGCTTCTTGTCCTGCCGAGCATAGGGATAGAACGGCATGACGGCGGTGATCCGCTTGGCGCTGCCGCGCTTCAGCGCGTCGATCATGATCAGCTGTTCCATCAGCCAGGTATTCACCGGCGCCGGGCAGGATTGCAGGACGAACGCGTCGCAGCCGCGCACTGATTCGTGGAAGCGCACGAAGATCTCGCCGTTGGCGAACTCCCGCGCGTCCTGTGTGGTGACGTGGACGTCGAGTTCTTTGGCTACCTGTTCGGCCAGCTCGGGGTGGGCGCGGCCGCTGAACAGCATCAGATTTTTTCGATTATCGGTCCAGTCGTGGCTCAACGCGCTGCCCTCGTCGTTCAGGGATCGAATTAGGGACTGAATTGGGAAAAGCAGGTCTCATCGTAGCCGGGTTACCGGAATGCGAAATCACGGTGTCTGTTCTGGTTCGGGTGTCTGCGTCGCTCGTCTGGCGGCTTCAGCCGCCGCGGTGCCGGCCCGTTTACGCTGTACCCAGTCTTCGATGTTGCGTTGCGGACCAGCAGACACCGCCAGCGCTCCGGGCGGGACATCCTCGCGCACCACCGTGCCGGCTCCGGTGTAGGCGCCGTCGCCGACGGTCACCGGTGCGACGAACATGGTGTCTGAGCCGGTGCGTACGTGCGAGCCGATGGTGGTGCGCCGCTTGTTCTCCCCGTCGTAGTTGACGAATACGCTGGATGCGCCGATATTGCTGTGTTCGCCGATATCGGCGTCGCCGACGTAGGTCAGATGCGGCACCTTGGTCCCCGCGCCGATGGTGGAGTTTTTGGTCTCGACGAACGTGCCGAGCTTGCCGTCGGCTCCGAGCACGGTTCCGGGACGCAGGTAGGTGAAGGGGCCGACGGTGGCTCCGGCGCCGATCGACGACGATGCGCCGTGGGTGCGGACCACAGAGGCGTTGTCGGCGACGGTGACATCGCTCAGGGTGGTGTCCGGGCCGACGACACAGTGACCGCCGATCTGGGTACGGCCGAGCAGCTGGGTTCCCGGGTGGATGACGGTGTCACGGCCAATCGTGACGTCAACGTCGATCCAGGTGGTCGCGGGATCGATGATCGTGACACCGGCTAGCTGGTGGGCGGCCACAATTCGGCGGTTGAGTTCGGCGCCCAGCTCGGCCAGCTGGACGCGGTTGTTGACGCCGGCCACCAGAGCGCTGTCGCCGACGTGGCGAGCGTGGACCGTCTGGCCGTCGCGGCGCAGGATCGAAATGACGTCGGTGAGATAGAGCTCTTGCTGCGCGTTGTCGGAGGTCAGCCGGCCTAGCGCCGAGCGCAGTGCACCGATGTCGAAGGCATAAACGCCGGCGTTGACCTCGCGGATCTCGCGCTGCGAAGGCGTCGCATCGGTCTGCTCTACGATCGCCATCACTTCGTTGTCCTGGGTGCGCAGGATGCGGCCGTAACCGTGCGGATCGCTCAGTGTCGTCGTCAGCACGGTTACCGCGGCGGACACCGCACTGTGGGTGGCGATCAGGTCGGCCAGCGTGTCGGCGTCCAGCAGCGGGGTGTCGCCCGAGGCGACGACGACGGTGCCCGCGTAGTCGTCGGGCAGGGCGGACAGCCCACACAACACCGCGTGCCCGGTGCCCAGCGGCTGGTCCTGCATTGCGACATCGATGGTGCGTCCAAGTGACTCGGCCAGTTCGGCCACCAGCGGGGCAATGCGCTGGTGATCGTGGCCGAGTACCACGATGAGATGCTGCGGTGCGAGTTTGGTCATCGCATGCAGTGAGTGCGACAGCATGCTGCGCCCGCCGAGGGTGTGCAGCACTTTCGGGGTGTCTGACCGCATCCGGGTGCCGGGTCCAGCCGCTAGAACCAGGACCGCAGTGTCACCACGAGACGTCATAGCTCTCCTCATTCTCGGCTCGCGAGCGTGCGTGTCTGACCGTCGACACGTCGTCAAGCGTGTCATTTCACGCACCCTCGCGGCAAAGAGCGAAGCTCCGTCGCCAGGACTCGAACCTGAACTATCTGAACCAAAATCAGAGGTGCTGCCGATTACACCACGACGGATTGCTCACTAGCGGCGGCCCCGCGCCACCCTGTGACTCTAGTCGACGTATTGAGTGTGACGCGCGAGCCGATACCCTGATCAGCATGGCAGCCCCGGACAAAGAAGTGCGCGCACCGCGCGCCAGGATGACCGGTAGCGAACGCCGCCACCAGCTGATTGGCATCGCGCGCTCGCTGTTTGCCGAACGCGGATACGACGGAACCTCGATCGAAGAGATCGCACAGCGCGCCAATGTGTCCAAGCCGGTCGTCTACGAGCATTTCGGCGGTAAGGAGGGCCTGTACGCCGTGGTGGTCGACCGGGAGATGTCGGCGCTGCTGGACGGCATCACGTCGTCGCTGACCAACAACCGGTCCCGGGTGCGCGTCGAGCGTGTTGCGCTGGCGTTGCTGACCTACGTCGAAGAACGCACCGACGGCTTTCGCATCATGATCCGCGACTCACCGGCGTCGATCAGCTCGGGGACCTATTCCAGCTTGCTCAACGACGCCGTTAGCCAGGTCGCTTCCATCCTCGCGGGCGACTTCGCCCGGCGCGGTCTGGATCCGGAGCTGGCCCCGCTGTACGCCCAGGCTCTGGTGGGCTCGGTGTCGATGACCGCGCAGTGGTGGCTCGACGCACGAGAGCCCAAGAAGGAAGTGGTCGCCGCGCACCTGGTCAATCTGGTCTGGAACGGCCTCACGCACCTGGAAGCCGATCCCCAGTTGCAGGAGCCGGCTTAACCGCAATCCCGCACCAGCAGGTCGGCAATCGTTTCGCGGCGGACCAGCTCGCGAATACGGCCATGCTTGACCGCGACCAGCGGTGGCCGGCCGACCATGGTGTAGTTCGACGCCATGCTGTGGTGGTAGGAGCCGGTGCAGGCCACCGCCAGGAGGTCGCCGGGACGGATGTCGGCGGGTAGCTCGACGTCGCGGGCGATCTCGTCGCCGGCCTCACAATGCCGGCCCGCGACAGTGACCGGGCGCTTCACCCCGAGCGCATGCCGGTTGGCCAGCGCGACCGTGTACTGCGCGCCGTACCGAGCCACTCGCGGGTTATCGCTCATTCCGCCGTCTACCGCGACGAAGGTACGGCCATTGGGCCGCGTCTTGACCGAACAGACGCGGTACAGCGTGACGCCGGCCCGCGCGCTGATCCCGCGACCGGGTTCGACCACGACGGCAGGCCGCGGGAAGTGTTCGGCGGCGCAGGCCTCGTCGAGCGCGTCCTCGATGACGTCGGCCAATTCGGTGAGGTTGAGTTCGGCATCGCCGCGGATATACGGGACGCCGTGTCCACCGCCGATGTTGAGTTCGGTGAGGATGACGCCGTGGTGCGAACGGATGTCGGCCATGGCCGCGATCATGCGGTGAATGGCTTCGCCGTAGCGGGTCGCGTCGGTGACCTGCGAACCGATATGGCAGTGCAGCCCGATCAAATCCAGGTTGGGGTGGAGCGCAACGTGCTTCACCGTGTCGACGACTTGGTCATCGGGGGTCACCCGCAGCAGTACCCGCTGCCGCCGGCGTGCCAGGCCAGCGAGGTAGGCAACCTCGATGTCGGAATCCACCACTATGCGCCCCACCCCGACGGCGACTGCGTCGCGGAGATCGTCGGGCGACTTCGCGTTGCCGTGCATGATGATGCGGGCCGGGTCGACGCCACCGGCCAGCGCGATGGTCAGCTCGCCGGGTGAGCAGACGTCGACGCCGAGGCCCTCGTCGCGCGCCCACCGCGCCACAGCAGTGGTCAGCAGCGACTTCCCGGCGTAGACGACCTCCACGTCGCGCAACGCCTTGCGATATCGGCGTGCGCGGCGTCGGAAGTCGGATTCGTCGATGACATAGGCGGGGGTGCCGAACTCGTCGGCGATATCGGTGAGCGGCACGTCGCCGATGCAGAGCCGTCCGTGCTCATCGGAAGAAGTAGTCAGCGGCCAGGTCGCGGGGTCGAACCGCTGTGGGGCGGCCTTGCTAAGGGAAGGCAGCATGGCCAGTAACGTCATGCTTCCAACCTGCGCCCAGCTTGGGTCGGTTGCCGATTTCCTTACGATCCGTTGACGCCACTGCGCTCAATATTGACGAACTCTTGCACCATAGAATGGCGGCATCATGACCGCACCGGGGCCTGCTTGCCCAGATACCCCGATCGCGGGGCTCGTCGAATTGGCGTTGACCGCGCCGACATTCGCCCAACTCATCGAGCGCGCCTCCGGTCGGCCCGACGACTTGAGGCTCGTCGGCCCCGCCAGCTCGCGGCTGTTCGTTGCCAGTGCGCTGGCTCAGCAGGGCCCGTTACTGGTGGTCACGCCGACTGGTCGCGAAGCGGACGACCTGACGGCTGAGCTGCGGGGTGTCTTCGGTGACGCGGTGGCGATGTTCCCGTCCTGGGAGACCTTGCCGCACGAACGGCTCTCGCCCGGTGTTGACACCGTCGGTAGCCGTCTCATGGTGCTGCGCCGGCTGGCCCATCCTGACGATGGGAGGCTGGGCCCGCCGTTGCGGGTAGTGGTGACCGCGGTGCGCTCACTGTTGCAACCGATGACGCCACAGCTGGGATTGGTGGAACCGCTGACGCTCGCCGTTGGCGACGAAACGCCCTTCGAGGATTTGGTAACCCGGCTGGTCGAGCTGGCGTACACCCGGGTGGACATGGTCGGCCGGCGCGGCGAATTCGCGGTCCGGGGCGGGATTCTGGATATCTTCGCCCCGACCGCCGAGCATCCGGTGCGGGTCGAGTTCTGGGGTGACGAGATCAGCGAGATCCGGATGTTCTCGGTCGCCGATCAGCGCTCCATCACCGAGATCGACGTCGACACGCTGGTCGCGGTCGCCTGCCGCGAGCTGCTGCTGACCGACGACGTGCGGAGGCGGGCCAGCGCGCTGGCCGCGCAGCATCCCGCCGCCGCGAACGCTGTCACCGGAACGGTCACCGACATGCTCGCCAAGCTGGCCGAGGGCATCCCGGTCGACGGCATGGAGGCGCTGCTCTCGGTGCTGCATCCCCCGGAAAGAGGGGCTCCCGCACTGCTCACCGACCAGCTGGCCGACGGCGCACCGGTATTGGTGTGTGACCCGGAAAAGGTACGCACTCGGGCCGCAGATCTGATCAAGACCGGCCGCGAGTTTCTCGAGGCGTCCTGGTCGGTGGCTGCACTCGGAACGGACGCCCCCCTTGACGTCGCGCAGCTCGGCGGATCCGGATTCGCCGAGCTCGACGAGGTTCAGGCCGCGGCCGGCCGGGCCGGTCATCCCTGGTGGACGTTGAGCCAGCTGGCCGACGAGTCGGCGCTCGAACTCGACGTCCGGGCTGCGCCGTCAGCCCGCGGACACCAACGTGACATCGACGGCATCTTTGCCATGCTGCGCGCCCATGTCGCGACCGGCGGCTACGCGGTGATGGTTGCACCCGGGACCGGGACTGCGCATCGCGTGGTCGAGCGACTGGCCGAATCCGAGATTCCGGCCGCCATGCTGGAACCCGGGGCCGCACCCAAATCTGGCCTGGTGGGAGTGCTCAAGGGGCCGCTGCACGACGGCGTGATCGTTCCCGGCGCCAACCTGGTCGCCATCACCGAAACCGACCTGACCGGGAGCCGAGCCACCGCGGTCGAAGGCAAGCGACTGGCCGCCAAGCGGCGCAACACCGTCGACCCGCTGGCACTCACCGCGGGCGACCTGGTGGTGCACGATCAGCACGGCATCGGTCGGTTCGTCGAGATGGTCGAACGCACCGTCGGCGGCGCGCGCCGCGAGTACCTGGTGCTGGAATATGCCTCGGCGAAACGGGGTGGTGGTTCCGACAAGCTGTATGTCCCGATGGATTCGCTGGATCAGCTGTCGCGGTATGTCGGCGGGCAATCGCCAGCGCTGAGCCGGCTCGGCGGCAGCGACTGGGCCAACACGAAAAGCCGCGCGCGCAGTGCGGTCAGAGAGATCGCCGGCGAGCTGGTGTCGCTGTACGCCAAGCGGCAGGCCAGCGCCGGCCACGCGTTCGGACCGGACACCCCGTGGCAGGCCGAGATGGAGGACGCGTTCGCCTTCACCGAGACCGTCGACCAGCTCACGGCGATCACCGAGGTCAAGGCCGACATGGAAAAGCCGGTGCCGATGGACCGGGTGATTTGTGGCGACGTCGGCTACGGCAAGACCGAGATCGCCGTGCGGGCGGCCTTCAAGGCGGTTCAGGACGGCAAACAGGTCGCCGTGCTGGTGCCCACCACGCTGTTGGCCGACCAGCACCTGCAGACCTTCAGCGAGCGGATGGCCGGCTTCCCGGTGGTCGTCAAGGGATTGTCCCGGTTTACCGACGCCGCCGAGTCCCGCGCGGTCATCGATGGGCTCGCCGAGGGCTCGGTGGACGTCGTGATCGGGACGCACCGGCTGCTGCAGACCGGAGTGCGCTGGAAGGATCTGGGTCTGGTCGTCGTCGACGAGGAGCAGCGATTCGGCGTCGAACACAAGGAGCACATCAAGTCGCTACGCACTCACGTCGACGTCCTGACCATGAGCGCCACCCCGATCCCGCGCACTTTGGAAATGAGCCTGGCCGGCATCCGCGAGATGTCAACGATCCTGACCCCACCCGAAGAGCGCTACCCGGTGCTTACCTACGTCGGCCCGCACGACGACAAGCAGGTCGCGGCGGCGTTGCGGCGCGAGCTATTGCGCGAGGGGCAGGCCTTCTACGTGCATAACCGGGTCAGCTCCATCGACCGGGCCGCCGCCCGAGTGCGTGGCCTGGTGCCCGAGGCGCGGGTGGTCGTCGCCCACGGGCAGATGCCCGAGGACCTGCTGGAGCGCACCGTGCAGGGATTCTGGAACCGCGAGTACGACATCCTCGTCTGCACGACGATCGTGGAAACCGGCCTGGACATTTCCAACGCCAACACTCTCATCGTCGAGCGCGCCGATACCTTCGGCCTGTCGCAGCTGCACCAGCTGCGCGGCCGGGTGGGCCGCAGCCGCGAACGCGGCTACGCCTACTTCCTGTACCCACCGCACGCGCCGCTGACCGAGACGGCCTACGACCGGTTGGCGACCATCGCGCAAAACAACGAGCTGGGCGCCGGCATGGCGGTGGCGCTGAAGGACCTGGAGATCCGCGGCGCCGGCAACGTGCTCGGGGTTGAGCAGTCCGGGCACGTCGCCGGCGTCGGGTTCGACCTGTACGTGCGGTTGGTGGGCGAGGCGGTGGAGGCCTATCGCGCCGCCGCGGACGGCAAGATGGTGACCACCGCCGAGGAGCCCAAGGACGTGCGGATCGATCTGCCCGTTGACGCACACCTGCCACCGGACTACATCGCCAGCGATCGGCTCCGGCTGGAGGGGTACCGGCGGCTGGCCGCGGCCGGTTCGGATACTGAGGTCGCGGCCGTTGTGGAAGAGCTGACCGACCGCTACGGGGCGCTGCCAGAACCGGCCCGACGGCTGGTCGCGGTGGCGCGGCTACGGCTGCTGTGCCGCGGCTCCGGCATCACCGAAGTGGCGGCGTCGTCAGCGGCGACGGTGCGGCTGTCGCCGCTGACGTTGCCCGATTCCGCCCAGGTGCGCCTGGCGCGGATGTATCCGGGAGCCAGGTACCGGGCGACGACCAACACGGTCCAGGTACCCATTCCGCGAGCCGGCGGGATCGGTGCGCCGCGGATCCGTGACGTCGAGTTGGTCCAGCTGGTGGCCGACTTGGTGACGGCACTGGCAGGGAAACCGCAGCAAGAAGTTGGTATAACGAGTGAACCTATGCCGTCGAGTAAGGAGCGACAAGTGTGATTACTGTCGTCCTGGTCGACCCCCGCCGCCCGTCGCTGATTCCTGTCGACGCCATCGAGTTGCTCGGCGGTCAGGTGCAATACACCGAAGAGATGCCGGTCGCGGTCCCCTGGTCACTGCCCGACGCCCATCCCGTGCATGCCGGCGACGATGCCCCGGTATTGCTGTCATCTGACCCCAACCACCCCGCCGTGGTCGCTCGATTGGCCGCCGGAGCCCGGTTGATCTCGGCGCCTGATCGACAGCGTGGCGAGCGACTGGTCGACGCCGTCGCGATGATGGACAAACTCCGCGCCAACGGACCGTGGGAGAGTGAACAGACGCACGACTCGTTGCGTCGCTACCTGCTCGAGGAAACCTACGAGCTGTTGGATGCCGTGCACAGCGGCAATGTTGACCAGCTGCGGGAAGAACTCGGCGATGTGTTGCTGCAGGTGCTCTTCCATGCGCGCATTGCCGAGGATGCTGCACTGCTGCCGTTCACCATCGATGATGTTGCCGACACGCTGATCCGAAAGCTCGGCAATCGGGTGCCGGGAGTGCTTGCGGGCGAATCGATCTCGCTAGAAGACCAGTTGGCTCAGTGGGAGGAAGCCAAGGCGTCGGAAAAGTCGCGGAAGTCACGTAACTCGGTGCTGGACGACGTTCCGACCGGGCAGCCGGCATTGGCATTGGCGCAGAAGGTTATTCAGCGTGTCCAGAAGGCCGGGCTGCCCGCCGATCTGATCCCCGACGAGATCACTTCGATCTCGGTGTCTGCTGATGTTGATGCGGAAAACAATTTGCGCGCCGCAGTTTTGGATTTTGTGAACAGCGTCCGCAGTGCCGAGAGAGCGATTGCCGCCGCGCGCCGCGGCGACACCGTTGCGGAGGAACTCGATGTAACTCCGTTGGGCGTCATTACCGACGAGGAGTGGCTCGTCCACTGGCCGTCCGGTGCGGATCCGGCGCCCGACGAATCCGACGAACCGGGCGACGCCGTTGAGGTCACCAAAGGGTCGCGTGGCGGCTCCAAGAAACGCAAGGGCCGGCGCTAGAATCGCTACGCCGTCATGTTTGCGACGACTCAGAGACTTTCCACAGCAAGCGATCATTAAAAAGTTTGCGACATCTGCTTTTGCCGGCCGCAGCTAACCAAAACCCCTTTGATAACGATGACACATGTGTGTGCTAGCCGCCGTAAGCCACGGGTTAGTCGGCAGACCCATGCGACGATGATCATGTGTCGCCGAGACGCTGGTTGCGCGCGGTCGCCGTGATAGGGGCGACCGCGATGCTACTGGCGTCGAGTTGTACCTGGCAGCTCAGTCTCTTCATCCCGGAGGGCGTGCCGCCGCCGCCCGGCGATCCGGTACCCCCGGTGGACACCCACGCCCCGGGTCGCCCCGCGGACCAGTTGCGTGAGTGGGCGGAGAAACGCGCACCGGCCTTGGAGATGCCGGTCCTCGCGCTGGAGGCATATGCCTACGCGGCCCGGGTTGCCGAGGTCGAGAACCCGAGATGCCATATCGCCTGGACCACGTTGGCCGGTATTGGGCAGGTGGAGAGCCATAACGGCACCTACCGGGGGGCGACAATCGCGCCGAACGGCGACGTTACGCCGCCCATTCGTGGTGTCCGCCTCGACGGCACCGGCGGCAACCTGCGCATCGTGGACGCCGACGCCGGCAACCTGGACGGCGACGCCGGAGTCGAGCGTGCGATGGGGCCGATGCAGTTCATCTCCGAGACCTGGCGGCTCTATGGGGTGGATGCCAACAACGACGGTATCGCCAGCCCGGACAACATCGACGATGCCGCGTTGTCGGCGGCGGGTTACTTATGTTGGCGCGGAAAAGATCTCGCGACCCCCAGAGGGTGGATCACCGCGTTGCGGGCCTACAACAACTCCGGTGTTTATGCGCGGGCCGTACGTGATTGGGCGACCGCTTACGCGGCGGGTCATCCGCTGTAGAAGGATAGGGCGGAGATCTAGGACGCAAAGGAGAACCCAGTGCCGATTATCGAGCAGGTCGGGGCCCGCGAGATCCTCGATTCGCGCGGCAACCCGACGGTCGAGGTCGAGGTGGCGCTATCCGATGGAACATTCGCTCGCGCTGCGGTGCCTTCGGGCGCGTCAACCGGCGAGCACGAGGCCGTCGAATTGCGCGACGGCGGCGACCGTTACGGCGGCAAAGGCGTAAAAACGGCCGTCCAAGCCGTGCTTGACGAGATCGGCCCCGCCGTCATTGGGCTCAGCGCCGACGATCAGCGCTTGGTCGACCAGGCGCTGGTAGACCTCGACGGCACCCCCGACAAGTCCCGGCTCGGCGGCAACGCGATCCTGGGTGTCTCGCTGGCGGTGGCCAAGGCGGCCG
Organism: Mycobacterium riyadhense; assembly: GCF_963853645.1. Lineage (NCBI taxonomy): Bacteria > Bacillati > Actinomycetota > Actinomycetes > Mycobacteriales > Mycobacteriaceae > Mycobacterium > Mycobacterium riyadhense. The sequence continues at coordinate 4,866,201 of NZ_OY970456.1, read as the reverse complement.
CGGATTCGGCAGAGCTGCCGCTGTTTCGCTATGTCGGCGGGCCCAACGCCCACATTCTGCCGGTGCCGATGATGAACATCCTCAACGGCGGCGCACACGCCGACACCGCCGTGGACATCCAGGAATTCATGGTGGCGCCAATCGGCGCGCCCAGCTTTGGCGAGGCGCTGCGCTGGGGCGCCGAGGTGTACCACGCGCTTAAGTCGGTCCTGAAGAAGCAGGGGCTCTCTACGGGTCTGGGCGATGAAGGCGGCTTCGCCCCGGACGTGGCCGGCACCACCGCGGCACTGGATCTGATCAGCCGGGCCATTGAGTCGGCGGGCTTGCGACCCGGCGTCGAGGTGGCGTTAGCCCTCGACGCGGCGGCCACCGAGTTCTACACCGACGGCACCGGTTACACCTTCGAGGGGGCGACTCGCACCGCCGAGAAAATGACGGAGTTCTACGCCGGATTGCTCGATTCCTACCCACTGGTGTCCATCGAAGACCCACTGTCCGAAGACGATTGGGACGGTTGGGCGGCATTGACGGCAGGGATCGGCGACCGGGTGCAAATTGTCGGCGACGACATCTTCGTGACCAATCCCGAGCGCCTCGAGGAGGGGATCGAGCGAGGCGTCGCAAACGCGTTGCTGGTCAAGGTAAACCAGATCGGGACGTTGACCGAGACACTCGACGCGGTCACGCTGGCTCACCACAGCGGATACCGCACGATGATGAGCCACCGCAGCGGCGAGACGGAGGACACCATCATCGCTGATCTGGCGGTGGCCGTGGGCAGTGGACAAATCAAGACGGGCGCGCCGGCCCGCAGCGAACGCGTCGCCAAATACAACCAGTTGCTGCGCATCGAGGAAGCGCTGGGCGACGCGGCACGCTACGCCGGAGATCTGGCATTCCCGCGCTACGCGGTGGACTCAAAATAGGTTGAAATAGATTGGCCGCCAAGCCCGATCCGAAGCGACGCTCCCCGGCATCGCGTCCCGGGAAAGCCGGCGACTCGGGTCGGGGCCGTCGTATCACCAAACCGTCTCCTGCGCCGCACGCGAACCGCACCACCGCGCGAACGCTGCATGAGCATGTCGTCGAACCCATCAAGCGATCGTTCACCGAATCGGTCGAGCAGCGGTCCGAACAGCGGCTGGGGTTCACTGCTCGGCGAGCGGCGGTACTCGCCGCGGTTATCTGCGTGCTGACGCTGACCATCGCCGGGCCGGTACGTACCTACTTTGCACAGCACACCGAAATGGAACAGCTGTCGGCAACCGAAGCCGCGTTGCGCCGCCAAATCGCAGACCTTGAGCAGCGCAAGAGCCAGCTGGCCGACCCCGCGTATGTCGCGGCCCAAGCCCGCGAGCGCCTCGGCTTCGTGAAACCCGGGGACATCCCGTTCCAGGTCCAGCTGCCACCAACGGCGGTGGCGACCCCACAGCCAGGCGCCGAATCGGCGACGTCTGCCCGCAACGAACCCTGGTACACCTCGCTGTGGCACACGATCGCCGACAAACCACACCTGCCACCAGCAGCGCCGCCCGCGCCGGATGCCGAGCCTTCCGTTCCGGTGCCGCCGCCCTCATCCAACCCGACGGCGCCCGGTGGTTGATCCTGTCGACCTGGAAACGGTTGCGCGCCAGCTCGGCCGTGAACCCCGCGGTGTGCTTGAGATCGCCTACCGATGCCCCAACGGCGAACCCGGAGTGGTGAAGACAGCGCCGAAACTTCCTGACGGCACCCCGTTTCCGACGTTGTACTACCTGACCCATCCGGTGTTGACCTCGGCCGCAAGCAGATTGGAGACCACCGGCCTGATGCGCGAGATGACCGAGCGGCTGCACCGCGAGCCGGAGCTGGCCGCCGCGTATCGACGAGCGCACGAGTCGTATCTGGCCGAGCGCGACGCAATCGAGCCACTGGGGACTACAGTTTCCGCCGGTGGCATGCCCGACCGGGTCAAGTGCTTGCACGTGCTGATCGCGCATTCATTGGCCAAAGGTCCCGGGGTGAACCCGCTTGGTGACGAGGCGCTGGCGGTGCTGGCCGCCGAGCAGGAAATGGCCGCGACGTTGGTGGCTGGCGAATGGGCGTAAGGCGGGTCGCCGCGATTGACTGCGGTACCAACTCGATTCGGTTGTTGATCGCCGATACGGCGGGCGAGCAACTGCGTGACGTGCATCGTGAAACTCGCATTGTGCGGCTGGGTCAGGGGGTCGACGCAACGGGTCAGTTCGCGCCCGAGGCGATTGCTCGGACCCGGGACGCGTTGGCTGACTACGCCGAGTTGCTGAAGGTTCACAGCGTTGAACGGGTGCGAATGGTCGCCACGTCGGCCGCCCGCGATGTCGGCAACCGCGATGTGTTCTTTGCGATGACGGCCGATGTGCTGGGCGCCGTGATCCCTGGTTCGGTAGCGGAGGTGATCAGCGGCGCCGAGGAGGCCGCGCTTTCCTTCCGCGGAGCGGTTAGCGAATTAGAAAGCGCCCGTGGGCCTTTCGTTGTCGTGGACCTGGGTGGTGGTTCAACCGAGATCGTGCTCGGCGGCACGGAGGTCGTAGCCAGCTATTCGGCTGACATCGGCTGTGTCCGGTTGACCGAACGCTGTTTGCATTCCGACCCGCCGACACCGGACGAAGTGGCGGCAGCGCGGCAGGTGGTCGGCGACAAGCTTGAGGCCGCACTGCGTGTGGTTCCCGTCGAGCGGGCGCGGACCTGGGTCGGGCTTGCCGGGACGATGACCACGCTGTCCGCGCTGGCACACAATATGACCGTGTATGACGCTGCGGCCATTCATCTTTCGCGTGTCGCAGGCAGCGATCTGCTGGCGGTCTGTGACATGTTGATCGGCATGACGCGCTCCCAGCGGGCCGCGCTGCCACCAATGCATGAGGGCCGGGCCGACGTGATCGGCGGCGGTGCGATCGTGGTCGAGGAGGTGGCTCGCGAGCTGCGCACCCGGGCCGGAATCAACGAGCTGACCGTAAGCGAACACGACATCCTGGACGGGATCGTGCTTTCGATTGTCACGTGAGTCACATCTGCCACACGCGTATCGGCTCGGAGGGGACACACTCGCTGCCCACCTAATGGGAATGGATCGGCTGTAAGTCGTTGACCGTGCTTTATGGATGGTCATCGGCGAGGCTGATTGGTGAGCCGCCGGCCGGTGAGCACTATTGCCCACCAGGAACGATTGATTCCTTCGGCGTAGACCGTTGCCCCGGTCCGGTCGTGGGTCAGTTGTAGCGCTACTGGGATGTTGTGCCATGCGAGCACTGGACCATTAGGCCGCAGCCGGGTGGCTTCAGGCTCGAACAAAGAGTAGTTCGATCCAGTGAGGAGAAGGTGGTGAGGTGATGTTGTTTGTTGGCGATGACTGGGCCCAAGACCATCACGACGTGTATCTGATGGACGAGGCTGGCGCACGTTTGGCCGCAACGCGATTACCTGAGGGGTTGACCGGGATCGGGCAGTTCCACGAGTTGCTCGCCGAGCATGCCGACGATCCCGGCGAGGTGATCATCGGGATCGAGACCGACCGCGGCGTGTGGGTGGGTGCGCTGGTCGCGGCCGGTTATCAGGTGTACGCGGTCAATCCGAGGTCGGTGGCCCGGTACCGGGACCGCCATGGGGTTTCGGGCGCGAAATCCGACGCCGCTGATGCGAAGTTACTGGCCGATCTGGTCCGCACCGACCGCCACAACCACCGCCCACTTAGCGCCGATAGTTCGCAGGGCGACGCGATCCAGGTGCTGGCCCGTGCCCATCAGGGCCTGATCTGGACGCGGGCGCGCCAGTCGGCCACACTGCGCGCCAACTTGTTGCAGTACTATCCGGCGGCCCTAGAAGCGTTGCCCAGTCTGGGCGACCGGGATCGCGACCGCGACGCGCTGGCAGTGCTGGGCCGAGCTCCCACCCCCACACAAGGTGCCCGGTTGAGTCTTAGCAAAATCGGATCGGCGCTTAAAGCCGGTGGGCGCCAACGCAACATCGACGAACGCGCTCGCCAGATCCAAGCGGCCCTGCGCACCGAGCAACTGGCCGCCCCCGAGGCCGTCACACAGGCCTACGGCGCCATCACCAGCGCCACCGTCAACGTGCTGATCGAACTCACCGATCAGATCAGCCAGTTGGAAACCACGCTGGCTGAGCATTGTGAAAAGCACCCGGACGCCGACATCTACCGCTCCCTGCCAGGACTTGGTGTCATCCTCAGCGCCCGGGTGCTCGGTGAGTTCGGGGACGCCCCGAACCGCTACACCACCGCCAAGTCTCGCAAAAACTACGCCGGCACATCACCGTTGACCGTCGCGTCGGGAAGACAAAAACTCGTGCGGGCCCGCTACGTCCGCAACGACCGCCTCTACGACGCCATCGACCGCTGGGCGTTCGCCGCCCTGCAATGCAGTCCCGGTGTGCGCGCCTACTACGACCAACACCGCGCCGCCGGCGACACCCACCACCAAGCCCTACGGGCCTTGGGTAACCGCCTCGTGGGCATCCTGCACGGTTGTCTACGTCACCAAACCCTCTACAACGAAGACACCGCCTGGGCCCACCGACAACTCACCGCCGCTTGACTCTTCCAACGTACCCGCGACAACTGGGGTTTCTGCAGGTCATTCCCGAAGCAGAGGGCCGCGCGGTCAAGACCCCACGGCTGCGTTTGTTTTTGCTTGTTTTGAAGCTTCCTGGTCCTGGCTGGGCGGGCGTCGAAGTCGGCGTCGGGGTCAAGGTTCGGGCGCAGCCCGACCGCGTAGCGGCCGTAGGGCCTTGACGGCGGCGCCGTTCGGCGCATGCTGTTCAGGGCAAGGGAGATCGAGATCGCTTGTGCTGCTTTCGGCTTGGGGTTGACGATTATCGTTGCAGATGCGTCTCCAGTGCCCGGTTTGCCGGTTGCGGCCCAACCGACAACCCGCCGGCGCTTGACTCTTCCAACGCTGGGATGTCTCACAGCGACAACGTCGGTGGATGTCAGACCTGCTTGCGACGATTCACCAATGGGTAAGCAACTAAGTGGAATTGAGCTTCGCTACGTTCTCACGCACCAGTTGGCCCTGCACGGGCCCGCGACGATCGCGGAACTGATCAGTGCGCTCAACTGGCATGGGTTTCAGGTCCAGGGCCGGGCTTCGAAGGCCATTTCGGATGCGCTGCGTTGGGAGGTTGAGCGGGGGAGGGTGTATCGGCTCGGCCGCGGCCGATACGGGCCCGGCTACGTGCCACGATCTACTGAATATCGAATCCACCAACGCGTGCTCGCTTTGCGTGCTGTGGCGAAGTTGTCGCGGTGAGGTGGGCAGTGAGTGTGTCCCCTCCGAGCCGATACGCGTGTGGCAGATGTGATTCACGCCTCGAAGCGGTAGCCCATACCGGACTCGGTCAACAGGTGCTTGGGATGCGACGGGTCATCCTCGAGTTTGCGTCGCAGCTGCGCCAGATACACTCGTAGGTAATGGGTTTCGGTGGCATACGCCGGTCCCCACACCTCTTTGAGTAGCTCCGCGCGGCCGACCAACTTGCCTCGGTTGCGGACCAGCACCTCGAGCATGCCCCATTCGGTCGGGGTCAGATGTACCTCTGCGCCGTCTTTGGTGACCTTCTTGGCCGACAGATCAACGGTGAACGAGTCGGTTTCGATCACCGGCTGGTCCAGCTCGGAGGCCGCCGTGGTACGCCGCACCGCGGCGCGCAATCGAGCCAGAAATTCGTCCATGCCAAACGGTTTCGTCACATAGTCATCGGCGCCCGCATCCAACGCTTGCACTTTGTCCGACGAATCGGTGCGTGCCGACAACACGATCACCGGCGCGGTCAGCCAGCCGCGCAAGCCGGCCAGCACCTCGATCCCCGAGATGTCGGGCAGGCCAAGGTCGAGGATCACCACGTCGGGTTTGTGCTCGGTAGCGGCGCGCAGCGCGCCGATACCGGTGGACGCGGTGACGACCTCGTAGCCACGCACGGATAGGTTGATTCGTAACGCGCGCAGGATTTGCGGCTCGTCATCGATGACCAACACCCTAGTCATTCGCGCCGCTCCTCCTCATCGCTTCGCTCTGCATCGTCGCTGGCGCGGGTCATTCGCGCCGCTCCTCCTCATCGCTTCGCTCTGCATCGTCGCTGGCGCGGGTCATTCGCGCCGCTCCTCCTCATCGCTTCGCTCTGCATCGTCGCTGGCGCGGGTCATTCGCGCCGCTCCTCCTCATCGCTTCGCTCTGCATCGTCGCTGGCGCGGGTCATTCGCGCCGCTCCTCCTCATCGCTTCGCTCTGCATCGTCGCTGGCGCGGGTCATTCGCGGCGCTCCGGTGCGGCCAGATCCACTACGACGGTAAGTCCGCCCCCTGGCGTGTCGCTGGCCGCAATGGAGCCGCCCATCGCCTCGACGAAGCCGCGTGCCACCGACATCCCCAGACCGACACCGGTGGTGTTGTCGTGATCACCCAGTCGCTGGAAGGGCTCGAAGAGCTGATCGTCGGTCCCGTGCGGAACCCCAGGGCCTTCGTCGATGACGTTGATCAGCACGCGATCGCCCACCTGCCCCGCGTTGACCCGGACCACGCTGTCGGGCGCGTATCTCAGCGCGTTGTCGATCAGATTGGCCAGTACCCGTTCGAGCAGCCCGGCGTCGGCCATCACAACGGCGTCACCGGCGTCAACCTTGACCCGGTCGATGGCGGATCGGTAGAAGCCGGTGGCGCCCTTACCGATGCTGACCAACGCGCGTTGCACCGTCTCCTCCAGATACACCCGGCGCAGGTCCGGGCGGATCACGCCGGCGGCCAACCGCGACGAGTCGAGTAGGTTGCCGACCAGGGCGGTGAGCTGGTCGATGGACTCCTCGATGGTGGCCAGCAATTCGGCGGTGTCGTCGGCAGAGAAGGCGACGTCTTCGGCGCGCAAGCTTGATACCGCGACCTTGGCCGCGGCCAGCGGTGTGCGCAGGTCATGGCTGACCGCGGAGAGCAGGGACCGCCGCAGCTCGTCGGCCCGCACGATGGCCTCGGTGTTACTGGCCTCTTCGGCCAGCTCGCGCTGCCGGACCAGGCCCGCGGCCTGCTTGGACACCGCGGTCAGCACCCGGCGGTCGCGGGCGGCCAACTTGCGGCCCGCCATCAGCATCCAGAATTCGTCGTCACCGACTTCGATCGCGGTGTCGGCGGAGTCAACGTCCAGGCATGGATCTGTCCCGACACACGCCACGATTTCGCCGTCCGATTCGCCCTCCCGGACGCGCAGCATGCTCACGGCCCGTTGGGAATACGCCTCGCGGACCCGCTGTAGCAGGGTGCCAAGGTCCGCGTCGCGCAATACCGAACCGGCGAACAGTGCCAGCAGCTCGGCCTCCTGGGATGCACGCCGGGCCTCGCGTGTTCGTTTGGCCGCCCCGTCCACCAAACCCGCCACCGCGACGGCCACCGCGAGCAACACGAATTCGGTGACGGCGGCGTCCGGCTCGGCGATTGTCCAGGTGTAGCGGGGATCGGTCAGGAAGTAGTTCAGCAGTAAGCCCGACAGCACGGCCGACAAAGCTGCGGGGGCGACGCCGCCCAGCAGCGCCACGATCAGCACGCCGACGAAGAACACCGCACTCTCGCCGCCGATGCCCATGAACCTGTCGAGCCATGCCACCGTCACGGCGCAGATCGCGGAGGGCACCACCAGCGCAGCCAGCCACGACGCAATATGCCTCTCGCGCGGCGAGATCCGCGACCACCCGGAAGCCCTGCTGGCCACCGGATGGGTGACCATATGGACGTCGATGGTGCCCGACTCCTGGACGGTCCGGGCACCGATCCCCTCGTCGAACAGGCGTGCCCAGCGCGACCGCCGCGAGGTGCCGACGACGAGCTGCGTGGCGTTCATCTCGCGAGCGAAGTCCAACAGCGCGCTGGGCACGTCATCACCGACCACGGTGTGGACGGTCGCACCGAGGCTCGCAGCCAGCTCGCGCACCTTGCCCATCTGTGACCCGGACACCCCTGAGAGGCCGTCGCCACGGACAACATGAACCACCATCAGCTCGGCGCTGGACTTCGACGCGATCCGCGATGCCCGTCGCACCAACGTCTCCGACTCCGGGCCGCCGGTCACCGCGACGACGACGCGTTCGCGCGCCTCCCAGGTGGCGGTGATCTTCTTGTCTGCACGGTACTTCTCCAAGGCCGCATCAACCTGGTCGGCCAGCCACAGCAGCGCGATCTCGCGCAGCGCGGTCAAATTGCCCGTGCGGAAGTAGTTCGACAGCGCCGCATCTACCCGCTCCGCCGCGTAAACGTTGCCGTGAGCAAGCCTGCGCCGCAACGCTTCCGGCGTGATATCGACCAGCTCAACCTGATCGGCTGCGCGGACGATCTCGTCAGGGATTTTCTCCTTCTGCTCGATGCCGGTGATTTGCTCCACGACATCGTTCAGGCTCTCCAGGTGCTGGATGTTGACCGTAGAGATGACCGTGATGCCGGCGTTGAGGATCTCCTCGACGTCCTGCCAGCGCTTGGGGTGCTTGCTGCCAGGCGTGTTGGTGTGGGCGAGCTCGTCGACCAGTACCACCTGGGGTTGACGTCGCAACACTGCCTCGACATCGATTTCGGGAAACGCGGTGCCCCGATATTCGATGTAGCGCGGCGGGATTATCTCGATGCCCTCGAGTAGTACCGCAGTCTTGCTGCGCCCGTGTGTCTCGACGACGGCGGCGACCACGTCGGTGCTGCGTTCCAGCCTCCGGTGCGCCTCACCGAGCATGGCGTACGTCTTGCCCACGCCGGGAGCTGCGCCCAGATAAATCCGCAATTGCCCACGCTTTTTCTTGTATTCGGTGTCTACCGCCCTTCGCGCAGGCCGTTCGTCGGTGGTCACATGTGCAATCATCCACCGCCTGGTCGAGCCGGAGCCAAATTCACTGATAAGGCGTAAAGATCGCGCAAAGATCAACCGAGAGTAACGTCACGACCCCCTTCGTCTGGGGTACGGCAACTACCATCCTGCTGGGCTATCGATGCGCTGCGGTCGTGGCGCTCAAGAATCGAGAGGACTCAAATGGCCGACCTTGTGTTGGTGCTCATCGTGCTGGCGTTTTTCGGGCTATGCGTGCTCTACATCCGTGGCTGTGAACGGATCATTCGCCACGACGAAATCGGTGGAACGACGGTCGAACTGACGCGAGACGCAGCCGAACAACGATGAATACGGTCGACAACATCGTCGGAGTCGTGATCGCGGTGGCGTTGGCGGCATTCCTATTCGCGGCGTTGCTATTCCCGGAAAGGTTCTGATGTCCGGACCTAACTGGTTGCAGTTCGCGGTGCTGGTCGCGGTGCTTCTGCTCACCGCGCCGCCGTTGGGCTGCTACATGGCCAAGATCTACGGCGACGACGCCAAGACGCCAGGCGATCGCGTGTTCGGACCGATCGAGCGCGGAATCTACAAGCTGTGCCGAGTCGATCCTGCCAGCGAGCAACGGTGGACCACCTATGCCTTCTCCGTGCTTGCGTTCAGTGTTATGTCCTTCCTGCTGCTGTACGGGATCGAGCGGCTGCAGGGTGTGCTGCCGTTCAATCCGACGGACAAACCGGCAGTAACCGATCACGTCGCCTTCAACACCGCGGTCAGCTTCATCACCAACACCAACTGGCAGTCGTACAGCGGTGAAGTCACGATGAGCCACCTCACCCAGATGACCGGGCTGGCGGTGCAGAATTTCGTCTCGGCGTCCGTCGGCATCTGCGTGATGGCAGCATTGATCAGAGGCCTGGCGCGCCGGCAGGCCAGCACCCTCGGTAACTTCTGGGTGGACCTGACCCGCACCGTCCTGCGCATCATGCTTCCGCTGTCGTTCGTGGTCGCGGTCCTCTTGGTCAGCCAGGGCGTGATCCAGAACCTGCACGGGTTCACCGTCGCCAACACGATCGAAGGTGCCGCCCAGCTCATCCCGGGCGGCCCGGCGGCAAGCCAGGTCGCGATCAAGCAGCTAGGCACCAACGGCGGCGGGTTCTTCAACGTGAACTCGTCTCACCCGTTCGAGAATTACACGCCGCTGAGCAACTTCATCGAGACGTGGTCCATCGCGATCATCCCGTTCGCGTTGTGCTTCACCTTCGGGCGGATGGTGCGCGACCGTCGTCAGGGCTGGGCGGTGCTGGCCATCATGGGCATCATCTGGATCGGAATGTCGTTCGCTGCAATGACATTCGAGGGAAATGGGAACCCGCGGCTGGACGCGCTCGGGGTCACGCAGGCGACGACGATCGATCAGTCGGGCGGCAACTTGGAAGGCAAGGAGGTCCGCTTCGGCACCGGCGCGTCCGGCTTGTGGGCGGCCACGACAACCGGCACCTCCAATGGCGCGGTCAACTCGATGCACGACAGCTACACGCCACTGGGTGGCATGATCCCGATGACGCACATGATGCTCGGCGAAGTCAGCCCGGGCGGCACCGGCGTCGGGTTGAACGGCCTGCTGATGATGGCGATGCTGTCGGTGTTCATCGCAGGCCTGATGGTGGGCCGAACACCGGAGTATCTCGGCAAGAAGATCCAAGCTACCGAGATGAAGCTGGTCACGCTCTACATCCTGGCGATGCCGATCGCCGTGCTGAGCTTCGCGGCCGCCACGGTGCTGGTCCCGTCCGCGCTGCGTTCGCTGAATAATCCTGGTCCGCACGGTCTTTCGGAGATCCTGTACGCCTTCACGTCGGGATCGAACAACAACGGGTCGGCCTTCGCCGGTCTCACCGCGTCCACTTGGTGGTACGACACCACGATCGGATTGGCGATGTTGATCGGTAGGTTCTTCCTGATCATTCCGGTGTTGGCGATCGCTGGCTCCATGGCACGCAAGGGCACGACGCCCGTCACCGCCGCCACGTTCCCGACGCACAAGCCGCTCTTTGTTGGCTTAGTCATCGGAATCATCCTGATCGTCGGCGGCCTGACGTTCTTCCCGGCTCTGGCGCTGGGGCCGATCGTCGAGCAGCTTGCCGTCTAGAAGACAAGAGATAGACATGGAGACCATCGCACGCCCTGGCACCGCGGAGGAGGACCCGGCACCCCAGCTCCGGCTGGCCAAACGCTCGCTTTTCGATCCGGGCATCATGGGTGCCGCGCTGTTTGAGAGCCTGCGCAAGCTAGATCCGCGGGTACAGGTGCGCAACCCCGTAATGTTCGTTGTCCTCGTCGGCGCCTTGATCACCACGCTGGCGTTCCTGCGGGACCTCGCGTCCTCGACCGTCCAGGAGAACGTCTTCAACGGACTCGTTGCCGCATTCCTCTGGTTCACCGTCCTGTTTGCCAACTTTGCCGAGGCCATGGCCGAAGGACGCGGCAAGGCCCAGGCGGGGGCGCTGCGCAAGGTCAGGTCCGAAACTATGGCGAACCGGCGTACGCCGTCGGGCGGGATCGAATCGGTTCCTTCGTCGCGGCTGGAGCTCGATGACGTGGTCGAGGTATCGGCTGGCGAAACGATCCCGTCGGACGGCGAGATCATCGAAGGCATTGCGTCGGTCGACGAATCGGCGATCACCGGTGAATCGGCCCCGGTGATCCGCGAGTCGGGCGGCGACCGTTCGGCGGTGACGGGCGGCACCGTGGTGCTGTCCGATCGGATCGTCGTCCGGATCACCGCCAAGCAGGGCGAAACATTCATCGACCGAATGATCGCCCTGGTCGAGGGCGCCTCGCGGCAGAAGACTCCGAACGAGATCGCCCTGAACATTCTGCTAGCCGGGCTGACGATCATCTTCATGCTCGCGGTGGTGACGCTGCAGCCGTTTGCCATCTACTCGGGCGGGGGACAGAAGGTGATCGTGCTGGTCGCGTTGCTGGTGTGCCTCATCCCGACCACGATCGGTGCGCTGCTGTCCGCGATCGGTATTGCCGGGATGGACCGGCTGGTGCAACACAACGTGTTGGCAACGTCGGGGCGGGCGGTGGAAGCCGCGGGCGACGTGAACACGCTGCTGCTGGACAAGACGGGCACCATCACCCTCGGTAATCGGCAGGCCACCGAGTTCGTGCCGATCAACGGTGTGAGCGCCGAGCAGGTCGCCGACGCCGCCCAGTTGTCGAGCCTGGCTGACGAAACGCCAGAGGGCCGCTCGATCGTCGTGCTTGCCAAGAACGAGTTCGGGCTGCGTGCTCGTGACGAGGGCGTGATGCGGCACGCGACGTTCGTCCCGTTCACGGCCGAAACCCGGATGTCCGGAGTCGATCTCGCCGAAGACCTACCTCATCAAGGCATCCGCAGAATCCGCAAAGGCGCCGCGGCGGCGGTGATGAAGTGGGTTCGCGATCACGGCGGCCATCCCACCGACGAGGTGGGGGCGATCGTTGACGGCATCAGCTCAGGCGGCGGGACGCCCTTGGTCGTTGCGGAATGGACCGATAGCTGCAATGCCCGGGCCATCGGCGTCGTCCACCTGAAGGACATCGTCAAGGCGGGCATGCGGGAACGCTTCGACGAAATGCGCCGCATGAGCATTCGCACCGTGATGATCACCGGCGACAACCCGGCGACCGCCAAGGCGATCGCCGAGGAGGCCGGTGTCGACGACTTCCTGGCCGAGGCCACGCCCGAGGACAAGCTTGAGCTCATCAAGCGCGAGCAGCAGGGCGGTCGGCTGGTCGCGATGACGGGTGACGGCACCAACGACGCCCCCGCGCTCGCGCAAGCCGACGTGGGGGTGGCGATGAACACCGGTACCCAGGCCGCCCGCGAAGCCGGCAACATGGTCGATCTGGATTCTGATCCGACGAAACTCATTGAGGTCGTGGAGATCGGCAAGCAGCTGCTCATCACGAGGGGCGCGCTGACCACGTTCTCCATCGCCAACGATGTCGCGAAATACTTCGCGATCATCCCGGCCATGTTCGCGGGCCTGTTTCCGGTGCTCGACAAGCTGAACGTCATGGCGCTGCACTCGCCGCGCTCGGCGATTTTGTCGGCGGTCATCTTCAACGCCCTCGTGATCGTCGCCTTGATCCCGCTGGCGTTGCGTGGCGTGCGATTTCGGGCGGAAAGCGCGTCGGCGATGCTCCGGCGCAACCTGCTGATCTACGGCCTGGGTGGTCTGGTCGTTCCGTTCATCGGCATCAAACTGGTCGATCTGGTCATCGTCGTCTTGGGAGTGTCCTGATGCGTCGTCAACTACTGCCCGCGCTTGTCATGTTGCTGGTATTCACCGCGATCACCGGCATCGTGTATCCACTCGTCGTGACCGGTGTCGGGCAACTGTTGTTCCACGACAAGGCGAACGGCTCGCTGCTCGAGCGGGACGGAAAAGTCGTCGGCTCCGCCCAGATAGGCCAGCAGTTCGCCGACGCGAAGTACTTCCACCCCCGCCCCTCATCGGCAGGCGACGGTTACGACAGCGCGGCGAGTTCCGGCTCGAACCTCGGACCGACGAACGACAAGCTGCTGCAGGCCGTTGCCGAACGGGTCAACGTCTATCGCAGGGAAAACAACCTGCCGGCGGACACGTTGGTTCCGGTCGACGCGGTCACCGGCTCGGGTTCCGGGCTCGACCCCGCCATCTCCGTGGCCAACGCCAAGCTGCAGGCACCGCGGGTGGCGCGGGCGCGCCACGTCTCGATCCGACAGGTGCAAAGGCTGATCGACGACCACACCGACGGACGTGGTCTCGGCTTCCTCGGCGAGCCCGCGGTCAACGTGCTCGAACTGAACCTTGCGCTGGATCGCCTCTGACAGGCGAGCGTCGCGCCAGGTTGAAACCCGCGCCGCTGGAGGCTTCATGGTGGGCTGGTCGTTCCGGAGCACCTGGACGCGAAGAAGATACCGAATCGCGGCTACTCCGAACTGCGGTGGCGCGCACCAGGACTCAAATTTTGGCGCGAGGTTCTGCTCTGGCTGTCTGTATTGCTCTGTAGTCACATCTGCAACTCTGGCCTGTGCCGGAGGCTATGGTCTCGCTGCCCACCTAAGAGCGACAACGCGGTTTGTGCAGGTCAACGCCACCGCGAAACCCGCACGGCCACCACCAACGTGGGCACAACACCGCAGCTCAGGCGATTGTCGCTCACAGCCGGGCACATCGGGTGTGTCACCGGGCGCAGCGACACATGTGACTGTTGTGACGCTGCGATGCGACCGATCTATGGTGCGCACCAATTTGAGCCAAGACAGGTCGCGTTGGCCAGGTCGGCCACAACCGCGTCGCGCCAGGTTGAAACGAAGTGATCCAGTGGGTGCATGCGGCCTAGGTACGGCCTAGGTAGGCTCGGAGTTTGGTTGGTCGATCATGGGCAACCGCACCCGAAAGACTGTATGGCCGTTAGCGGATTCCGCGGCGACCGAACCGTGATGGGCCTTGACGATCGAGTTGACGATCGCCAGGCCTAATCCGTGGCCGGACCCATTCGATCGTGCCTTGTCAGCACGTACGAACCGTTCGAACAGGCGAGGCAGGATATCCGGGTCGATGTCGGGTCCATCGTTGGCAACGGTCAATTCGACGTACGGCGCCTTCGAATCGACGCGGTGGCAGGTGATCCCTGTGGTCACCGTCACGTCGGGCGGAGTGTGTACCCATGCGTTGGTGAGCAGATTGCTGACGAGTTGGTGCAGCCGGGCGTGGTCTCCGTTGACCCACACCGGCCCTTCGGGCAGATCTTTGACCCAGCGGTGCGTCGGCGCTGCCACCGCGGCGTCATTCACCGCGTTGATGACCAGGTCGGTTAGGTCGAGGTCTTCGGTTTGCAGATCTTCGCCCTCGCCCAGGCGCGACAGCAGCAGCAGCTCATCGACCAGTGACGCCATCCGTCGAGCTTCTGACTCGATGCGGGCCAACGCGTATTCGGTAGTCGGGGGCAGGGCCGAACTGTCCTGACGGGTCAGTTCGGCGTAGCCCTGGATGGCCGCGAGCGGGGTGCGCAGCTCGTGGCTGGCGTCGGTGATGAATTGCCGCATCCGCAGGTCGGATTCGACGCGATGCGCTAGTGCGCTATCCACGTTGTCCAACAATCGATTCAGCGTGTGCCCCACGATTCCGACTTCGTTGTCCGGGTCGGTATCCTCGGGCCGAACTCGGACGCTGATCTGGTGATCGTCGCCGGCGAGCGGCATCGCGGCAACTTCTGCGGCAGTCGCCGCGACCCGGCGCAACGGGCGCAGGGCAAAGCCCACCACCCACACCGTGAGCACCGCCGTGATCACCAACGCGGTCGCGACAAGCACACTGGTAGTGATCTGCTTTCGCGAGATGATCTGATCGGCGATGCCGAGCGAAACCCCGACGACCAACCGGTCGGATCCGGCGGCGCGACTATCAACCTGGTAGGAACCCAGGCTGCCCAGCGTTTCGACCCGAGATGGACCGTCGGTCCAGGACTGGGCTTCGATGGCGTCGATGACGTCCGGTGGTGCCGTGCGCGGTTCGTCCTCAGAGAAGACTGCTGAGGCGACGACGTGACCGTGGCGAAGCACCGCGATGAGGTTTCCCGGCGTTTGTCCGGTGAACTCCAACAGCGCCTGGGACACCGGCGGGTTGCCGGTGTGCACCGAAGTGTGTTCGCCGTTGCGGTATCTGGCGTATGCATGACTGAACGCATGCATGGATTCCGCGACTTCGGCGTCGTTCATTGCGGTGACGTAGCCGCGCAGGCTCAGCACCGATACGGCGCCGACGGCCACGAGCACCACCGTCACGACCGCCAATACGC
The DNA here is from genome assembly GCF_963853645.1 of Mycobacterium riyadhense. NCBI lineage: Bacteria > Bacillati > Actinomycetota > Actinomycetes > Mycobacteriales > Mycobacteriaceae > Mycobacterium > Mycobacterium riyadhense. The sequence continues at coordinate 4,850,537 of NZ_OY970456.1, read as the reverse complement.
CTAAGAGCAATTGCCGGCGTAGCGAGCGCGGGAACCACCGCGGGGTGTTTCGGTGCCCCGTCATTTTCGGGCTCATTCCGGTGGTCGCAGCATGTATCCAATCCCGCGGACCGTATGGATCATCGGTTCTCGGTCGGCGTCGATTTTCTTCCTTAGATAAGAGATGTACAAGTCGACGATGCTCGTGCGTCCGGCGAAGTCATAGTTCCAGACCCGGTCGAGGATTTCGGTGCGGCTCAGGGCACGGCGCGGATTGCGCATCAGGAAGCGAAGCAGCTCGAATTCGGTTGACGATAGCGATATCGGCGTGCCGCCGCGGGTGACTTCTCGGCTGGCCGCGTCGAGCTTGAGGTCCCCAACCTTGAGAGCCTCATCGGCGGGCGGGGCCAGGTGGCTGGAGCGGCGCAGCAACCCGCGCAGCCGCGCGACCAGTTCCTCGAGGCTGAACGGCTTTGTCATGTAGTCGTCGGCGCCCGCGGTCAGCCCGGTGACCCGGTCCATCACCGAATCGCGTGCGGTGAGGAACAGCGTGGGCGTGTAGGCGTCGGACTCACGAACTCGCTGCAGAATTTGCAGCCCGTCCACGTCGGGGAGCATGATGTCGAGCACCAACACGTCAGGGCCGACACTGTCGAACTTGGCGATGGCCTCCCGCCCGTTGTGGGCGATCTCAACGTCCCAACCCTCGTAATGCAGCGCCATCTTGACCAGATTGGTCAGCGCGGGCTCGTCGTCGACCAGCAGCACTCGGATCGGTGAACCATCAGCGCGGTTAATTCGGGGCAGTTGCCCCAGGATGGCTTGACGCGGACGTTGACTGCGCGCGTATCCCGACATTGCCGTCATGTTGCTGTCATTCTTTCAACCACACATGCGGTTGTCATCGCGTTCATAGGAATCTCAAATGTGATCCTGGTGATGCGCGCGGAGTAATTGTTTGGGCACATGTGCGATCGGTGTGGCTTACATCGGAGAATTTAGTGTGGAATGAATTGCTAGAGATACTGCGATGCATAGCCTTTGGTCGCGGCGATCCGAGCAATTTCGAGGGGCAGGTTCGTTGAATCAGTGGGCTCGCGTCACGAGCTAAGGCCGCTCAGCAGAACAAGGTGGCCGCACACCATCGGGGTGTGCGGCCACCTTGTTTGAAACGGGTGGATCAGGCCCAGCTGGACCCGACAGCGCTGTCGGTTTGGGCCATGTTGTTACCGGCGCTTTGCACCTTCTGGCCGTGAGCGTTGGCCTGCTCGTAGATCACCTGGAAGTTGCGACCCAGTTGGGTGATGAACTCCTGGCAGGCCACCGAACCGGCGCCGCCCCAAAAGTCGCCGGCAGCCAGCACATCGCGAACGATAGCCTGGTGCTCGGCTTCCAGGTTTGCGGCCTGTGCGCGGATGAGGGCGCCGTGGGCGTCGACATCGCCGAACTGGTAATTGATGGTCATTGGTTTGTCCTCCTGAGTTGAAGTCGTAGGGCAGCAGGTTTGGGTGTTAGCTGCTGAGGATCTGCTGGGAGGCCTGCTCTTGCTGCTCGTAGTTGTTCGCGTCACGAACGAGTCCGTCGCGCACCCCGTGCAGCATGTTGACGATGTTGCGGAACGCCGTGTTCATCTGCCCCATGGTGTCCAGCGAGGTTGCCTCGGCAAGACCGCTCCAACCGGCACCCGAGATGTTCTGCGAGGACGCCCACATCCGGCGGGCCTCGTCCTCGACTGTCTGGGCGTGCATCTCAAAGCGGCCCGCCATGTCCCGCATCGCGTGCGGGTCGGTCATAAAGCGTGAGGTCATACTCGGTATCTCCTTGTCTTGAAGTCCGTTGTTGTAGGAGTTCTAGCAGTTGTATCTATACGGCGTTCGCCGTATGGCCGATAGATTACGACGTAGCGGTAAATTGGTGGCCTCAAACGAGTGACATGTCCTCCCTTTTTTCTCCTATCACACGACGACCTGTTTGGGCATGATGACGGGCTTGAAGCCGTAGCGCGGCCCGGCGTATGCACCAGCACCCTTGGCGGCCGCGGCCATGCCTGGCATTCCGGCCATCCCGGTGACCGGCGCGGCTTCCTCGGGGACCGTCCAGCCGCTGCCCGCCAACGCCGTACCCGCTTCCGCCGCCGCGGCCGGAGTGACGCTGGCCCAGCTCGCCGGTACCGACAAGCTGCCGACCAGGGACGCCTCGCCCAGCGCGGCGCCGACGCCCACCGGTGCCACCTCGCCGGCCAGTCCCGCTGCCGCGCCTCCCGCTGCCGCAGCCGCACCGGCCGCACCTTCGGCAATTTCAGCCTCTAGCGGCGCGGTGCCAGCAAGGGTGTTTCCGAGGAATATCGCAGTGGGGATGGCAGCCATCACATACCACGCCGAGGTGTTGATGGCGCCGTTGATGGTATTTGCAACGACCGGAACGGCGAGGAAGGCGTCGATGTCGGCAATGATCCCGCTCAGTCCAGTCGCGTCGAGAACCGACTGGACTGGGGAGGCCAGCGATGCCACCGCGGTGGGCAAAGAGCTGATCAGATCGGTGATCGACTGCGTGGCTGGGGACGCTGCGGCAGCCGCACCGACCGCAGCGGCCTGAGCGGCAGCGCCACCGGGGTTGGTTGTTTGCGAAGGCGGCGTCATCGGTGTCAACATCCCGGCGACCCCGGAGGCGGCTGCGTAGGTGTACATGGCCAAAGCGTCCTGAGCCCACATCTCCATGTAGAGCGCTTCGGTGGCGAGAATCGCCGGAGTATTGATGCCAAGGAAGTTGGTCGCCACCAGTGCCGCCAGCTGAGCCCTGTTGGCCGCGATCACTGGCGGGGGCACCGTGGCGGCAAACGCCGCCTCATACGCGGCCGCAGATGCCATGGCCTGCACGCCGGCCTGCTCCGCCGCTGCACCGGTATACGTCAACCAGGCTATGTATGGCTGGGCTGCGGCGGCCGCCGAGAGCGACGCCGGACCCAGCCACAGCTGGCCGGTCAGCTCCGACATCACCGCCTCGAAGGAGGTCGCCGTCGAGTTAAGCTCGACGGCCAAGCCATTCCACGCCGCCGCCGCGGATAGCAGTGGTCCTGCACCCGCACCGGAGTACATCAGTGCGGAGTTGACCTCGGGGGGCAATGCTGCGAAATCCATGGTTCCTATCCCTTGAACTCAATTGCGTTTATTGACCGTGTGCAACCGCGTTAGCACCGGGTGCCTATACGCTCACCGGCTTCGGCATGACGATGGGCTTGACGCCGTAGCGCGGCGCACCGAAGCCGGCGCTGTTGCGGGCGGCGGACGCCAATCCTGGCGCCCCATAGAATCCGCCCGGCGCGGCCGCCGGCGCGGCGGCGGTCCAGCCGGCGCCGGAGAGCGTGCCAGTCGTCGTGCTCGATACCAGCGTGGCCTGTCCGGCCCAGCTGGGTGGCACCGACAACGCGCCGATTGATGCCGCTTCGCCAATGCCGCCCACGGCCGCACCCCCGCCGAGGGCCGCCTCGGCACCGAGAGCCGCCTCTGCCGCTCCAAGTTCTCCCAAGGCGGCTGTCCCGCCCAACTCGGCGGCGCCCTCAGCGGCCTCCTCGGCGGGAATTAGACCACCGCCGGCCAGGCCGATCAGGGTCGATGTGGCGGAGGCATAGTTCCCGACCCCGATGTTGGCGATGTTGGCGATGCCGCCGGAGAACTCGTCGGGGATGACCCCGGTCGTCGCTTGGACGATGCTCGAGATGTCCCCCGAGATTCCATCGAAGGGAGAAACGGCCGCCGCCTGGTTGATGGACTCGGTTGCATCGTAGGTGCCGGCGCTGATACCCAAGGTGTTGACGAACTGGTCGTGAATGGCCGCGGCTTCGGCGCTGAACTGCTGATAGAGAGTGCCGTAGGCGGTGAAGAGTGACGCCTGAAGCGCCGACACCATATCGGAGGCAGCCGGAGCTATGGCCGTGGTGGGGGCCGCGGCGGCCGCGTTCTGTGCGGCCATCGAGGTGCCAAGGGCCCCCAGCTGAGTCGCCGCAGCTGTCAACTCTTCAGGCAATATCTGCAGGAATGACATTCATTGCTCCTCGTTTGTGAAACATGCCGACCTTCGACCCTTCGACTCGACTCCCCGGGCCGACCCTGTGTGTTTGCGTAAGGACCCCTGTGGGTTGGCGTAACGCTAACCATCCACGGCTCCACAGTCCTCATCGAAAGGCGTATGGTGACGGACGTTTACGGCCTCTTAACGCTGACGCAAGCAGTTTTAACAAGCTCTTGGCGGGTGATACGGCTGTGTTATATGTGCTCAGGCACGATTCACATGATTCATCTGCGCGGCGCGCGATCCTACACATAGCAAGGCCGCGGTGCAGGTTGGCGTTGCCGGGGGACGGGACGTCCTGAACACGGCGTTGGCACGCTAAATTCGCCGTCGGGCCCCCATAGCCCAATTGGCAGAGGCAGCGGACTTAAAATCCGTCAAGTGTCGGTTCGAGTCCGACTGGGGGCACTGTGTTTGTGCAGGTGAAATGGGGGTGCGCGGCGTTTGGTTTAGCTCGGCGATCGCCTCGGTGTCATCGGACGTCACAACCCGACTAAAACTGCTCCCGGCGGCCTTCCGCGCTTCTGGCTGTGTGCGTAAACCACCAGTGTGAATGCCGCGGACGCGTGGCCCAACCACGCTGCAATCACCGCGATCAGCACCCCCGTAAATGCATCGGGGTTCCGCACGTGTGACGGGCATCGCGCAGCCGGACTCGCTTGATCTTCAGAACGTCGAGCATCTTGCCCCACCGCCAAGAGATCACGTTCGGATGGTTAGTTAGGCTGGCCTGTTTCGTTGCACGCGACGTGCCCGCTCGGGCCGTGCCACTCCACGAAGGCCAGTCGCTCCTCGAGCTGTCGTTTACGTGCCGCCTTGAGTACGTCGACCACCTCGTCAGGCAGCGGAAGGGTCCGATTACTTGCCTTGGACTTCGGGGTGTCGGTGACGATCGTTTTGCCGACATTGATGCGGTTCTCACTGACGCGCAGATGCTTGGCCGCGAAGCCCAAGCCGGCAACGGTGGCGACGGCGGCGACGCGGCGCCGAACAGGCACCACGGCCACAGCTCGCGCAGCGAGACCGGAGGCGGATTCAGCGGCTGGGCGCCGGCCGGCGCGGCGTCTACGTTGATCGGGCGGCCCAATCGGCGATCTCGCCGATCAGCTGCAGCCGAAACTCCTCCCAGGCGTAGCGATTGAGCTCGGCAAGCGCCACCGCGAGGCCGAATGCGCGGCTCTCCCACGGCGCCTCGAAGACGAGCTCGCCGTTGCGCCGCGGAGGGGTCGCGACGGTCGAGGCCTCCGGGTCCGCGATGAAGGCCGGCATCCTGAGCGCGCTCACGAGGCCGGCTCCAGGGGCTCGCCGGTGCCGATCATCGAGTCGCGGGTGACCAGTGCGGCCAGCTCGGCTTCCGACATTTGCTCCGTCCCCGTCGGCCTGCGCGGGACGACGCAGAAGCGCACGTCCGAGCTCGAGTCCCACGCGCGGATCTGCACTCGAACAGGTCCGGCCCGGCAGCGGTAGTCCCGTAGTCGCCGGCGGCGCCGGCATCGACGTTCAGCGGTCGGAAGGTGACGAACTCCGGCTCCGACACCTTCTTGCGCCTGTCGACGGAGAGCCGGAGCGTCCCACTCACGCCGGTCTCGAGCCCCGTGATGCACACCTCGCCGTCGCCCTGCGCGCCGTGCCCGTCATCCGCGAAGAAGAGCGCACCCTCGACCTCGACCGGGAGGTATAGCGTGCTCCTGGGCACGAGGTGCCTCAGGTCCATGTTCCCGCCGGTCGCGCGCGGCGGCATTGTCAGATGTTCGCCGGGCGCGGGGGGACGGCGCTCTGCGTGTTCAGTTCGTCGGCACGACGGACGCCGAGGACGAGGTCCGCTGCCTTCTCGCCGATCATCATCGATCACCTGAGTCCCGCTGCGTGCAGCATGTTCCACGCGTCGGGATCGCGCGGGCCAGCCGGTCCGACGAATGTCGTTGATCTCGACCGTGATTCGATAAGCCAGGCGTCGCCGTAATTGCCTTGCGCCTGTCGGCCATTGAAGTCGACTGGCGGCATCGCGCCGACAAGATGTTCTGTAGTGAAGCACGCGGGTCGCACGGCTGATAGGCGATTGACCATCGCAGTTAACCCGCTTCCGTCAGTACTGAGATCCGTTGCGTCCGAACCTCAATAACGTTCGAGCTGTCGTCGCTACAACCGAGACGTAAGCATTATTAGCGCCATAACCGATCGGTACAAGCGGTGTCGCAGCGCATTACGACGGATTCAATAATTATTCAATGCTTGCTTCGTAATCTCTCGCTCTGAGCCAGACATCCGTCAAATATTGAGGACGGCCCATGACGCTCACGGCGCGCGGCACCGAGGCCAGTTCCGTTACCGAGGCCGCCGATCCGGCCACGTTGACCGGAAGCATGCAAGACTTCCGCCACCTGGTCGGTGGCCACATGATCCACCGCCGTGACGACTTCTGCCGCGGGCAAGACTCGCGATGGGAACATGGCCTACGGCCGTTGGGGCGTTCCACCGGATACGCCCGATATCGCCGCGCTGCAGAACGGCAACGGCCACATCGAGCTTCAGGGCCTGATTGGCAAGGTCGCCCTCGTGATGGGCTCGTTCTCCAATACCTTCAACACCTTCTCCAACGCGCTGTCGCCGGTCCAGACCGCGATTGTGCTGCGGGGGTACGGGAGTTTCTGGTACTGCACTACCGCAGTGCCGCACGCAACGACACCCCCTACTGGCGTGACGCCAAGACTCGGGTCGTTCCCGATGCCTTGGCCGAGCGCATCGAACATTGGCAGGTACAGCTTCCCGACAGCGAGACCGTCTATCCCTACTACCACGGTCTACCGCCGTACTCGTACATGTGCATCCTGCTCGATTGGGACTTCGACGACATCGACGCCGGGCCGCACCTGCAACATGACAGCCATGCGATCGCCGATTGCGAGATTCGCACAGCTGCCACTCCGGTCGGCGATCATGCGGTGGTGTTTGGTGAGGTTGTCAGGGTCACGCAACTACTCGAATATCGGCCGTGCTCTACGGGTTTCGCCAGTACCACACCTGGACGCGGACCGGAGACATCGAGGAGTTTTCCGTGGACTCTACCGCGAGAACATCTGAGACGGTGGCCGTAAGGGTCTAAGGCCCCGCGGCTATGGCCCCAACGACGAATTCGGATGCTGAGATGTTAAGGCGTGCAGTGGAGTTGGTGACGGAGATAGAGATTCTGAAGACCTTGCAGCCTTCCTTCGCGAGGCAGCGCGGTCCTGGTGACCACTTCCATGCTGCCGGCGGGGAGCTCAATTGACCGGCGCCGCGCTTCTTTTGGTCGACGTCGCGGCCATCCTGACGCTCGCCAACCTGCTAGCAGGGGTGGCTCGTCGATTCGGACAGCCTCCGGTTATCGGTGAGGTGATCGCCGGAATAATGTTCGGTCCGACATTTCTCGGATCGTGGTCGACTGTGCTGTTTCCGTCCTCAACTCGGCCTGTGCTGGCGGGTCTTGCCGACATCGGCATTGTGTTGTTCATGTTCGGGCTCGGTCTGGAATTCGGACGTGAGGTAGGAAAAGACGAATCGCGCAGAGCGGCAGTCGTCGCTGCCGGCTCGACTGGGTTGCCCTTCGCGGCAGGTGTATTGCTTGCGCTCGGACCGGCAGACACCGGTCACCACAGCGATGGCGGCAAACTCGGCTTCGTCTTGTTCATGGGTACCGCGATGTCTGTCACCGCGGTACCGGTTCTGGCGCGCATGCTGCGCGACGCCAGGTTGACCGACACAACCATCGGTCGGCTGGCTCTGTCGTCGGCCGTGATCTGCGACGTCCTGGCCTGGTCGCTGCTTGCGCTGGCAACCGCCGCGGCAGGCAATAGTGCGCCATCGCGCCTTGTTGCGCTGGTACCGTTCATGGCGTCGTTGGTGTTCGTGGCCAGGCCAGCGCTATCGATCTTGCACCGTTGGGCGGCGACCCATCCTCGACACGGGATGATCGCTGTCGCGGTGACGCTGGGATGTGCGCTTGTCTCGGCGGCAGCGACACAGACGATCGGCTTACACCTCATCTTCGGAGCCTTCTTGCTGGGCATCGTCTCGCCACGATCGGCTACCGAAGCGGTGGATCGTGATCTGCGCGACTATGCCAACCGAGCAAGTCAGCTGTTGTTACCTGTGTACTTCACCGTGGCCGGGCTACAACTCGATCTGAGATTTGATGTGTCGGCTTTCGGCCTATTGCTGCTCATCATCGTGACGGCTGCCGGGGGCAAGCTCTTGGGCAGTTACGCAGCTGCTCGTGTCCTCCGCATCCCAGGCGCATCCGCCGCGGCGCTGGCGATCCTGCTGAACACTCGTGGCTTGACCGAGCTTGTTGTGCTGACCACTGGCCTGCAACTCGGCATTCTGGATCAGCGGTTGTACTCGGTCATGGTGTGCATGGCCCTGGTCACGACCATGGCAACCGGACCGTTGCTTCGTCGGGTCTGGAAAGCTCCTGTCGCGTCTCAACATTCGGTTGACCCTGTCGATGGGTTTTAGAGCTCTTGTCGCACAACGCCTTACGAAGCCGCAGAGTCGACCCAGCCCTGCGGGCGGTGGATCGGTGTGTCGGGAGATCGCGACGGCATCTCTTCCGCGGCAGGTTATTGCGCACCGGGGCGTTTGTTGACCCCCGGCGCCGTCGACACGTTTTGCTCGATGCACTGTCGTGGGCGACGATAGTGGGACTGCGGAGGCGTGGACGCCGCCACGCGCCGTGACGACGCCGCGACGAGCAGGGTCCATCGGCGGTAGACCCAGCGCGTGTCCGACGTTACAGATTGAGCCGCTGGCGTCACGCCGCACCGCCAGCCATACACTGACCCCTTGTGGGCATGCTCTTTGGTTTTGCGCCGTGGATCGTCTATTGGGTGCTCGTCGGTAACGTCCCCTTCAACGTTGCCGTATCGGTAGCGTTGGTAATGGCCGTCGCCGTGTTGGCGGTCGGGCGGGCCACCGGCAACCCTGGCCGCATGCTCGAAATCGGAGCTGTCGCAACATTTGTGGTACTCACGGTGCTGACCCTGACGCTCGGCGACGCGTTCATGGCGCGGTGGATACAACCGCTCAGCAACGCCGGAATCTTCCTCGTGGCGCTCGTCGGCGTGCTGATCGGCAAGCCGTTCGTGCGCGAGTTCGCCGCCGCGGAGCGGCCTCCGGATGTCGTCAAGACCGAGTTGTTCAATCGGATCACCATGATATTGACCTGGATCTGGGTCGCCGCGTTCGCCGGCATGACCGTGTCGTCGGCCATACCGGCGATCGGGTCGCGCAACGCCACGATTCTCGACACCACGACCCCGCCGTCGTTCGTCTGTTACTGGGTCATTCCGTTCTCGTTGCTGGGCATCGCGGCGCTGGCGTCGCGGTACCTGCCCGACCGGATGCTGGCCGGAATCGACGACGTCGCGCGGGAAACATCCTTCGTGGCGTACGACGAAGCCACCATCGACGAGTTGTATTACCTCGCCCAGGAACACGCCAACCGCGAAGTGGGCCCGGGCAAGGAGGCCTACAACGTTAAGGTCGGCGGTATGGGAACTCCGCTGACCGGCGACGAGTCGCGAAAATCGTGGCCCTCCACCTACAAAGTCCGCGACCGAAAGCACTAGCGGCGCTTGCCTCGCGTACACCAGCGTGTCAACTTATCTTGCTAAGCCATGGGCATGACACATAAGACGAAATGGTCGGGCGCGGCGGCAGCGGTGTTGCTGCTGCTGACGGCCTGCTCGTCGGGCACCTCGGACTCCAAGACCGGGCATCCGGGCAGGCTGGATTTGACCACGACGGCCGGGACGGCTCTCACTATCTCCCCGGAACGGCTGTTGGCCGCAACCGACGGCGTGACACCGGTAGCGTTCGGCAAGCCTGCGCACGGCAAGATTGCCTACGGTGCAAACGGTGCAATGGTGTACACCCCCGACGCCGGGTTCACCGGTACCGATCAGCTCACCGTCACCGTCAGCAGTGCGGTCAAGCTCTATGCCGAGGATCAGCTGCCGCTGGCCACGATCGGCGGCGTCGCCATCAAGGCCAGTGCGCACGGGTCTGCGATCGCCGCGGTGCCGGGGAGCCCCGATGAGATCTACGGCCTCACCGACCGCGGCCCCAACGTCGATGGACGTACCCCCAACGAAAAAGTGATTCCCGTCCCCGACTACCACCCGCAGATCGCCAAGCTCAAACTCGCCGACGGCGTGGCGACCGTGGAGCGTTCCATCACGCTGCACGGGTCGGACGGTTCGCCGTTGGTGGGGCTCGTCGAGCCGCACGCGAACACCGGCGAGGCGCTGGTGGACCTCAAGGGCACACCACTTCCGACTTCCGACTACGGTGTTGACCCCGAGGGCTTGGCCGCCACGCTCGACGGTACTTTCTGGGTGTCCGACGAGTACGGCCCTTACATCATCCATTTCGACGCCAACGGCAAAGAGCTGGAACGCCTTTCGCCGTTTGATGGGACGCTGCCGCAGGAACTGTCACTGCGCGGGCCGAATCAGGGGATGGAGGGCCTGACAATCACCCCGGACGGCAACATGTTGGTGGGGATCATGCAGTCGGCCATCCAGACGCCGGGGCTGCAAGGTGCGGCCAAATCGGTACCCGTCACCCGCATCGTGACCATCAATCTCGTCGACCGCAGCATCGTGCACGAGTATCTCTACCCGCTCGCCAATCCCCAGCAGACGAATGTCGCGGTCTCCGAGATCACCGCGCTAACTGCGACAGAGTTCCTGATCGACGAGCGTGACAGCAAGACAGCGCCGGACGGCAATAAGAAGATCTACCTGGTTGACATCGCCGCGGCCACCGATGTGGGCCCCCGCTCCACGGTGCCGGGGGCGTCCTATCGGGCCGACGCCGGTGGTCTGCTTGTCAACAATGTTCCGCTCGAGACCCTGGTCGGCGTCAGCACCGACGCCGACGCCGTAGCCAAACTCAAAGCCGCCGGGATCACCGTGGCCGCCAAGACGCTCAACCTTGATCTAGGGGCGCTGGTGCGTTCGCTCAACGCCAACGGTGACTTCTTCGGGCACGACAAGATCGAAGGACTCACCTCCCCGGACGGCGGAATGACGCTAATCATCGCCAACGACAGCGATTTCGGGCTGTCCGGGCTGGCTTCGGACATTCCGCCGTTTCGGCTCAAGCCCAAGATGCTGCCCAACGGCACTCAGGACAGCGGCGAGATTCTGTCGGTAGACACGACCAAGCTGCCCGCCAAAACGGAATCGATGACGATCCCGATCAGGGTCTCGTGAGCCGAAAGACTCTGATCTCGCGGGGCGCGCACTTGACGCGGTAGTGCTGGTAGCCGGTGTAGAAGTCGACGGCGGTGTCCCACGCCGCGGCACGGGCGTCGCCGGTGAGCAGTTCGGCCCGGTATCGCCGGGGCGGTCCCTTGAACTCGACCGTGCATTCGGGGTGGGCCAGCAGGTTGGCGCTCCACGCCGGATGCTTCTCGCGCCCATAGTTGGACCCGATCGCCAGCAGCCCGTCGGGCTCCTCGATCAAAACCAACGGGTGCGTACGCGGCAGTCCGGACTTGGCGCCGGTGGACGTGACAAGTCCCACCCGGTCGATCCCGGCCGAACTCAGCCGGCCCTTGGTCCGGGGAATCAGCACCCTGTCGACGTGCGGCGCCACGTACAGCAGCAACAGTGTGCCCAGGCGGCTCATAAACGCGCGCTCCAACAACGCCTCATCGAATCGCAGCCGCCGCCCGCGCATCGGGCTTTCCCGCCGAAATGCCACGGGTCGACCGTACTCGATAGGTTGGATCCGCAAGGCGATCATTGATGCTCCCGCCGGCCTGGCGCCCAAGAAACAGTAGGTGACTGATGACCAACGACTACCCCCAAATGGCCGCCGCCCGAGGACGGATCGAACCCGCACCGCGCCGGGTTCGCGGCTTTCTCGGCCACGAGCTGGTTTTCGACACCACCGCGGCGCGCTATGTGTGGGAATTTCCTTATTACCCTGCGTATTACGTTCCCGTGGCCGACGTCCGCGCGGAGTTCCTGCGCGACGAGAACCACCCGCAGAAGGTGCAGCTGGGTCCGTCTCGGTTGTACTCGCTCGTCGGCGCCGGCCAGACCCACCCGTCGGCCGCACGCGTATTCGATGCCGACAGCGACAGCCCGGTGGCGGGCCTGGTCAGGTTCGAGTGGGATCGGTTGCGGTGGTTCGAGGAGGACGAGCAGATCTACGGCCACCCGCGGAACCCGTATTCACGCGTCGACGCGCTGCGTTCGCATCGGCATGTCCGGGTGGAGCTCGGCGGCGTCGTTCTCGCCGACACTCGATCACCCGTTTTGCTCTTCGAAACCGGCCTTCCCACAAGGTATTACATCGATCCAACCGACGTCGCGTTCGAGCATCTCGAGCCCAGCTCGACGCAGACGCTGTGCCCGTATAAGGGGACCACGTCGGGCTATTGGTCGGTGCGGGTTGGCGACGCCGTGCACCCGGACCTCGCGTGGACGTATCACTACCCGCTGCCTGCGGTCGCCGCGATCGCTGGGCTGGTGGCGTTCTACAACGAAAAGCTCGACATCTTTGTGGACGGAGATCCGCTGTCCCGGCCGCAAACCCAATTCAGCTAGTCGGGCATATGTGATATTTGCCTCTATTTGTCCGGGAATTATAAGAATTTCTTAATTAACTGCGCCGGAGCGAGTCTGCTCAATAGTAGCGGAAGTCGCTTATGATGCTGGTCATCAGCGTAGTTGCCCTTTGCCATCAAGCGCCTGCCTGCATACTCAATCGTCACTGACTGAGTGTTACCTGAGTAATCCACGGTGACCTAGGTAACAACACCCAAATCGAAATATTTGCCATCGGAATTAAGCCGCTTGACTGCTGTCAAAGAAGTCCTCATGGTGGGTTTTTAGTGCACCAATCCGGTTAATTCCGGGGCGGGCAGTGTCGCACAGTGTTGTCGCGAGGTTATGGCGAGCGTTGTCGCCCGCGTGCAGGTTCGACGAAAACAGCGAAGGCGGTGCCAGGATGAGCGGAATCAAGAAGGCCGACCGGGATGATCGGCATGGCGAGGGAGCCCAGGTCTTCGACTTCGAGGCCGCGGCCGGTGGTCTGGTCATCATCGAAGTTGCCGTGAAAAACGGCCCGATCAGCGGCATCGACATCAGTGCCGACGGCGCCCGACTGTTGGTGACCAACTACAGCGACAACAGCGTTTCGATCGTCAACACCGAGACCTGCCGGGTCACTGAGACCATCGACGGAATCGACGAACCTTTCGCAATCGCCGCCGGCGGTGCGGATGGCAACCGTGCGTATGTCAGCACCGTGTCAACGGCGTATGACTCGATCGCGGTCATCGACATGGCCACCCGGGCGGTTGTCGCCACGCATCCGCTTGCGCTCAGTGTCAGCGACCTGACGGTCAGCCGGGATGGAAAATACGTCTACGCGGCCCGAAACGGTGCTCGCGGGGCTGACGTGGCGATACTGGACACCACGACGGACCAGGTCGCGGTCATCGACATCGCGACCACGCCGGGCACCACCACGGAGTGTGTGCGCATCAGCTCCGACGGAACCCGCCTCTACGTCGGCACCAACGGGCCCGCCGGCGGCCAACTCGTCGTGATCGCAACCGGCGCGCAGTCCCCGGATGCCGGCAGCGGTGGCCGCTCGCGCTGGCGCAAGAAGACCACCAAGTCACGGGGCAAGCAGGCGCCGACGGGTCCGCGCGTCGTGGACACCATTGAAATCGGCTCGTCGGTCCGCGACGTCGCGCTCAGCCCCGACGGCGCGGTGGCCTACGTGGCCAGCTGCGGTGCCGACTTCGGTGCGGTGGTCGACGTCGTCGACACTCGCACCAGCAAGATCAGCGGCACGCGCAAGATCGGCGACATCGGTGGCCTGGTCACCCGGTTGACCGTCAGCGGCAACGGCGAGCGGGCCTATTTGGTCAGCGAGGACCGCGTCACGGTGCTGTGCACGAGGACGCAGGATGTGCTCGGGACCCTGAGGACCAACCAGCCCTCGTGCGTGGCGGAAAGCCCGGATGGGAAGCACCTTTACATCGCCGGCTATTCGGGCATCGTCACCGTGGCGCCGGTCGAGGCCGCTGTGACGTCTGGGGCGTCCGACACCGAGCAGCGGGCCCTGGATCCCAACAGGTCTGTCGACTGGTTCCTGCCTGACCTGCTGCAATACGAGCCGGCGCTGGCCTAAGCGGCGCCCCGAACGGTCGCGTGCTGGCCGGGTCGGCCCGGGGTTTCTCGTGACTTCGCGCGGCGATAGCATTCGCCCGAAGCGGAGGCGAGGCGGTGCTGCGCCGAGATCCTGAAGGCGGTACATCGATGGACAGCACGATGCAGGACTATCCGTTGACCATCACCGCAATCATGCGGCACGGCTGCGGTGTACACGGAGCACGCACGGTCACCACCGCGACGGGTAATGGTTACCGGCACATCAGCTACCGCGAATTGGGGCAACAGGCCGCGCAATTGGCAAATGCGTTGCGCCGCTTAGGAATTACCGGCGACCAGCGGGTAGCCACCTTCATGTGGAACAACGCCGAGCACCTAGCCGTATACCTCGCGGCGCCAGCAATGGGAGCGGTATTGCATACCCTCAACATCCGCCTGTTCCCCGAGCAGATCGCCTACGTTGCCAACGAGGCCGAGGATCGGGTTGTCCTGGTCGATCTGTCGCTGGCCAAACTTCTTGGGCCGGTGCTAGCCGATCTGGACACCGTGCACACGGTGATCGCGGTGGGGGAGGGGGACACGGCGCCGCTGCAGCAGTCGGGCAAGACGGTGTTGCGGTATGCCGAATTGATCGCAGCCGAATCCCCCGACTTTGACTGGCCGGACATCGACGAGAATTCCGCCGCCGCGATGTGCTACACCAGTGGTACCACCGGGAACCCCAAAGGCGTTGTCTACAGCCATCGTTCGAGTTACTTGCACACGATGGCGGCGTGCACCACAAACGGCATCGGGGTGGGGTCCAGCGATCGGGTGTTGCCGATTGTGCCGATGTTTCACGCCAACGCGTGGGGGCTGCCGTATGCGGCATTGATGGCCGGCGCCGACCTGGTGCTACCCGACCGGCATCTGGACGCCCCATCGTTGATCCACATGGTCGAGAACCTGCGGCCGACGCTGGCCGGTGCGGTACCAACCATCTGGAACGACGTGCTGCACCATCTCGAGAAGGATCCCGGCCACGACATGTCCTCGTTGCGGCTGGTCGCCTGCGGCGGCTCGGCGGTCCCGGTGTCGCTGATGCGTACCTTCGAAGACAAGCACGACGTGCAGATCCGGCAGCTGTGGGGCATGACGGAGACGTCGCCACTTGCCACCATGGCCTGGCCGCCGCCGGGCACCCCGCAGGACCAGCACTGGACGTTTCGCGGAACCCAGGGCCAGCCGGTATGCGGTGTGGAAACCCGGATCGTCGACGACGAGGGTCACGTGCTGCCCAACGACGGCAACGCCGTGGGCGAGGTGGAAGTTCGCGGCCCGTGGATCACCGGCTCGTACTACCGGGGGCATGACCAATCCAAGTTTGATTCGGGTTGGTTGCGCACCGGTGATGTCGGCCGCATCGATGCCCAGGGCTTCATAACCCTGACCGACCGTTCGAAGGACGTCATCAAATCCGGTGGCGAATGGATCTCTTCGGTCGAGCTGGAAAACAATCTGATCGCCCACCCCGACGTCCTCGAGGCCGCCGTCGTCGGAGTTCCCGATGAGCGCTGGCAGGAACGGCCGCTGGCCGTCGTTGTTGTCAGGGAAGACACCGCTGTCAGTGCCGGTGATCTGCGAAAGTTCTTGGCGGACAAAGTTGCTCGGTGGTGGTTGCCAGAACGATGGGCCTTCGCCGACGAAATCCCCCGCACCAGCGTGGGCAAGTACGACAAGAAGGCAATCCGGTCCCGCTATGCCGAGGCTGCCTACGACGTCATCGAGGCGCACGACTGAGGTTCCGCGAGCAGACGCAAAAGCCCCCAATTTCCCTGGGAAATGGGGGCTTTTGCGTCTGCTCGCGGGGGTAGCGGGTAGAAAGGGAGCATGAGTCTGCGGGTCGTTCAATGGGCAACGGGATCGGTCGGCGTGGCAGCGATCAAAGGCGTGCTCGAGCATCCTGAACTCGAACTGGTGGGCTGTTGGGTGCATTCCGAGGTCAAGACCGGCAAAGACGTCGGCGACATCATCAATACGGCCCCACTGGGGGTGACCGCGACCAACAGCATCGACGATGTGCTCCGGCTGGATGCCGACGCGGTGATCTACGCGCCATTGATGCCCAGCGCCGACGAGGTCGCGGCACTACTGCGCTCGGGCAAGAACGTCGTCACCCCGCTCGGCTGGTTCTACCCGGGCGAAAAAGAAGCCGCCCCCCTCGAGGTCGCCGCGCAGGCGGGCAATGCGACGCTGCACGGCGCCGGCATTGGGCCCGGTGCCGCGACCGAGCTGTTTCCCTTGCTGTTGTCGGTGATGTCTACCGGCGTGACATTTGTTCGCTCCGAGGAGTTTTCAGACCTGCGAACATACGGTGCGCCGGACGTCTTGCGCTATGTGATGGGTTTCGGTGGCACGCCCGACAGCGCCTTGACGGGGCCAATGCAAAAACTACTCAACGGCGGCTTCATTCAGTCGGTTCGGCTGTGCGTTGATCAGCTGGGCTTTGCCGCCGAACCCGAGATCCGCCCATCGCAAGAGGTGGCGGTTGCGACTGCGCCCATCGACTCACCGATCGGGGTGATCGAGCCTGGACAGGTTGCTGGGCGCCGCTTCCACTGGGAGGCGCTGGTCGGTGACACAGTTGTCGTCGAGATCACCGTGAACTGGTTGATGGGGGAGGAAAATCTAGATCCACCCTGGTCGTTCGGGCCTGCGGGCGAACGCTACGAGATCGAGATTCGCGGACACCCGGACACGTTTGTCACCGTAAAGGGATGGCAGCCGGAGAGCGTGGAAGCCGGATTGACGAACAACCCCGGGATCGTTGCGACCGCAGCACACTGCGTTAACGCGGTCCCTGCCACGTGCGCCGCCCCGGCGGGCATTCAAAGCTTCTTCGACCTGCCGCTCATCACCGGGCGGGCCGCGCCGGGACTGCGGCGCTGACGGCGGGTGATCTTTGCTTATCTTTCAACAGTGACTTGTCCGACGGATTCGATGGAATCGAATGCTGGGAATGTGCAATAAATACGAATACACCTTTGCGCGTTGCGCAGCTTTAAGGATATTCACAGCAATATCGTCTCGTGCGTCCCTTGCCACGCCGTCTAGCCCGCTCGTAGGCTCCGATTCATACAGTTGCAGGCAGTAACTATTTGGTATGCGGACCCTAGAACAGGGAAACGATCGACCGAGGCAACAACTTAGCAGCGCTGCGGGGGCGCAACCTCGCCGACCTGACCTGACCAGGGATACGACCTGTACGTCGGTGCGGGTCTGGCGGTTGCCGCGCATCACATAGCAATAGCTGAAATGTCGATCCCGGTGTTTGTCGACAGGAGGACAGATCATGGCAGCTCCGATCAACTATTGCGTTGCGCCGTCGATCGACACGGGGGGATTGACGATTCAGCAGCTGCTGGACGAACCGCTAATGTCGAGTGCTCGGGTGCTGGCTGGTGCCGACCAACTCGACCGTGAGTTGACCTGGATGCTGCCGCTCAAGGAAGTGCCCCTGCGGCCGGATTCACTCGACGCCGTCGCGTTGTACGCTCGCCCCGAAGCGTTGCTCGCCGACCGCGCCACGCTGACCGCGGTAGCCGCCCGGGGAGCCACCATGCTGGTGGTGGACGGCCGGATTCCCGCCGATATTCCGCGCTCGGGCTTGCCCGGTGGGCTGGTGGTAGTCGAGATGCCCTTCCCGGTGGGCTTTGCCGCGCTCAGCCGCCTGGTCGCGGACCGGACCCTGAGCCAGGAATTGGAGGCGATGCGGTACTCGACGCATGCGTACGCAGCGCTGGCCGGGCTGTTCCACCGCGGCGCGGGCCTGCAGATGCTCATCCGTGAGGTGTCCAACCTGTCCCGGAACCCCGCAATGGCGCTCAACGCACGCGGGCTCGTGGTCGCCCACAGCGGCCTTGCCGCCGACGCCGTCACCGTGTTGTCCGACTCGGTGCGCCGCATGCTGGCAACCGGTGTGCCCGCGGCACGACGTTCGAGCGAGCATGACATCCGCGTGGATCCGGTGGCCGGGCCGCGCGCCAGCGAGTGGACGTGCATTGCCAGCGCCATCCAGTTCGGCAAGGCGTGTCAGGGGTGGGTAGTGGTATTGGTTCCTTACCCGAGCGTGGGCTCCCAAGAGCTGGTCCGGCACCGCATCGTCACCGAGCAGGCGACGGCGGTCATCGGCTCGGAGATGCTGCGCCAGCGCAGCGTCGATGAGGCCAAGGAGCGCGCCCGCGGAGACTTCATCCAAGCCCTGGTGCACGGCAGCTTCTCCAGTGAGCACGAACTGCGGGCGCGTGCCGATCATCACGAGATCGAGATTGACTCGCCGTTTGGCGTGTTCGTTGCCCACGGCGTGCTCCCGCACCCGGTGGGCAACCCGGCGGGCGGCATGATCCGGTTAGCCCGGTATGCCGCCAATATCTCCTCGCAGTCCGCAGCCCGAACCGATGCGACGGTCATCGGCGACGTCGTGGTGGTGGTGCGTACCCTCGGCGATGGTGACGCGGCGGCGCAGGAGCGCGAGATGGCCGATTTCGCGCAGGCGATGTACCGCGAACTCGAGCAGCGATGCCGCTCCGCGGTGGCCGTCGGCTACGGCCAGCCGTCGCACGGTGCCGGCAAGGTGTCCGAAAGTTACCGGCAGGCCCGCATCGCGTTGGGCATCGCGCGTCGGTTGGGCCGCCGCTGCGCCATTTCCTACCAGGACCTGCGCAGCTTCACGGTGCTGACCGAGATCGCCGACACCGAGAGCAGCCGGCAACTGGTTCGGGAGGTTATCGAGCCGCTGCGGTCGGGTCCCAACCTGCTGGAGACGCTGACCGGATACCTGGCCCACGGCGGCAACGTCACTGAGGCCGCGCGTGCACTCAACGTCCATCGCAACACGCTGCTAACCAAACTGGACCGGATCTCGCAAACGATCGGCCTGGATATCCGCGAACCGGAGAACCAATTCACCCTGTGGCTCGCCATCAGGCTTAACCTGCTGGCCGAGGTCACTGCGGCCGCCGACCGTGAGGCCAGATTCCGCTGACCTGAGTTTCGGTACCGTCGGGGCCATGTGTCGACTCTTTGGCCTGCATGCCGGGACCGACGTAGTCAAGGCGACGTTTTGGCTACTGGATGCACCGGACAGCCTTGCCGAGCAAAGCCGAAGGAACCCAGACGGCACGGGCCTGGGTGTCTTTGACGAGCACCGCCGCCCGCAGTTGTACAAGGAACCGATAGCGGCCTGGCAGGACGCCGAGTTCGCCACCGAAGCGCACCAGCTGACCGGTACGACATTCGTCGCGCATGTTCGCTATGCGACGACTGGGTCGCTCGGTGTGCACAACACCCACCCGTTTTTGCAGGACGGTCGAATCTTCGCGCACAACGGCGTCCTTGAGGGGCTGGATGAGATCGATGAACGGTTGCGTGAGGTCGGCACCGACGATTTGGTCTTGGGCCAGACCGATTCCGAGCGGGTGTTCGCCTTAATTAGTGCTGCGATTCGCGACCGTGACGGCGACGCATCGGCCGGTTTGGTCGACGCCATCAAATGGCTCGCGGAGAATGTGCCAATCTACGCGGTCAACGTATTGCTCAGCACGGCCACCGAAATGTGGGCGCTGCGCTACCCAGAGACTCATGAGCTCTACCTGCTGGACCGGCGACACGACGGCGCGCCCGAATTCGACTTGACTACCAAGCGAATCCGGGCGCGCTCGGAGCGGCTGCGGGTGCGATCGTCGGTGGTGTTTGCCACCGAGCCGATGGATGACGACCCGCGCTGGTGTCTGGTGGCCCCGGGTGAGTTGGTCCATGTCGGCGCCACGCTTGAGGTCAGCCGGAATGTGGTGCTGCCCGACCCGCCCAGGCATCTGCTGCGACGCGAGGACCTCAGCGTGTCGGTGGAACGCGCGCAGCACGCGCTGCCGGGTACCCGGCGATTGCCTTGATACTGGGCTGGCAGAGTGGGTGGCCGTGACAACCCGACGCGCGCTGGTGCTGGCCGGCGGAGGGCTGGCCGGAATTGCCTGGGAGACAGGTGTTCTGCGCGGTATCGCCGACGAGTCGCCCGCGGCGGCCCAGCTGTTGCTTGAGTCAGATGTGCTGGTGGGAACATCGGCCGGTGCTGCGGTCGCGGCGCAGATCAGCAGCGATTGCACGCTGGACGAGCTGTTCGACCGGCAACTCGCCGAGACGTCGGCCGAGATCGATCCCGGTGTGGATATCGATGCCATCACCGAACTCTTCCTTGACGCCTTGCGCGAGCCCCGGCCGGCCGGGTTTGACCGGACACGGGGGCGATTGCAGCGAATCGGGGCGGTCGCGCTGGCAACCGGGACCGTCCCCGAGTCCGTTCGGCGTCGGGTGATCGCCCAGCGCCTGCCGTCACATGACTGGCCGGCCCAAGTTCTGCGGATCACCGCGATCGACACTGCCACCGGTGCACTTGTTGTTTTCGATCGAGGCTCGGGTGTCGAGCTGGTCGACGCGGTCGCGGCCAGTTGCGCCGTGCCGGGCGCGTGGCCGCCGGTGACCATCGCAGATCGGCGCTATATGGACGGCGGGGTGGCCAGCTCGGTTAACCTTGCCGCGGCCGACGATTGCGACATGGCCGTCGTCTTGGTCCCCGCTGGCGCGAACGCTCCGTCGCCGTTCGGCGCGGGGGCGGCCGCCGAGATCGCGGCGTTCGCCGGCGCGACGCTGGCCGTGTTCGCCGACGACGACTCAGTGGCCGCTTTTGGTCCCAACCCGCTGGATCCGCGCTGCCGTGCCAGCTCGGCGCGGGTCGGACGTCAGCAGGGCCGCCGGGAAGCGGCGGCTGTCGCCCGCTTCCTCGGCGTGCATTTGTATTAGCTCTCGATGGCAGGCGGGGCATCGGTAGTAGCTTCGATTTCGAATTCATCCAACGCGCGCGTAGCGAGCTCGCGACCGATGGCGATCACCTCTACGGCTCGGTGAAATTCCAGGCTTCGGCAGGTCGCGCGCGGTACCTCGATCAGCAGGTCGGCCGGGTAGGCCGCCAGGGTATGGCGCGCGAGCGCGGATTGGGCGATGTCGATCGTGCGATTCATCACCTCGAAGCTGCCCATCTTGGGGATTCCTGGCGCGGCCGGTGTGTCAGCAGGCTCATCCGGGACGGCCGGGCGCTGCTCGATCTCTGCGCCTTCCGACCAGGAATCCGATTCCGGGGTCGCCGCGCCGAAGCGACTCAACACCGCCCGAGCCGCCGGCCGTTCGAGCAGCGACCGGGCGGCGCTGGCGTCGAACAGCGCCGAGGTGCTGCGCACCATGCGGTTCCACCACTCGGCCGTGGCACCCGTTTCGCGACCGCCGACGGCCTCACTGCCGTTGAGGCTCACCGCGATGGTCAGGTCGGCGTTGACCCCGGCGATCGGTGCCATCGGCAACGGGTCCAGGATGCCCCCGTCGGCGAGCAGCCGTCCATGGATTTCGTGCGGCGCAATCACCCCGGGTATCGCAATGGACGCCCGGATGGCCTCGTCGAGTGGTCCGCGTTGAAACCACACCGATTTGCCCGCGAGCAGGTCCGTCGCCACCGCCGTAAATGGGATGGGCAGTTGCTCGATGTTGACCGGGCCCAGAATGTCGCGCACCGCGTCCAGGATCTTCTCCGCCCGCAACACCCCCGCCGCGGTAATCGATGGGTCCAGCAGTCGCAGAATGTTGCGCTGTGTCAGGGACTTCGCCCAGTCGGCGAGCTCGCCCAGTCGGCCGGCCGCTTGCACCCCGCCGACAACCGCGCCCATCGACGAACCCGAGATCCCCACGATTTCGTAGCCATGCTCTTGCAGCGCCTGGATCACCCCGATGTGGGCGTAGCCGCGCGCTCCGCCGCTGCCAAGCGCCAACGCGACGCGGGTCCCAGATTGTCGCCCTGGGCGCAGTGCTACTGGTCCGGACATCCCTTCATTCTGCGCGGCGAGGCGCCCTGCCGCGGAGCCGGCCGTCAATTTTGTGCACCCCTGATCTCAATTGCAGATTGCTATCCGCATTCGTTGTTGGCGGCTGCGACGGCGGCGACAATCACCGCCGACTGTCTTGGCGGCGTCAGGTCTGCCCAGCGGATATGCCAGCTACCCGCAACTCCAGACGGCGATGCCTGAACCATCGCCAAATACCGCTCGATGAGCGATTCCCTCGTACTGGATTGGGCAGCCATCCACACTCTGGCGGCGTGGCAGGCCTGGAAATACTCCTCCTCGATCGAGTCCGCGGGCACGTCAACCCTGGTCGTCACGCCGGCGGGGGAGACGCCGATGGCGCCCGGCGGCAGCAAACTGGAAACGTTTGATGACCGCGCCGACGTAGCGGTGGCCTTGCCGCTGACGTCGCTATGCCAGCACCCCGCGAGGGTCGACACACATGCCGCCGCCATGACCATCCCCCACTGCCGGGGAAGATGACGGCTGCGGTGCACGGTCCCAATCTATGCAACACTGTCTGGCGTGATGGAGCGCTACGGAATTTGCGAGTGTTGTCGGGCCTGACACGCCCCCGCTTGCCCTATCCGTTCCACTCCTTGGAGTTCGTCCATGGTCATGCCGCTTGTCACGCCAACCATCGCAGCCCCAGCTTCGGGACCCACGCGGTTGCGGGTGCCCGATCTGCTGCACGCCACCGACCGAGCCGCCGACGATGTGCTCAGCGGACGTTGCGACCACCTACTGCCCGAGGGCGGGTTTTCGGAGACCGAGCGTTGGTTCACCCGTATCTACGGCGACGACGAACTGGACATCTGGCTGATCAGTTGGGTCCCCGGTCACGCGACGGAGTTGCACGACCACGGCGGGTCGCTTGGAGCGCTGACTGTGCTGAGCGGCTCACTGAACGAATTCCGTTGGGACGGTCGGCGGTTGCGGCGCCGTCGGCTTGATGCCGGCGATCAGGCCGGGTTCCCGCTGGGCTGGGTGCACGACGTGGTGTGGGCGCCGCGGCCCGCCGTGCTCGCCGGACCCGCAGAACCGACCCTGAGCGTGCATGCCTATTCGCCGCCGCTGAGCGCGATGTCGTATTACGAGGTCACCGACCGCAACACGCTGCGCCGCAGGCGCACCGAATTGACCGACCAACCGGAAGGGGCTTTGTGAGCCGGATCGACCGGGTGCTGGACGCCGTCCGCAGCCGCTATCGGCGCCTTCCCGCCGAGCAGGTGCCTGGGGCGCTGCGGCGCGGGGCGGTGTTGGTCGACATCCGGCCGCAGGCGCAGCGGGCCCATGAGGGCGAGGTACCGGGGGCGTTGGTGATCGAACGAAATGTCTTGGAGTGGCGTTGCGATCCGACCAGTGACGCCCGGCTGCCGCAGGCAGTTGACGACGACGTCGAGTGGGTGATCCTGTGTTCGGAGGGCTATACGTCTAGCCTGGCGGCTGCGGCGCTGCTGGACCTCGGCCTACATCGCGCCACTGATGTCGTCGGCGGTTACCACGCGCTGGCCGCCGCCGGGGTGCTGGCCGAGCTGAGCGGGTAAGCGCGAGGGGCAAGTGCCCGGCCGGCTCTTAAACGGTCGTGCCGGAGTTGCCGAAAGGCCATCCGCGAATTCCGTCGACGCCACGGGACCCGTCGAGCCCATCGCTGTCGCCGGTGCCGCCGCCGCCGCCGGTGCCGCCGGTGCCGACGTTACCGGTCAGCGCGTTGCCGCCGTCACCGCCGTCGCCGCCGTCACCGCCGTCACCGTTGACGGCCGAAGCGCCGCCGCTTTGGCCGCCGTTGCCGCCGCGACCGCCTTGACCGCCGTTGCCGCCACCGCCGAGCAGCCCGCCGTCGCCGCCGTTGCCGCCGGCACCTCCCGCGCGACCATCGCCGCCGGTGCCGCCAAGCCCGTCGGGGCCGTCGCCGCTGGTGCCGCCGGTGCCGCCGTTACCGCCGGTGCTGCTATCGCCGCCGACACCGCCGATGCCGCCGTCGCCAAACAACCTACCGGCGTCCCCGCCACTCCCGCCGGCTCCGGCTTTGCCGCTTGCCCCGCCAGCCCCGCCGTTCCCTCCAGGAGTGCCGACGATGCCGGCTTTGTCGATGTCACCGCCGTTACCGCCGGTGCTGCTACCGCCGCCGGTGCCGCCGGCGCCGCCGGCCCCACCGTTACCGAACAACCATGCGCCGCGTCCGCCGTTGCCACCCCCGCCGGCGTTGCCGCCGTCGCCACCGACGCCGCCGTTAGCGGCGCTCGCTCCGAGGTCTGTCACGTTGCCAGCGGCGCCGCCGGCCCCGCCGCTGCCACCGGCGCCGCCGGTCCCGCCGGCGCCGCCGTTGCCGATCAGCCAACCGCCGCCGCCGCCCTGGCCGCCGCCGCCGGCATTACCGCCCGTTCCTCCGGTCCTGCCGGCACCGGCGGAGCTGCTGCCGTTCGCACCGTTGCCAGCGTTGCCGGCGTTGCCGCCGTCTCCGCCACTACCGGCGTTGCCACCCGGGCCGAACAGCCCGCCGCCTTGTCCGCCGTTGCCGCCGCTCCCACCGACGCCGCCGGTACCACCGGCGCCACCGGGGCCGCCGCTGTTACCGACGGTGGCGCCGTCAGTGCCCATTCCGCCGTGGCCGCCGGTTCCGCCGGCGCCGCCGAGGCCGCCTTGGCCGAAGATCCGGCCGGCGTCCCCGCCGGCGCCGCCGGCACCGGCGGCGCCGCCTGTTGCGCCGTTGGCGCCGCTTCCGCTGCCGTTGCCGCCTTGTCCGCCGTCGCCGCCGGCGCCGCCGGCGCCGCCGTTGCCAAACAGCCCGGCGGCCCCGCCGGCGCCGCCGCTGCCACCGGCGCCACCGGCTATCGTTGGCGCGCCGGGGGCCCCGGCCCCGCCGTTGCCGCCGTTGCCGCCGGTGCCGTAGAGCCACCCGCCGGTGCCGCCGGCGCCGCCGCCGGCGCCGGCGCCGCCCGCTCCGCCGTTGCCGCCGTTGCCGATCAGCCCGGCCGACCCACCGACACCCCCGGCCAGCCCGGCGCTGGTTTGCGAAAAGCCGTTACCGCCGTTGCCGTACAACAACCCACCGGCCCCACCATTGGGACTGGCCGCGGTCCCATCGGCGCCGTTGCCGATCAGCGGACGCCCCAACAACGCCTGGGTGGGCGCATTGATCAGACCCAGCAGCTGCTGCTCGACGTTGGTCGCCTCGGCACCGGCGTACGCCCCTGCAGCGCCGGTCAACGCCCGCACGAAATGCTCATGAAACAGCGCCGCCCGCGCACCGAGCTGTTGATACTGGCCGGCATGGGCGGAAAACAGCGCCGCGATCGCGGTTGACACCTCATCGGCGCCGGCGGCGGCCAGCGCCGATGTCGGGGCCAGCGCGGCAGCATTGGCCGCACCGATGGCCGAGCCGATGCCGGCCACATCGGCCGCCGCGGCCATCAATTGCGATGGCGACACCAACACCAACGACATGGCACGCCTCTCAACCAGCGGTACTAGAGGTAGAGGTGATGCTAACGAGCACACACCGGATCACGGACGCGTTTGGGCGGATTCCCGACCAACTGGGCGCAAATAAGTGGCTACTCGCACATGTTGTAGGCGGGTTACCACGCGCCGGCCCGTGCTGGGGTGCTGGCGGAGCGCACTCAGTCAGCCGGATCCATCGCCGGGTGAGCCCATTGGCTTCGCGCCGGAATGCAGCAGCGCGCGCAGCCTGCCCGTCTTCTCCGGTGTCCAGCCGGGTGGCGATAGCACCGCGGCCCAGCCGTCGGCGACGTTGGCGACGTAGCGGTGGCCATGCCCGTCGGGCACATGCGTGGCCACGGCCATATCCGCAGAGACCTGCAGGAATGTCACGACCGGGATCCAGCGCGTCTGGGGCAGCACGTCGTAGCCGCGTCTTTCGCGCAGCCAGTCCGGCCTGCTGAACAGCAGGTCGGGTGTCCACCAGGCGATCGGGTCGGAGGCGTGCTGCAAATACACCACTCGCGGTCTGCCCCAAGGTGCGTTCGGGCGCTGCAAATCGTCTGGACGGGCAACGAATCGGACGTTGTGGCCGTCGTCGTAGATGGGCAACCACTGCGGTGAACCGGCATCGCGGGTCTCGGTCAAGTCGGTCCAGATGGTGTTGTTGAACGTCGGTCCGCTGAACAATGCCCCGTCGGTGCGGGCCAGGACATTGTTGAGGTTCATGAACGGCGCCTCGCCGCCGAACGAGCCCAGGCTCTCGCCGAACACAACGAGCTTGGGACGCTTGAGTTCCGGCATCTGCCGGATCAGTTTGTCGACCGCCTCGAAGAGCGCCTGACCAGCGTGGCGGGCATTTTCCTTGTCCACCAGGAACGACAGCCAGCTCGGCAAAAAGGAATACTGCATGCTCACGATCGCGGTGTTGCCGTTGTACATGTACTCCAGCGCCGAGGCGTCCGCTTCGTTAATCCAGCCGGTGCCGGTGGTGGTCGCGACCGCGACCACCGCGCGGCTCAACCCGCCGGCGCGTTGCAGCTCGCGCGCCGCCAGCTCGGCGGTCGCGATGATGCCGTCCGCGGAGTTCAACCCGGCATAAGCCCGGATCGGCTCGACGGCGGGGGCCGCGTTGAACGCGCTGAGTTGGCGCACGCTGGGGCCGCCCTCGACGAAGATGCGGCCCTGATGGCCCAGCGACTCCCACGACACCAGCGACAGCGGGCCACCCGATCGCAGTGGAGATTTCGGCGGCGCGGAATTGGGATCCATCTCGTTGTTGACCGCGGCGAACGTGCCATTCATGGAACGCATCGCGGATTTGAGCACGACACTGTTGAGCAGGGTAATCGCGAGCGCCACCATTAGCGCCACCACGATGACCGCCGAGACGCGGAACGGCGCGATCCGGTCGACCTGTGCGACGAGGAAACCGAACAGCCATCGGATGAACTGACCGATTTCGACCAACATGAACAGCACGATCAGCGACACCGCCGCGGCCAGTGGATAGTCGAACCAATCCAAGTGCTCGACGCCCATCAAATCGCGCACGTCGTCTTGCCAGATGTGGAACCAGATCGCCATGACGACCATGCCGACCGCGCCGACGACGACCAGCGGTATCCACGCCCAGCGCGGCGGCGCCGGGCTGGAATCCTGCGTGCGCATGTAACGGACCAGCCATACGGCGAAGACACCCAGGCCGTAGCCGATGGCGCCGGAGATACCGCTGACGATGCCCTGGTACAGCGGACCGCGTGGCAGCAGCGAGGGTGTCATGGAAAGCCACAAGAAGATGAGGCCAACCATGGTTCCGGTGAATGTGTAGTGGCGCACCCACCATGCGCTGCGGACCGGTTGCGGTGCAGCGGATTCCGCGACTTCGGCTACTGGTTCATCGCCGACTTCGGTCGACGTCGCGGCGCCCGGCTCGGTCATCGGTGGCTGAAATTGGGAGGGCGCTTCTCGATGAATGCGGCCATCCCTTCGGATTGGTCGTCGGTAGCGAATGTCGAATGGAACAGCCGGCGCTCGTAGAGCAGCCCTTCGGACAAGGTGGATTCGTAAGCCCGGTTGACGGCCTCCTTGGCCATTCGGGTCGCCGACAGCGACATCTGCGAAATCGTGGTGGCGACCGCCATTGCCTCGCTGATCAACTCGTCGGCCGGCACCACTCGCGAGACCAGGCCGCTGCGCTCGGCCTCGACGGCGTCGATGGTGCGTCCGGTCAGAATGAGGTCCATTGCCTTCGCCTTGCCGATGGCTCGCGTCAGCCGCTGCGAGCCGCCCATGCCGGGCATCACGCCCAGTTTGATCTCGGGCTGGCCGAATCTTGCTGTGTCCGCGGCGATCAACAGGTCGCACATCATTGCCAGCTCGCAGCCTCCGCCGAGCGCGTGCCCGGCAACCGCCGCGATCGTCGGCGTGCGGACGGCCGCGAGCTTTTCCCAGGTGGCGAAGAAGTCGGCGCCGAACGCGTCGGCGAACGTAAGATCTGCCATTTCCTTGATGTCGGCGCCAGCGGCGAACGCCTTGGCCGAACCGGTGATGATGATCGCGCCGATACCCGGATCGTCGTCCAGTTCGGTTGCGGCGCTGGTGACTTCGTTCATCACCTGGCTATTGAGCGCGTTCAGCGCCCTGGGCCGGTTCAGTGTGATGATGCCGACCCGGTGATCGCGCTCGACCAGAATGGTTTCGTACGCCATGGCTTAACCTTCCTAGAAACTCAGGTCGTCGTCGACCGGCGCGAAATACGCGGCGACCTCGGCCGTGGTGACCTCGGCCAGTGTTGCCGGCGACCATTTCGGATTGCGGTCTTTGTCGATCAGTTGCGCGCGAATGCCTTCGACCAGGTCGTGTGAGCGCAGCGACGCCGACGACACCCGATAGTCCTGGATCAGAACATCTTCCAGCGTCTGGAGTTCGGCTGCGCGACGCACCGCCTCGAACGTCACCGACAACGAGATGGGGGAGCGGGTGGCGATCAGCTTGGCCGCATCGTTGGCTTCGGGTGCCGCGTGTTCCGCCAGCCTGGCAACGATGTCGACAACGGTGTCACCCGAATAGCATTCGTCGATCCAAGTCCGTTGTGCGGCAAGCTCACTCGGCGGCGGTTCGATAGCGTGGTGCGCCACAGCGCTCTGGACACCGTCGGCGGCGATCGCCGCGGTGAACGCGTCGAGATCGCGGTGCCGCACATAGTGATCGGCGAATCCTAGTGCAATGGCGTCGGCGCCGGAAAACGGCGCTCCGGTAAGCGCCGCGTGCAGTCCCAGCTTGCCGGGTGCCCGGGACAGCAGGTAAACCCCACCGACATCGGGGACGAAGCCAATGCCAACTTCGGGCATCGCCACCTTGGAGGTGTCGGTCACCACGCGGGTGTTGGCGTGTGCACTGACGCCGACGCCGCCGCCCATCACGATGCCGTCCATCAACGCCACATAGGGCTTGGTGAACCGGCCGATTTGGCCGTTGAGCAGATACTCGTTGCGCCAGAACCGTCGCGCGTCGACCCCGTCCTTGCGGGCACTGTGGTAAACGGCCACCACATCGCCGCCGGCGCACAATCCGCGTTCACCGGCTCCGGAAAGAACCACCGCTCGCACCGCGTCGTCGCGTTCCCACCGCAACAGCACGGTGCTCAGCGTGTCCACCATCGTTTGGTTCAGCGAGTTGATCGCCTTGGGGCGATTGAGGATCACAAAGCCGATACCACCGTCGACGCGGGTAAGGACTTCGTCGGATTCCCCGGTCACGGCCCCGGAAACAGCCCCTGTCACGCCCTAGCTCCCCTCGCCGGAATTCGTCCCGAGATCTTGCTCGAACACTGCCCAAGAGTTTGACCAGCAATCTAGATCGTGGCTCGCTCAGGGCTGCCTGCGGGGGCTAAGGTTTATCGTTATCCGGACAACGGTTATACGAGTCCGGGAATGCCAGAAAACGCCCAGCTCCGCTGGGAACCCGAGCGGGTCATCGATCGTTGAGCTGGTATTCGCATAGCCCGAAGCCACAGCTAAGAGAGGAACCGACGGTGCGGGAGACAAGCAACCCGGTATTTCGCTCGCTGCCTAAGCAGCGTGGCGGATACGCGCAATTCGGCACTGGAGCGTACCCGGCCGATCCCTACCTGGCTCCCTACCAGGAAACGAAAGCGGCCCGGCCGCTGACCATCGACGATGTGGTCACCAAGACGGGCTTGACGCTGGCCATGTTGTCGGCGACCGCCGTCGTCTCCTACTTCCTGGTGGCGAGCAACATTGCACTCGCGATGCCACTGACCATGGTCGGTGCGCTCGGCGGGTTGGCGCTGGTGCTGATCGCGACCTTCGGTCGCAAACAGGACAACCCGGCGATAGTGCTCAGCTACGCGGCGCTCGAGGGCCTTTTCCTCGGCGCCATCTCGTTCGTCTTGGCCAACTTCTCGGTGGGTTCCGCCAATGCGGGTGTGCTCATCGGGGAGGCCGTCCTGGGCACCCTGGGCGTGTTCTTCGGCATGCTCGTCGTCTACAAGACGGGGGCCATCCGCGTCACACCAAAGTTCACCCGCATGCTGATCGCCTCCATGTTCGGCGTGCTGTTGCTGATGCTCGGCAACTTCGTGCTGGCGATGTTCAACGTCGGTGGCGGCGAGGGCTTGGGCCTGCGCAGCCCCGGACCGCTGGGCATCATCTTCTCCCTGGTGTGCATCGGGATCGCGGCGTTTAGCTTCTTGATCGACTTCGATGCGGCTGACCAGATGGTCCGCGCGGGAGCGCCGGAGAAGGCCGCATGGGGTATCGCGCTGGGCCTGACCGTGACGTTGGTCTGGCTGTACATCGAGATCCTGCGTCTGCTCAGTTATCTGCAGAACGATTAGCCGCCCATCTGTGGCGAGCAGACGTAAAAGCCCCCATTTCGGCATCGAAATGGGGGCTTTTACGTCTGCTCGCGCCCTTAGCTGAGCCGCTCGAGCACCATCGCCATCCCCTGGCCGCCGCCGACGCACATGGTTTCCAGGCCGAACGTCTTGTCGTAGGTCGTGAGATTGTTCAGCAGCGTGGTGGCGATCCGCGCGCCGGTCATGCCGAACGGATGTCCTAGGGCGATCGCGCCGCCCGAGACGTTCAGCTTGTCCTCGTCGATGCCCAGCTCGCGGGCGGAGCCCAGCACCTGCACCGCGAAGGCCTCGTTGATCTCGAACAGATCGATGTCACTGATCGACATTCCGGCGTTGGCCAGTGCCTTCTTGGTGGCCTCGATCGGGCCCAGCCCCATGATCTCCGGCGACAGGCCGCTGACACCGGTGGACACGATGCGGGCGAGGGGCGTCAGGCCCAGTTCCTTGGCCTTGGTGTCGCTGGTGATCACCAACGCAGCGGCACCGTCGTTAAGGGGACAGGCGTTGCCCGCGGTCACGGTGCCGTTGGGCCGGAACACCGGTTTGAGGTCGGCGACCTTCTCGTACGTGGTTCCGGGTCGCGGGCCATCATCGGTGCCGACGGTGCTTCCATCCGGCAGCGTTACCGGAACAATCTCGCGTTCGAAGAACCCGTTTTTGATCGCCTCCTCGGCCCGGTTTTGACTGCGTACACCCCAGTGATCCTGGTCTTCGCGACTGATGCCGGTCAGTATGGCGACGTTTTCAGCGGTTTGGCCCATCGCGATGTAGACGTCGGGCAGGTTGCCGTCGGCGCGGGGATCGTGCCACTCCTCGGCGCCCGCGGCCGCGGCGGTCGTGCGGCCCTGGGCCTCGTCGAAAAGCGGGTTCTTGGTGTCCGGCCATGAGTCGGAGTTGCCCTTGCCGAACCGCGACACCGTCTCCACGCCCGCGGATATGAAGGCGTTGCCCTCGCCGGCCTTGATCGCGTGGAACGCCATTCGGGTGGACTGCAACGACGACGAGCAGTACCGGTTGACCGTGGTGCCCGGCAGGAAGTCATAGCCCAATGCGACGGCGACGATGCGGCCGATGTTGAATCCGGACTCGCCGCCGGGCAGGCCGCAGCCGATGATCAGATCGTCGATGTGGTGCGGGTTCAGCGCCGGTACCTTGTCGAGCGCGGCGCGCACCATTTGGACTGCCAGATCGTCGGGGCGCATGCTGACCAGCGACCCTTTCATTGCGCGCCCGATCGGTGAACGGGCAGTTGAGACGATGACGGCCTCTGGCATGGCGGCTCCCTCCAGTGGGTGTGGCAGAAGCCGAATTTAGCTCGACGACGATGCAGCCCGTGCAGCGGCCCGGTGCACCGGCCGCCCCCAAAGCCGCGACACGATGGAGCGTCGCGCGTCGCTACGGCCCGGCGCGGGTGCGCTCGACCGTGACGGCGCCGAAAGCAATGCGATACCTAGCTTTTCGCTCAACTCATCGCGCAGGGCGATCAGCAGCTGCTCGGTCGCTAAGGCATACGCCGCCGCCGAGGGGTGGTAACGGTCGGCGGAGAACATCAGCTCGGGCATGGCCCGGAAGTTCGGAGCCAGCAAATGCCCCAGTGGCACCGGCGCACCGCCGGCCGCCTTGACCGCCGCGGCCTGAGCGCGGGCCAGCCGGACACCACGCGTGTGCGCCAACGAGCGCAATGGCTGGGGTATGGCAGTGATCACACCGAGGTCCGGGCAGGTGCCCACGACCACCACCGCGCCGTGAGCGCGCAACTTTCGCACCGACGAGGCCAGCCGGTGCGCCGACGGGCCGACGCCGTTGAGTGATGTGACGTCGTTGGCGCCGATCATGATCACCGCCACGTCCGGCGGTGGCCCTGCCACCAACATCGCGTCTACTTGACCGACAACGCCTTTCGAGGTGGCGCCGACGATGGCTTTGGTGCTCAGCCGGATGCGTAGGCCGGTCCGTTCGGCAAGTCCGCGCGCAAGCAGCACGCCCGGCACTTCCTCGGCCGTGGCGCAGCCGTACCCAGTCGCCGTCGAGTCGCCAAAGATCATCAGGTGTAGGTCGACCGACATCCCGCGCTGCCACCGTTGCACGGGCCCGCCGCCCCGGGTGTACACGCCGTCGGCGCGGGGTGGGGCGTCGAAGGATCTGGGAATCACGGTGCGCGCATGTGTCGCCTGGCCGACCAGCAGGTTGCGTGCGCCCAGAAAGGCCGTGCCCGTCGAGGCGAGTGCACCCGCTGTGGCCAAAGCGATCGTCGAACGCCGCGGCACGCGCATGCCCACGCGGATCAGTTTAGATCGGCTTCGCTGTTTGCGCGGCGAGCTGACGAAAGATGCGATCACGTTGTGGATCAATTGTGATATCGAATCGGCCTCTTCGGATGTTGCACCTGAAATAAGCTGTCAAGCTAAGTCGACGTGGTTGGCTGACCGCTCAGGGGAACAAGTGAACCGGACGCTCAGCCGCTTCGTCACATGCTGTATCGGACTACAACGGCGTAGGAAGTGTTGAGCATGACCGCACCCAATAAGGTATCCGGTTCACCTCGAGATGTCGTTCGCCCACGGGATCTGCTGAAGGCACGTAGACTCGAGGCACGCAGATTTGCCATCAGCGACGGCGCTCCAGTTGAGGTCGTCGAGTCTGGTCCGAGTATCGCTGCGCGATTAGCTGCGCTGGCGTCGCGGCTGACGATTCGTCCGATTCTAGCTGTCGGCAGCTACGCTCCTCAATTACCGTGGCCGTGGGGTCTCGTCGACCACGCAGCCCGAGTCATGCTCCCGGCATCAACCACCGTTCGAGCCGAGGTGAGCCTGCCTAAGGCCTCCGGGCAGCTGGTTCGGGCCGCGGGTGTGCTGCCCGCGGACGGCACCCGGCGGGTGGTTCTCTACCTGCACGGCGGGGCGTTCCTTACGTGTGGGGCAAACTCGCACGGCCGACTCGTTGAGTTGCTCTCGAAGTTCGCTGACGCTCCCATCCTGGTCGTGAATTATCGGCTGATGCCCAAGCACTCGATCGGGATGGCGCTCGACGACTGCCACGATGGCTACCGATGGCTGAGGCTGTTGGGATACGACCCGGACCAGATCGTGCTGGCGGGTGACTCCGCCGGCGGCTATCTGGCGCTCGCCCTTGCGCAACGGCTACAGCGACAGGGTGAGGAACCCGCGGCTCTGGTAGCGATCTCGCCACTGCTTCAGCTGGCAAAGGAGCACAAGCAAACGCATCCCAACATCAAGACCGACGCGATGTTCCCCTCGAGGGTGTTCGACGCGCTCACCGCTTTGGTTGCTAGCGCGGCCGCCAAGAACCAAGTCGACGGTAAGCCGGAAGAGATTTACGAGCCTTTGGAGCACATCGAACCGGGTCTGCCCCGGACGCTGTTCCATGTGTCGGGATCCGAGGTGTTGCTGCACGACGCGCAGCTGGCCGCACGCAAACTCGCGGCTGCCGGTGTACCGGCCGAGGTACGTGTCTGGCCCGGTCAGGTGCACGACTTTCAGGTCGCCGCACCGATGCTGCCCGAGGCTATCCGCTCGTTGCGTCAGATCGGGGAGTACATCCGCGAGGCCACCGGCTAAACCGCGGACCGCGAATATGCGCGGTGCGAAATCGCCTGAGACCATAAGCGCATGCGGATCGCGCAGCACATCAGTGACCTCATCGGCGGCACGCCCCTGGTTCGACTGAACTCCGTCGTCCCCGACGGGGCCAGCACGGTGGCCGCCAAGATCGAATACCTCAACCCCGGCGGCAGTTCCAAGGATCGGATCGCTGTCAAGATGATCGATGCCGCCGAGGCCAGCGGTCAGCTGAAGCCGGGCGGCACCATTGTGGAACCCACATCGGGCAACACCGGTGTCGGCCTTGCGTTGGTCGCACAGCACCGCGGTTACAAGTGTGTGTTCGTCTGCCCGGACAAGGTCAGTGAGGACAAGCGGAATGTGTTGCGTGCCTATGGCGCAGAGGTAGTCGTGTGTCCGACGGCGGTGCCGCCCGACGACCCGGACAGCTACTACAGCGTGTCGGACCGATTGGTCAGCGAAATTGACGGTGCCTGGAAGCCCGACCAGTACGCCAACCCGGAAGGACCGGCGAGCCACTACGCGACCACCGGCCCCGAGATTTGGGCCGACACCGACGGCAAGGTCACCCACTTCGTGGCGGGCATCGGCACCGGCGGCACGATCACCGGCGCGGGCCGCTACCTCAAGGAGGTATCCGGTGGCCGAGTGCGCATCATCGGCGCCGATCCCGAGGGGTCGGTGTACTCGGGCGGCAGCGGCCGGCCCTATCTGGTGGAGGGGGTCGGTGAGGACTTCTGGCCGGCGGCGTACGACCCCTCGGTGCCCGACGAGATCATCGCCGTTTCCGACTCGGACTCCTTCGACATGACCAGGCGGCTGGCCCGTGAAGAAGCGATGCTCGTCGGCGGGTCCTGCGGGATGGCGGTAGTGGCGGCGCTGAAGGTCGCCGAGCAAGCCGATCCCGACGCACTGATCGTCGTCCTGCTCCCCGACGGCGGCCGCGGCTACATGTCGAAAATCTTCAACGATGCGTGGATGTCGTCGTATGGGTTCCTGCGCAGCCGACTCGACGGATCCACGGAACAGTCAACCGTCGGAGATGTGTTGCGCCGCAAGTCCGGAGCACTCCCGGATCTGGTACACACCCATCCCTCGGAGACGGTGCGCGACGCCATCGGGATTCTGCGCGAGTACGGGGTTTCGCAGATGCCGGTCGTGGGCGCCGAGCCACCGGTGATGGCCGGCGAGGTCGCGGGCAGCGTCTCGGAACGCGAACTACTCTCCGCTGTCTTCGAGGGTCGCGCCAACTTGGCGGACGCGGTGTCGCAGCACATGAGTCCGCCGTTGCGGATGATCGGAGCCGGCGAGGTGGTCAGTGCGGCCGGGAAAGCCTTGCGTGACTGGGACGCGTTGATGGTGGTCGAGGAAGGCAAACCGATCGGGGTCATTACCCGCTACGACTTATTGGGCTTTCTGTCGGAGGGGCCGCGGCGGCGCTAACCGGGACCGCGTCCGGCGCATCGGCGCTGGTTGGAAGTCTGACGGCCGCTCTCGCCCGGCCGCGGCGGGCACGCAGGCCTCAGGTACTGTAGGGCCGCCTAGTTCAGCAAATCCTCAGTGGAAGGGTTGCGCATGACCGATCAGCCGCCGCCCGGCGGGTCCTACCCCCCACCTCCGCCGCCTGGACCGCCCGGTGGAAATGAGCCTCCGTCTGGTTACCGGCCGCCGCCACCACCTCCGTCGGCGCCCAGCGGCGGCTACCCGCCGCCCCCGCCGCCTCCTCCTCCCGCACCCGGCGGCAGCGGTTACCCCCCGCCGCCACCACCGCCCGAGGGGGGGTATCCGCCGCCGCCTCCTCCTTCGGCCGGTGGCTACGCGCCACCGCCACCGGGACCAGCGATCCGCGAAATGCCACCGGAGTCCTACACACCGTGGATCACCCGGGTGCTGGCTTTCCTCATCGACAACGCCCCAATCGTCGTCGTCTACGGCATCGGTTGGGTGATTGCACTGGTTACGCAGCAGTCGTCGTGTGTCACCAGCGTCAACCAGTACGACGTGAGCCAGTACTGCTACTCGCAGGACTCGGTTATCGGCTTCTTGGCGCAGGGACTCGCGTCGCTGGCGATCCTTGCCTACTGGATCTGGAACTGGGGCTATCGCCAGGGCACCACCGGATCGAGCATCGGCAAGTCGATTTTGAAGTTCAAGGTGGTCAGCGAGAACACCGGACAGCCGTTGGGTTTCGGAATGTCGGTGGTGCGACAGCTCGCGCACTTCGTCGATGCGGTCATCTGTTACGTCGGGTTCCTGTGGCCGTTGTGGGATCCCAAGCGGCAGACTCTGGCCGACAAGATCATGACGACGGTCTGTTTGCCGCTTTAGACACACAGCGCCACCCTGGTCGCCGCGCGGCGGCCGGGGTGGCGTTCGCTATTAGGCTGGTCGTCGATGAGCGCGTCAGACCGCAAGGGACACCACGGAATTTCCGGCCTGGCCACTAAGGCAATCCACGCGGGCTACCGCCCGGATCCGGCGACCGGCGCCGTCAACGCGCCG
Organism: Mycobacterium riyadhense; assembly: GCF_963853645.1. Lineage (NCBI taxonomy): Bacteria > Bacillati > Actinomycetota > Actinomycetes > Mycobacteriales > Mycobacteriaceae > Mycobacterium > Mycobacterium riyadhense. The sequence goes on along the minus strand of NZ_OY970456.1, from coordinate 4,813,984 downwards.
ATCTACACCAGCAGCACGTTCGCCCAAGACGGGGTCGGCGGTCTGCGCGGCGGCTTCGAATACGCGCGCACCGGCAACCCCACCCGGGCCGCATTGGAAGCCTCGCTGGCCGCCGTCGAGGAGGGCACTTTCGCGCGAGCGTTCAGTTCCGGGATGGCGGCCACCGACTGCGCGCTGCGGGCCGTCTTACGACCCGGCGATCACGTGATCATTCCCAACGACGCTTACGGCGGCACGTTTCGGTTGATAGACAAGGTGTTCACCCGGTGGGGTATCGAGTACACGCCGGTGCCGCTTAGTGATCTGGACGCGCTGCGAGCCGCAATCACACCGCGTACCCGGCTGATTTGGGTGGAAACACCGACCAATCCGCTGCTGTCGATCGCCGACATTGCGCGCATTGCCCAACTGGGTGCCGATAGCTCGGCAAAGGTGTTGGTGGACAACACCTTTGCCTCGCCCGCCCTGCAGCAGCCGTTGACGCTCGGCGCCGATGTGGTGTTGCACTCGACCACCAAGTACATCGGTGGCCACTCCGATGTCGTCGGCGGCGCGCTGATTACCAACGACGAAGAGCTAGCCGAGGCTTTCGCGTTCCTGCAGAACGGGGCCGGTGCGGTGCCCGGCCCGTTCGACGCCTACCTGACCATGCGAGGCCTGAAGACGTTGGTGCTGCGGATGCAGCGGCACAGCGAAAACGCTTATGCCATAGCGGAATTCCTGGCTGGGCAGCCATCGGTGAGCGCAGTGCTGTATCCGGGTCTGCCCGATCACCCTGGGCACCATGTCGCGGCGCGCCAGATGCGCGGCTTCGGCGGCATGGTCTCAGTGCGGATGCGAGGAGGGCGGCGCGCGGCCGAGGAGCTGTGTGCCAACACGCAGGTTTTTATCTTGGCTGAGTCGCTAGGTGGGGTCGAGTCGCTGATTGAACATCCCAGCGCCATGACGCACGCGTCGACAGCCGGGTCCCAATTGGAGGTGCCCGATGACCTGGTGCGGCTTTCGGTCGGTATCGAGGATGTCGATGACCTGCTCGCCGACCTCAAGCAGGCGCTCGCCTAGCTACCGCGAGCAGACGCGAAAGCCCCCATTTCGTGCCGAAATGAGGGGCTTTCGCGTCTGCTCGCGCTCAGCGCGCTGAGCGCGCGGAGCGGGCTGAGCGCGCTGAGCGGGCGGAGCGGGCGACCACTCAGGAGTGGTACGGCTCAGCGCTGACCAGCGTGACCTGCACGGTCTTGCCGCTGGGCACCGTGTAGCTGCGGGTCTCGCCCACCTTGGCGTCGATCAGCGCGCCACCTAGCGGCGAGTTCGGCGAATAGACCTCGAGCTTGCCGTCGTTGACGCCCTCCTGGCGGGTGGCGATGAGGAAGGTCTCGGTGTCGGTCTTGTCGCCGTTGTAGTAGACCTTGACCACCGAACCAGGCAGTGCGACGCCAGACTGCTTGGGCGCTTCGCCGACCTTGGCGTTGTTGAGCAGATCCTGCAGCTGGCGGATGCGAGCCTCCTGCTGGCCTTGCTCCTCGCGGGCGGCGTGGTATCCGCCGTTCTCGCGGAGGTCGCCCTCCTCGCGGCGGTCATTAATTTCGGCGGCGATGACCGGACGATTGGCGATCAATTGGTCGAGCTCGGCCTTGAGTCGGTCATGTGACTCCTGGGTCAACCAGGTCACCTGAGTGTCCGTCATCTCGTCGTGCTCCTTGTGTTGTCGTTTCGCGTATTCGCGCAAGTTTTTGATCCCGTGAGCATGCGGATTCCCGCCCCGGGTGCTGCCTCTCCGTCCTTCTCACGGCCATTAATGCAGCAATACACGGTCCCGGGCAGGACCGTGCATTCATCTATGTTACCACTGCGCAAACGGTTGATGACTCCGTATGCGCAGTTGGCGGTTTGTGTGCGGTCAGGACGAACGCAGGTAGGCGGGCACGTCGGTGCCACAGCCATATACGTCCGCCATTACCGGCGGTTGGGAGGATTTCACCGTTGTCGTCACTTGCACCGTCGTCTGGTTGGACGGCGGAACCAACAGCTCCCGTCGGCCTGTCTCGCTGCCGTCCTTGGACCGAACCCGCACGATGCAGTGCACCGGTCGCGACGGGTCGGCGCGCGTCACGCTGATCGTCACCGATGCGGTCTCGTCGTCGATCAGTTGATAACCGGCCAGCGTGCCGGTGACGGGGCTGGTGCCGATCCGGTGATAGCCGATGACGGCGATGGCGACACCAGACGCGACGGCCAACACCGCGAGGCCGATGACGACGCGACGGCGCCCCCTTCGGGACAGTCGCGCCCTGCCGTAGCGCGGGATGGGAGGTTGAGTCACGCCTGCAGTCATGCCCTGGTTGGTTGTGGGGTCTCGGGGAACTGGAATTATAGGGGGCGCACTAACAGGCTAGGGCCGACCAGCAGACCGACGAGGGGGCACGTGAGCGAACTGCGGTTGATGGCGGTGCATGCCCACCCCGACGACGAGTCCAGCAAGGGCGCCGCCACCCTGGCCCGCTATGCCGACGAGGGCAATCGGGTGCTGGTGGTGACGTTGACCGGGGGCGAGCGCGGCGAAATTCTCAACCCCGCGATGGACCTGCCCGACGTGCACGGCCACATCCACGAAATCCGCCGCGACGAGATGGCGAAGGCCGCCGAGATCCTCGGTGTCGAGCACACCTGGCTGGGCTTCGTGGACTCCGGCCTGCCCAAGGGTGACCCACCGCCGCCGCTGCCCGAGGGCTGCTTCGCGCTCGAGCCCCTAGAGGTGCCCACCGAGGCCCTGGTCCGCGTGGTCCGCGAGTTTCGACCGCACGTCATGGTCACTTACGACGAGCACGGTGGTTACCCGCATCCCGACCACATTCGCTGCCATGAGGTCTCCGTCGGCGCCTACGAGGCGGCCGGTGACTACCGCCTGTACCCGGATGCCGGCGAGCCGTGGGCGGTGTCCAAGCTGTACTACGTCCACGGCTTCCTGCGGGAACGGATGCAGATGCTGCAGGACGAGTTCATCAGGCGCGGCCAGGAAGGCCCGTTCGGGAAGTGGCTGGAGCACTGGCTGCCCGAGCACGACCCCTATGCCTCGCGGGTGACGACGCGCGTGGAGTGCGCGGCGTACTTCGGACAACGCGATGATGCGCTGCGCGCGCACGTCACCCAGATCGACCCGAATGCCGAGTTCTTCGCCGCTCCGCTGGAATGGCAGGAGGAGCTCTGGCCGACCGAGGAGTTCGAGCTGGCTCGTTCGCGCGTCCCCATCAAATTGCCCGAAACCGAGCTGTTCGCCGGGATCGAGCCGGACCGGTGAGTCACTTTTTGCTCACCGTGATTGCTGACGGTGGACCCCGCAACAACGGACCCGACTTCGGGAAGGCCAGCCCGGTGGGGCTGCTCGTCGTGGTGCTGCTGGTGATCGCGACGTTGTTCCTGCTGCGGTCGATGAATCGTCAACTGAAGAAGGTCCCCGAATCGTTCGATCGTCAGCACCCGGAGCCGGATCAGGCTGCCGACGAAGGCACGGATACGGTTGGCGCTGCCGATCAGGTTCCTCCGGACACCGAGCCCAACGGGCCCGCCCGAGCCTCGGGACCCGCCGATGAGCCCGACTGATTCGTCCGGAACCAACACGCTCGCGCGGGCCACCAGCCCGTATTTGCGCCAGCATGCCGACAACCCGGTGCACTGGCAGCAGTGGACGCCGCAGGCGCTTGCCGACGCGGCCGCGCGCGATGTGCCGATCCTGCTGTCCGTCGGCTACGCCGCATGCCACTGGTGTCACGTCATGGCCCACGAATCGTTTGAAGACGACGAGGTGGCCGCCGCGATGAACGCCGACTTCGTCTGCATCAAAGTGGACCGCGAAGAACGGCCGGACATTGACGCGGTCTACATGAACGCCACCGTCGCGCTCACCGGGCAAGGCGGTTGGCCGATGACATGCTTCCTCACCCCCGACGGCAGGCCGTTCTATTGCGGCACGTATTACCCGAAAGAAGGCTTCCTGCAATTGCTTTCAGCAGTGTCGGAGACTTGGCAACGACGCCGCGGTGAGGTCGAGGAGGCATCGGACCACATCGCCGGAGAGCTGCGCTCGATGGTTTCGGGCCTACCCGGTGGTGGCCCGGAGGTGACGTCGGAGCTCTGCGATCAGGCCGTCGCGGTAGTGCTGCGCGACGAGGACACCGCTGACGGCGGCTTCGGCGCCGCACCCAAGTTCCCGCCGTCAGCGCTGCTGGAGGCGCTGTTGCGCAACTATGAGCGCACCGGGTCATCGGCTGCCCTGCAGGCCGTGTCACGTATCGGCAGTGCGATGGCACGCGGCGGCATCTACGACCAACTTGCTGGCGGCTTCGCCCGGTATAGCGTCGACAAGGCTTGGGTGGTACCGCATTTCGAGAAGATGCTGTACGACAACGCGCTGTTGCTGCGCGCCTATGCGCACTGGGCCCGACGGACCGGGGATCGATTGGCACGTCGGGTCACCGCGCAGACCGCGCGGTTTCTGCTTGACGATTTGGCCGACGCCGACATGTTCACCTCGTCGCTGGACGCCGACGCCGACGGCCGCGAAGGTTCGACCTATGTGTGGACGCCGGGGCAGTTGACCGAGGTGCTCGGCGATAACGACGGTCGTTGGGCGGCAGAGGTTTTCGGGGTCAGTCGGGCCGGCACCTTCGAACACGGGACGTCGGTGCTGCAGTTGCGAGCCGATCCCGATGACGTGGGCCGTCTGGAACGGGTCCGCCGCGAGTTGCTCGCGGCCCGCTGCACCCGGATCCAGCCCGGACGCGACGACAAGGTTGTCACGGCCTGGAACGGTCTAGCAATCACTGGGCTGGCAGAGGCCAGCGTGGCGTTGCAAGCCCCCGAGTTGGCCGAAGTCGCGCGGCGATGCGCGACGGCGCTGCTGGACTTGCATGTCGTCGACGGCAGGCTGCGGCGCGCGAGCCTCGGCGGGGTCGTCGGCGAGAGCGCGGCCATCCTGGAGGACCATGCGGCGCTGGCCACCGGGTTGTTGGCGCTTTATCAGCTGGACGCCAAGGAAGCCTGGCTTCGTGCGGCCACCGACTTGCTCGACGCCGCGCTGCGGCACTTCGGCGATCCGCAACGCCCCGGCGGCTGGTTCGACACCGCCGACGACGCCGAACAGTTGATGCTCCGGCCCGGCGACCCGCTGGATGGCGCGACGCCGTCGGGAGCGTCGTCGTTCGCCGAGGCCCTGCTGACGGCTGCACACCTCGTCGACGGCGTTCGTGCGGAGCGCTACCTGCAGGCGGCGGCCTACACGCTGCGCGCGCATTCCATGCTCCTGGCCCGCGTGCCGCGCTCGGCCGGACATTGGCTGGCGGTAGCCGAAGCCGCGGCGCGCGGACCGCTGCAAATCGCCGTCGCCTGCGACCCGTCGCGGTCGCGCCTGCTGGCCGACGCGCGCCGGTTGGCGCCCGGCGGCGCGATCGTCGTTGGTGGCGAGGTGGACTCGTCGGCGCTGCTGGCCGGCCGGGACCGCGTGGATGGGGCCGACGCCGCCTACGTGTGCCGTGGTCGGACCTGCGATCTGCCGGTCACTAGCGCGATCGAACTGGCGGCGGCCCTGGGCGTGCCCGGATAGCAGCGACGCACAATTCCATCAGAAGACTACGAACCACATGGCGATGTAGTGGCAGATCGCCGCGATCGCGGTGCAGGCGTGGAAGAACTCGTGGAAGCCGAACGTCGTCGGCCATGGGTCCGGCCAGCGCAATCCGTAAAGGATGCCGCCGATGCTGTACAGGGCGCCACCGACGAACAGCAGCACCATCGCGGCCACCCCCGCGTTGTGCAGGATCGTCGTCGTGTACCAGACCGCCACCCATCCCAGCAGTAGATACAACGGCACGCCCACCCACCGCGGCGCCGACGGCCAGCACATCTTCAGCAGGATCCCGCCGAGCGCGCCGCCCCAAACGATCGACAACACCAGGTGCCCGTCGTGGCCGGGCAGGGCCAGCAGCGCGAACGGTGTGTAACTGCCGGCGATGAACACGAAGATCATGGAATGATCCGCCCGCTTCATCCATTTCCGGGCGGTCGCGGATTTCCAGTTGACGCGGTGGTAGGTGGCGCTCACGGTGAACATCAGGATCGTGGCCGCGGTGTAGGCCAGCGTCGCCAGTCCGGCCTCGGTGGAGCCCACTGCCCACGACACGGCGACCAATGACGCGCCCGCGAAGACGGCGGCGCCGGCGGAATAGACGTGAATCCACCCGCGGAAGCGCGGCTTGGCTAGAACGCGGGCGACACCCTCGACGACCTGGTGGGCAGCATCGGATGGCGAAAACCCGTGCGATTCGGGCTCGGCACTGGTGAGCGTGCTGGTCTGGCTGCTCATTTCTCCCGTTGCCTCGTCTAGTGATTGCCGGTGAATTTCATCGAACACAGTAACTGGGTTGGCTGTGAGACTCCCGTCGGACGCGAGGTGAGATTGCCGGAATCCGGAGCCGGAATTTGGCGTCGGTCACAGTAGTGTTGATTTTTGTGGAGGTCATCCCGCGGCGGCTCAAGGAACCCTTGTATCGGCTGTACGAGCTGCGCCTGCGCCAGGGTCTGGCCGCCTCGAAATCCGAACTGCCTCGGCACATTGCGGTCCTGTGCGACGGCAATCGGCGGTGGGCGCGCGATGCGGGATATGACGACGTCAGCTACGGCTACCGAATGGGTGCGGTCAAGATTGCCGAGATGCTGCGCTGGTGCCAAGAGGCCGGCATCGAAATGACCACCGTCTACCTGCTGTCCATGGAAAACCTGCAACGCGATCCCGACGAGCTGGCCGGATTGATCGAGATCATTACCGATGTCGTCGAGGAGATCTGCGCACCGGCCAACCGCTGGAGTGTGCGTACCGTCGGCGATCTTGGGTTGCTTGGTGAGGAACCGGCCCGTCGGCTGCGATATGCGGTGGATTCCACCCCGGAAATTGCGCCGTTCCATGTCAACGTCGCGGTGGGCTATGGCGGTCGCCGTGAGATCGTCGACGCGGTGCGCGCATTGTTGAGCAAGGAACTCGTCAACGGCGCCACCGCCGAAGATCTCATCGAAGCGGTGACTGTGGAGGGTATCTCCGAAAACCTTTACACCTCAGGGCAGCCCGACCCGGATCTGGTGATCCGCACGTCGGGCGAGCAACGTCTGTCCGGATTTTTGCTGTGGCAGAGCGCGTACTCGGAGATGTGGTTCACCGAAGCGCACTGGCCCGCATTCCGCCGGGTCGATTTCCTGCGCGCGCTGCGTGACTACAGCCAACGGCATCGCCGATACGGCACGTGACGATCGCAAGCGCGGCCGTGACGATCGCAAGCGCGGCGAAGCCGGGCGCAGCGGGTCGGCACTAATGGGCGAAGCCGGGCGCAGCGGGTCGGCACGAATACCTCAACTGAATCGGCAGCGCCCCTTTATGGACTTGTGCGGAGTGCCCTTTCTGCTGGGCAAGCGTGTGCAGATTGACGGTACAAGCGTGCGAGTTAGCAATACCGTCCGCTCTCCCGGAAGGTATGCCCGGTGCTGATTCGACCGGAGGAAAGTGATGTCGTTTGTGATTGCTGCGCCCGAGGCTCTGGCGGCGGCCGCATCGAACCTGGCGAGCCCGCAAGCCCGTGACACACTGGACGCATGGCTGCGCTGTCGGCGGTGGTGTTTACGCTGAGCGGGTGGCTCGGGCTGTACCTGTTGGCTCGTGATCCACGCAAGCCGGTGCTGGCGCTGGCGGCTATCGGGCTGTGTGGTTTCGCGCTGGTGGTGGCCCTGGACGCGGTGCGGATAACCAGCACTGGGCACGCCCAGCTGCTCAGCCAGATCGAGATCTACCTGGTCGCAATCCCGGGCGTGGCATGGTTCGCGGTGCTGGTCGAGCTGTCCAGGCCGTGCGACAGCTGGCGGGCACGCACCGGCGAGCTGCTGCTGGTCAGCGGAGCCGGGGCGCTGGCTCTCTTTGGTGCTGCGATGGCTGGCAGCGTCGACGGTCCACTGCGGGCGGGCCACGGGGTGATGTTCGCGGTTATCTCGATCTCAACGCTGGCCGCGATGGTCTTTGCCTTGCGGCGGTCGGCGCAGCCCACGTCGGTCGCCGGCGTGGTGGTTGTTGCGACGCTGTTTTTCGCGCTGAGCAACGCCATCCTGATCATTCCGCTGGGCCTGCTACCCAGCTGGCTGGCCCTGGCGTCGACGGGTTTCGACGTGGTGGCACTCGGGGTGGCGGTGGCCCTCTGGGACGCCTTCGACGAGGGCCAGGCGCTGCGCGCCGACATGCTGCGTTCGTTCGCCGGCTCGGTCGCGGTGGCGGTGCTCTTCGGTGGCCAGGCGTTGATCGGTTTGGCGGTGACCCGCAATGAGCCCGCCGCCCAAACCCCGTTGACCGTGCTGCTGTTCACCAGCCTGGCCGTCGCGATCACGGTGCAGGTGCTGGCCGATCCGCTGGCCGGGCTGCTGGACCGGCTGGCGTTCTCGAGGTCGCCCAGGTTGCGTGCCGACCGGGCCGCGCTGCGGCACACCGGGGCGGCGCTGCCGCTGCGGTCGGACAATCCGCTCGACGACGTCGACGACGACACCTTCGTCCGGCTCACTCGCCGGGCGCTGGGCCACTATGGTGACCTGACCAAACTCGTCGCCAGCCCACTGACCGCGTTGCCCGTGATAGACGAGCGGTTGGCCGCCCGCGGCGCACCCGACCACCCCGTGGAGCGCGCCAACGAACTCAAGGCGGTTCTCGCCGATGGCATCGGGCGACTCAAGCCGCGCGATGGCGGCGATTTCGGGACGACCGAGCAGTGGCGCTATTACAACTCGCTGTACTTCCCCTACGTCGTCGGCGTGCGAGCTTACGCACAGAACGCGACCGCCGCCGGTTTGGATCCCACCGCGCGGCAAGCGTGGCAGTGGTTGGTTACCGAGGTGCCGCAGCGCTCGCTGCACAACTGGCAAAACGCTGCGGCCCGGCTCATCGCCGCCGATCTGCGTGGGCGTGTCGCCGTTTCCAGCGACTAGCCTGGCAACGGTCGGGCCGCCGGTCCGTATTCGCCGCTTCTCGACGTTGCGAGGGGGTAGCAAATGTCTTCGTCGAAACTTCCGCCAGCCAAAGTCGTGCGAGCGATCGAATTTGCTCGACATCAGCTCGATCGTCTGCACCGACGTATGGTGCCGCCGCAGGTCGCGATGATGGAAATGATTATGGACGCGTGGGCGGCCCAGGCGATCAGCGCGGCAGCGGAGCTCGGCGTTGCCGACGCGCTCGCGAAAGGGCCCTTGTCCCTCGGTGAGCTCGCGACCGCGGTCGACGCTGACGCCGATGCGCTCTCCCGGCTGCTGCGTGCCCTGATCGCGCGCGGGATTTTCCGTCAACGCCGCGATGGCCGCTACGATCTAACCCCGCTCGCGGACAGGCTTCGTCGCGACGCCGAAGTGTCGGTCGCAGGAATGGCTCGATGGGTGGGTTCGCGCCAGCAACGCGAGCATTGGAGCTACCTTACGGACGCGGTCCGGACCGGCCGCCCCGTCGTCCCCGAATTGCGCGGTAAGCCCGCGTTCGACTACTTGGCCGACGAACCGGAGCTCGCCGAAATCTTCAATCAGGCCATGACGAGCACATCTGAACTGTCGATCGCGCCGGTGATCACCGCCTACGACTTCAGCTCCTACCGGACCATCGTCGATGTCGCCGGGGGACACGGTCGGCTGTTGGCCGCAATCTTGACCGCGACCCCGGCTGCACGCGGGGTCTTGTTCGACCTACCCCAGGTGGTGGCAGGAGCCCCGAAAGTATTCCGAGAACACGATGTCGCCGACCGGGTGCGGATCGAAGAAGGATCATTTTTCGACGAAGATCTACCCGACGGTGGCGATGCCTATGTACTCAAGAACATCATCCACGATTGGCCCGATGACGACGCGGTGCGCATTCTTCGCAACGTGCGCACGGCCGCGGGCGCGGGCAAGAAGGTGCTACTCGTTGAGTTCGTAATTCCCCCGCACGACCGCGAGTCTCCGGGCAAGTGGGTCGATCTGGAAATGTTGGTCGTCGTTGCCGGTCGTGAGCGCACCGCCGCGGAATACGGTCGACTCCTCAAGCGTGCGGGCTTTGACATGACGCGGGTGGTCGAAACCGCGTCACCATACAGCGTCGTCGAGGCCAACGCGGTCTAATCCCGCTCGATGGGAATAGCCCGTCGAAATTGCTGGTCATTGAGTGAGTGGCAGTAGTTGGCAGTGCCATGCGTCGATCTGGCAGTGCTACGACGGCACGCTCAAACGTGTTCGACCCAATCGCCCTCGCAAGGAGAACCGACATGACCGCAATTTCCGGTCCGACAACCCGGCCCCTCTACGACTCGACGGACTCGCTGTTGCGTTTCGCAATGCGCCTCGACGCCACCCTGACCGGACTGATGGGCCTGGTCGTCGCTGTGGCTGCCGATCCGATCTCGAGCCTGACCGGCCTGACGTCCGGCCAGGAATACAGCATGGGTGCCTTCTTCGTGCTGTACGGCCTGGCGGTGTTCTGTCTCGCGGCGTTACCCAACTTGCGTCGCGCCGGGATCGGAGTCGTTGTGGCAAACATCGTGTACACGCTGGCAGCGATCGTCGCAGCTGAGTTGGTGCCGATGACTGCAACCGGGGTGGCCGCGACGCTGGCCAGCGGCGTGTACACCGCGGTGTTCGCTGGCCTGCAGTACCTGGGAGTGCGCCGGCTGCAGGCGTAGCGCCCAGTCCCACCGGTGCGGGACGACGCGGCCGACGTTTGCGGTGCGCCGCCCCGCTCCGGCCACTTCGAGGCGAGTTTCAGGGCCACTGGGACCGTTTGAGTTGGCGCTCGGTGCGCGGGCGCTGTGCAGATTGCACGGTCCGGTTGGCTCTCCTGTGCAATCTGCCAATGACAGGCCAGCGGGAATCAGCGATGCTAGGTCTACCAAAAACGGCTGGAACTCTGTTCGATCGAGCTGCGATCTGCATATTCCAACGGGCTGCCGGGGGGCGTAATCCGAAGGAGGACAGCGATGGCATTCTTGATTGCCGCCCCGGATTTGCTGGGGCAGGCCGCGGCCGATTTGGTGAGTATAGGCTCGGCGTTGGGTGAGGCCAATGCGGCCGCGGCGGGTCCGACCACGGCGGTGCTGGCCGCCGGCGCCGATGAGGTGTCGGCGGCGGTGGCATCATTATTTGCCGGGCACGGCCAGGCCTATCAGGCGCTGACCGCGCAGGTGGAGGCGTTTCATCGACAATTCGTTCGGTTGATGTCTGGCGCCGGCGGAGCTTATGCGGCCGCCGAGGCGGCCAACGCCGCGGCCGCTGCCGAGCCGCTGGACGACGTGCTGAATGTGATCAACGCGCCCACCCAGGCGCTGTTGGGGCGCCCGTTGATCGGCGACGGCGCCAATGGCGGGCCGGGCCAAAACGGTGGGGCCGGTGGTTTGTTGTACGGCAACGGTGGTAACGGTGGCACCAGCACGACCGCCGGGGTGGCCGGCGGCAACGGCGGCGCTGCCGGGCTGATCGGCAACGGTGGGTCCGGGGGCGGGGGCGGGGCCGGCCTGGCCGGCGGTAGCGGCGGCGCCGGCGGCTGGCTGTACGGCAACGGCGGCGCTGGCGGTTCCGGTGGAACGGCGATCACTGCGGGCGTGGCCGGTGGGGCCGGTGGCGCCGGCGGTGCCGCGGGGCTGTGGGGCGCCGGTGGGGCCGGCGGGCACGGAGGAGACGGGGCGATTGGGGCGGTCGGGGCCGGTCGCGGCGGTGACGGCGGCAATGCCGGCGCCGGCGGCCGTGGTGGGCTGTTGTTCGGCGACGGTGGGGCTGGTGGCAACGCCGGAAGCGGCCGAATCGGCGGGAGCGGTGGGGGCGACGGGGGCGACGGCGGCATCGGCGGCACCGGTGGAGCCGCCGGTTTGTTCGGCGCCGGCGGGGCTGGCGGCGACGGCGGTAATGCCGGCAACGGCAACAGCGAAAGCGGCGGCGGTGACGGCGGGCATGGCGGAGACGGTGGAGCCGGCGGCAGCGCCGGGTTGTGGGGTGCCGGCGGGGCCGGCGGGGCCGGCGGCACCGGCGGCCAGGGCGTCACCGCGACCGGCGTCATTTCCGTTGGCGACGGCTTTGATGGTGGAGCTGGTGGGGACGGCGGCGGCGGCGGCGCCGGTGGTGCCGGTGGCTTGCTCTTCGGCGACGGCGGTGCCGGCGGGCACGGCGCCATCGGAGGCAACGCCGGCAACGGCCTTAACGGCGGCAGCAGCACTGCTGGCGGGGGCAACGGCGGCAACGCTGGATCCGGTGGGGCCGGCGGTGCCGGCGGTGCCGGCGGCAACGCCAGGCTGTGGGGCGCTGGTGGGGCCGGCGGGTTCGGTGCCGCCGGCGGCACCGCCGGCAGCGGCGGCACGGGCGGCGCCGGCTTCTCCATCGGCGGTGATGCCAACGGCGGCAACGGCGGTAACGGGGGTAGCGGCGGCGATGGTGGTGGCGGCGGAGCCGGCGGCACAGGCGGGTGGCTGTCCGGCACCGGTGGGTCCGGCGGTAGCGGCGGCAACGGCGCCGCGGCCGCCATCGGCGGCGGCGGTGGTAGTGCCGCTGGCGCCGGCATCGCCGGGAAGGGCGGCGCCGGCGGTAGTGGCGGCGATGGTGGTGGCGGCGGTGCCGGTGGCAGCGGCGCCAGCGGCGACGGCAAGTGGATGGTGGGCACGGGCGGTGCCGGAGGCCATGGTGGTGACGGCGGCGCCGGCGCGAAGGGCGGTAGCGGTCCCGGCGGGGCCGGGACGAACGGCAGCGGCGGCGCGGGTGGCGGTGGCGGCAACGGCGCTACCGGCGGGTCGCTGTACGGCAACGGTGGCGCCGGCGGTACTGCGGGCGCCGGTGGGGCCAGTGGCGGGTCCGGCGCCAGCGGTGGCGCGGGTGGTGCCGGCGGTAAGGGTGGCAGCGCGCAGCTGATTGGCGACGGAGGCAACGGCGGTGCCGGGGGAACCGGGGTACCCAGCGGGCCCGGTGGCGCCGGCGGCTCCAAGGGGCTGCTTTCCGGCGTAGCTGGGACGCTCGGGGCGTCGCCATAATCGGCCGGACTACAGTTTGCGCAGCCTGAGCCGATTGATGGAGTGATCGGCGTCCTTGCGCAACACCAGCGTGGCCCGCGGCCGGGTGGGCAGGATGTTCTCGACCAGATTCGGCCGGTTGATCGAGCGCCAGATCTCCTTCGCGGCGATTACCGCCTTCGCGTCGCTCAGGGCCGCGTAGTGGTGGAAGTGTGATTCCGGGTCGGCGAACGCCGTGCTGCGCATCGCCAAGAACCGCGACACGTACCACTGCTCGATGTCCTCAATTCGAGCGTCCACATAAAGGGAAAAGTCGAACAGGTCCGACACCATGAGTGTCGGACCTGTCTGCAGCACGTTGAGCCCCTCCAGGATCAGGATGTCGGGGTGGCGGACTACATGTTTGGCCCCGGGGACGATGTCGTATTTCAGATGTGAATACACCGGCGCGCAGGCGTAGTCCGAACCCGATTTCACCGAGGTGACAAATCGCATCAACGCCCGCCGGTTATAGCTCTCCGGAAACCCTTTGCGGTGCATCAGGTTTCGCCGCTCCAGTTCGGCATTAGGGTAAAGAAAACCGTCGGTGGTCACCAGGTCCACCCGGGGGTGGTGATCCCAGCGGGCCAACAGCGCCTGCAGCACGCGGGCGGTGGTTGACTTGCCAACTGCCACGCTGCCGGCGACGCCGATGATGAACGGCACCGGTCGATCCGGGTTTTGTTGCGGCTCACCGAGGAACTCCGCGGTGGCGGCGAACAATCGCTGACGGGCGGCGACCTGAAGATGAATCAGCCGGGCCAGCGGCAAATAAACCTCTTCGACCTCCAGAAGGTCGATTTGCTCACCGAGACCGCGCAGCCCGATCAGTTCCTCTTCGGTGAGGGCCAGCGGCGTCGACATGCGGAGCGCGCGCCACTGCTTTCGGTCGAATTCGACATACGGGCTCGGCTCGCTCAGCC